>JANNMJ010000108.1:0-42277 GCA_031397815.1 Hymenobacteraceae bacterium
GCGTGGCCAGCTCTGTCCCAGATTTGTTATCATCTATCTAAACAACATCGCATTACGGCCGCGTGGCCTGCTCTGTCCAAGAGTTGGCTTCAATTTTAAAAACTGAACCCCTAATCAACACCGTCTCTGGGACAGAGCCGGCCACATCCACCCACATCCACCCATATCAACCCCAATACTTCCACGAACGCCCCTTCCGCGGCACCTTTGCGGTATGGCTTCGCTCCCCCTCGAATCAACCCCCGACCGATACGCCCAGCGTGGGGTGTCGGCGCAGAAAGAAGATGTTCACGCCGCCATTGCGGGGCTGGATAAAGGGCTTTTTCCACGGGCCTTCTGCAAGGTCGTGCCGGATTTACTCGGCAACGACCCCGAATGGTGTACCGTGATGCACGCCGACGGGGCGGGGACGAAGTCGTCGCTTGCATGGGCATACTGGCGCGAAACCGGCGATTTGAGCGTGTGGCGCGGCATCGCGCAGGATGCCGTCGTGATGAATACCGACGACCTGCTCTGCGTCGGCATCACCGACCGCATGCTCCTCTCCTCGACCATCGGGCGCAACAAGCAGCTCGTGCCCGGCGAGGTCATCAAGGCGCTGATCGAGGGCACGGAAGAGGTGTTGGCAGATTTGCGGCGCCTCGGCGTCGGCATCCACAGCACGGGCGGCGAGACGGCCGATGTGGGGGATTTGGTTCGAACGCTCATCGTGGATTCCACGGTGGTCGCGCGCGCGCCACGGGCGGAAATCATCTCCAACGACCGGATTCAGCCCGGCGACGTAATCGTGGGACTGGCGTCGGCGGGCCGCGCGACGTATGAGACGCGCTACAACTCCGGCATCGGCTCGAACGGCCTGACGGCGGCGCGGCACGATGTATTCGGCGCCGCTGTGCGCCGCACTCATCCGCAGAGCTACGACCCGGCGCTGCCGGATACGCTCGCCTACGTCGGGCCGCACGGCCTCACCGATGCCGCGCCCGCCGAAGTGTTGGCCCAACAGCCCGGTATGACCGTCGGCGAGCTGGTGCTCTCGCCGACCCGGACGTACGCCCCCGTGGTGGCGGCGTGGCTGCGCGCCGGGCTACGGCCGCACCTGCACGGCCTCGTGCATTGCTCGGGCGGCGGCCAGACTAAAGTGCTCCATTTCACGCAGAACGTCCACGTCGTCAAAGACGATTTGCTGCCTGCCCCACCGCTTTTCCGGTTGATTCAAGCCGCTAGCGGCACGCCGTGGGCCGAAATGTACCGCACGTTCAATATGGGCCACCGAATGGAAGCCTACGTCCCGGCCGACGTGGCTGCCGAGCTGATTGCCATCGCTACCAGCTTCGGCATCGAAGCGCAAGTGGTGGGCCGGGTGGAAGCGGCCGACGGCCAAAATCGCCTCACGATCCGCAGTGAGTTCGGCGAGTTTGCGTACGGCGGGTAGTCTGACGTTTCGACCTTTTGCCGCCGCCCGCTACAACATCCCTTCGTCGGCGAAGCTGTAATAACCGTCTTCGGTGAAGATGAGGTGGTCGAGGATGGGGAGATCGAGCAGGGTACCGGCTTCGCGGAGCTTGCGGGTCAGGCTGATATCGGCTTGCGATGGACGCCGGTTGCCGGATGGGTGGTTATGCGCCAGAATCACCGCCGACGCCAGATGATCGAGGGCGGCTTTGAAGATGAGCTTCGGATCAGCTACCGTGCCCGCCACGCCCCCCTGACTCACTTTCTCGACCCGCATCACGTGGTTGGCGCGGTTCAGTAGCAGCAGCCAAAACTCCTCGTAAGGCACATCGAGCAGGTGCGGCCGGAGCACTTCATAAGAATCGGCGGACGACGTAATCACGACGCGGTCGGCCTTACGACTCTCTTTCCGCCGACGGCCCAGCTCCAGCGCGGCTACGATGGTCACGGCGCGGGCCTCACCGATGCCGGGTAAGCGTTTGAGGTCGGTAATGGTGAGCTTGGCGAGGTCGTTGAGGTCGTTCTGCGCCCGTTGGAGCACCAGCTTCCCCACTTCCACCGCCGAGAGCTTGGTGGTGCCGGAATTGATCAGAATGGCGAGCAGCTCGGCGTCGGAGAGCGCGGCGCGGCCTTTCTGTAGAAGCTTTTCACGTGGCCGGTCATCTTCGGCCCACGCGTGGATCGGCGTGCGGTCAGTCACAGATTCGATTGGAAATCAGAGTAAAAAAGGCCGCAGCCGCTCTCGGTCGCGCACCTGCGGGAGCAAATATAGGCGTTGCCTTCACTTGCAATATCCTTTAGGCCGCCGCGTCTGTTATGCCGTGGGCCAACCTTTGCGGGGCCGGTGGGCGTTTACCCATCGTTGGTCGCCGTGCGCGGCCTTCTTTTCCTGAGTCTTTCTCCTTCTATGACCCGATTATTGATCGCGCTGGCTGTGCTGCTGGCCGTGGAGTTTTATGCTTATCAGGCCGTCCGGACGATTGCGCAGAGCTGGAGCCTGAGCGGCCAACGGGCCGCGTTCTGGACGTATTGGGGGCTGACGGCGATGCTCATCGGCGGAGTGGTGCTCGTGAGCGTGATGCGCGGCCGGGGCACAATGCCCGCCCAGTGGATCACGTACTTCTTCGCGACAATGCTCGCCTTTTGGGCCGGGAAGCTGGTGCTCGCCCTGTTCCCGCTCGGCGAAGACGTGGTGAGAGGCACCAAATGGGCCTTGAACCAAGCCCTGCCGGGGCCGCCGCGCTTCGACCCGAGCCGGGCGCGATTCGTGAGCCTGATTGGGCTGGGCGTGGCCGCTATTCCGTTCGCCTCGCTGATTTGGGGGATGATGAAGGGCGCGACCGACTTCCGCGTGAAGCGCATCACGCTGCGCTACCCGAACCTGCCGGTCGCGTTCGACGGCTTCCGAATTCTGCAAATCAGCGACCTCCACGTCGGTTCCTACGGCGATAACACCGAGCCGCTCGAACGCGCCTCGCGCCTCATCAACGAGCAAGGCGCCGACCTAGTAGTGATGACCGGCGACCTCGTCAACAACATCGCCCCTGAAGCCGAGCCGCACGTCGACGCCCTTTCGCGGCTGCGCTCGCGGTACCCGCTGCTGAGCATCCTCGGCAACCACGATTACGGCGACTACGTGAGCTGGGAAACGCCCGCCATCAAGAAAGCCAACCTCGACCGCCTCAAGGCGCACCACAAAGCCGCGGGCTGGAATCTGCTCCTCAACGAGCACCGGATTCTGGAAAAAGACGGCGAGCGCATCGCCATCCTCGGCGTCGAGAACTGGAGCTCGCACCTGAATTTCCCGAAGTACGGCGACCTCGCCGCCGCCCACCGCGGGACCGAGGACGTGCCGTTCAAAGTCCTCCTCTCGCACGACCCCTCGCACTGGGATGCGCAGGTGCTGCCGAATTACCCCGCCATCGACTTGGTGCTATCCGGCCACACGCACGGGATGCAGTTCGGCATCAACATCCCCGGCTTCAAGTGGAGCCCCGTGCAATACGTCTACAAGCAGTGGGCGGGCCTGTATGAGCGCGGCAAGCAGCGGCTCTACGTCAACACCGGGCTGGGGTATATCGGGTATCCGGGGCGCGTCGGCTTCCTTCCTGAAATCACTGTGATTGAGCTGAAGCGCGGCGCCGCGTAAAGGCTTTGGCCTGATGTAGACCGGTTCAATATCCACCCAACATCCTATCTCCCCTCTCCTTTGGTGTGGGGCCGGGGGTGAGGATACCCACTCAAAACCCCGCCGAAGCCACCCGCTTCGGCGGGGTTTTGTGCTAATAGCCAACCCTAACGGAAGCGCACCCGTAAGCGACGACGGTTTCAACCCGAACCCCTCACCCCACCTTCCATTTTCCGCCCTAAGCGATGAACAACCGAATCCTTTTTGCTCCGCTCGCCAGCGCTTTGATGTTGCTGGGAGCTTGTAACAGTGACAATAAGCCCGTCGAGACGACCGCCGAAGACCATTCCGCCTCCGGCGATACGGCCGTCGTGATGACCAACACCGCCGACCCGGAAGCGATGTACCGCGCCCGTGGCCGTCGGATTGCCGACCGCGTGTACACCGACCTCAAGGTGCAGGACACCACCGTCCGCACGCGGTTGGCTACCACGTATTACAGCCGCGCCAAGCGCTACGGCGAGCTGCAAAACCAGTATCAGGCCGACACCACCGGCCAGTATCAGGCGATGCGGCAGGCCGATATGGAGTACGAGAAAGAAGTCCAGACCGTGCTGACCGACCCCGCGATGTACAAAACGTACGAAACGCACCGCGCCGATTACGCCGACCAGAAGTACATGGACGAGAGCATGAGCACGTCGGATGACGCAGGCTCGATGTCGTCGGGCGACGGTTCGTCGTCGGCCTCAGCGGCCGGTACCAGCGATGCCGAAATGGCCTCCGGCGGTATGGGCGGCGACAAAGCCAAAGTGAAAATCAAAGGCGAAGACGGCTCGAAGCTCAAGATGAAGGACGGCGACGTCAAAGTGAAGGACGCCGACGGCACCAAGACCAAGATCAACGGCGACTAATCGGCGTAGAGTCAGTTTAAGACCCGTCCGCGCGGCCTCCTTCCGCTTCCGAAGCTGCTTGTGAAGCAACGCGCCCGCTCGAATCCCGCTCCGAAGCCTGTACTGGCTACGGGGCGGGATTTTTGTTTCCCTCCCCGCGTTCGACCTTTGTCTGCCCCCCGCCGCTCCCCTTTGCTGATGCCTATTCGTTCCCTGCTGCGCGCTTCGCTCTACGGCGGTCTTTCGGTGTTGATGCTGTTAGCGGCCGGTGGGCGGGCGTGGGCGCAGGCACCGGCCAAAAAACCGGCCGCCGCCGCCGTCCTGAACGGACCGGTGAGAGTGCGCGGGCTGGTCCTCGCGGCCCTCGACCGGCGGCCGATTCCCGGCGCGGGCGTTTTCGTGACGGAAACCCGCCAAGGCACCGTCGCCGACGTGCTCGGGTCGTTTCAAATCACGATTCAGCGGACCGATACGCTCGTCGTGCGCGCGATTGGGTTCGAGTCGCGGCGCTTCACCGTGAAGCCGAACACGCCGGAGCAAATCGCCATCGAAATCCTCCTCTACCCCGATAGCGTCCAGCTCAGCCAAGTCACCATCATCGGCGACCGCCCCGATCGGCCCGAAATCAACCGCGCGCTTCGGGCCATCCGCCGTCCGAGCACCGCGCCGCCCATGGCGCACCGCGCCGTCGGGAAACCCATTTTCGCACCGCAGCCCACCGAGGCACCGGAAGCTCCACAGGCGCTCCTAAACCCCGTCAGCTTCCTCTACGAGCAGTTTTCACGCGCCGGTCGCAACCGCCGCAAGCTGGCCGAGTGGGAAGCCCAGCGCGCCGCTGAGCTGGAGTATGAGCAGCAGTTGAAGATGGAAGGGCGGGAGCGGGAGTAGGGGGGGGAGATGTAAGCAACTCCTGTTTGTTAAGGGTATCAATGAACATGAAATGCCAATTACCAGACGATGCCAATGGCAGAAGTAGGTGGCTTGAGATTGAAAAAGGCACTACTGGCTGGTATTTGTATGACTGTACAGATGGAGTATGCTTTGATAATTGGTTTGAGGAGCTGGATTCAGCTCTCGAATGCGCTCTCGAAGATTATGGCGTAAAAAAGAATGATTGGACTTGAGGTGATTGTTGGCTGCTCGCACGGTCGAATCAAGGGCTAACGTGGTCCATTCAACGGCTAACGCGGTCGAATCAACGGCTAACGCGGTCCGTTCAACGCCTCACGCGCTCCGATCAATGAGTAACGCGGTCGAATCAACGAGTAACGCGGTCCGTTCAACGCCTCGCACGGTTCGATCAACGGCTATCGCGGTAGAATCATCGGCTAACGCGGTCCTATCAGGGGTTCGCGCGGTCCGTTCAACGACTAACGCGGTCTGATCGACGGCTCGCGCAGTTTTCCCTCGCCTCCGCGCGGTTTTCCCTCACATCTCCACATCTTTTCCACACCCCCACATCTTTTTCCCCACATCCCCACATCATTCCCGCTACTCCCCCAACCGCGCTACCCCGCCGCTCACCACAAACTTCATCAGCTCCGTAGCGGAAGCGTTGAGGTAGGTGATGCGTTGGCGTGGCAGCAATAGCACATCGCCGGAGAATTGGTAGGCCGACGGGACGTACACGGCCGCCATATCGGGCAGGTTGAGGTACGCGAGGCTCTCTTGGGTGACGAAGCCGATTTGGAAGCCGTCTTCGGCGGTGGAAGCGTCGTTGTCGGTGAGGCGAATGAGGACGGGGCGGTTGAACTTCGAGTTATCGCCGACGAGGGCATCAAATAAGTCGCGGGTGCTCGTGTAGAACAGGCCGATGACGGGAATCGGGTAGATCAGCTTCTCAACCTGCTGAAACAGCGGCCGAACCGCCACCGACGACCCCACCCACCCCAACACCGTCAGGCCGACGAGCACGGCGCCCGCACCGGCGCCGGGAATCCCCATATCGAAGGTGTTGTTGAGCCATTCGAGCGCCAACACCAGCAAATACATCGTGAGCGTAGCCGGACCAACCAGCAGCAACCCCCGGAAGAAATAGCGAATCAGCCGACGAATCATGACGTGCAGCCGCTCAGCGAAATACGTGCGCCGACAGCCCGGCTAAGGTAGGGGATTTGCGAATGTGGAGATGTGGGGGAATGTGAAGGATGTGAGGAAGATGCGTTAAATCACGTCGTTTTCCACATCCCCACATCTCCCCCCACTCCCCCTAATGGCTGGTCACGTTCGCTACGCCGCCAGAAACGATGAACTTCATCACCTCGGCGCTCGGCAGGTTGAGCGGCACGATGTGGTGGCGCGGAACCAGCAGCAGCTCGCCGGAAAAGTTGTAGGAATCGGGGAAGTAGACGGCCGCCATCTCCGGCAGACTGAAATTGGGGAGCGTCGCCTGCGTCACGAACCCAATCTTGTACGACTGGGAGTCTTCCGTGAGCTTCACCATCACGGGCTGATTGAACTTCTGATTATCACCGACGAACGCGTCGAAAAGGTCGCGGAGGCTGGTGTAAATGATGCCCACGAGCGGCAGCCGATTCACGAGCCGCTCGGCGAGCACCAGCAACGGCCGCACCACCAGCGACGACCCCACCCAGCCGACCATCGCCACCGCCACCACCACGATGAGGATGCCGAGGCCCGGCACGCCCACGTCGAACGTGGTATCGAGCCAGCGCATCAGCCCCACGACGAAGTACACCGTCAGCGAAGCGGGCGCCAGAATCAGCAGCCCTCGGAAGAAAAAACGAATCAGCAGGCGGAGCGGCGAGGCGGGCGCAGAAGGAGACACGAAGGGCCGGGCTTAGAAGAGAGTCAGACCGCAACCGGCGCCTCAAGGGCTTCGAGGTGGTCGGCAACGCGCCGCATCAGCCACGACGGCGTAGAAGTGGCGCCGCAGATACCGACCGACGTGGCGTCGGCGAACCACGCCGGGTCAAGCTCGGTCTCGTTCTCCACGAAATAGGCGCGCGGGTTCGTCTCCTGCACCACGCTGAACAGCGCCTTCCCGTTGGAGCTTTTCCGCCCGCTCACGAACACAATCACATCGTGGATGGCGGCGAATTTCCGCAGCGCCGGCTCCCGGTTCGAGACCTGCCGACAGATCGAGTCGTTCGCCTCAAAATTGGCCAGGCTGCCGCCCGCGGCCACCACGCGCTCCTCGATGAGCGCCTTCATATGGTAAAAACCGGCCGTCGATTTGGTCGTCTGACTGAAAAGCGTAATCGGGCGCCGGAAGTCGAGGCTATCGAGGTCGGTTTCGTGGGTGATGACGATGGCCTGATCCCGCGTTTGCCCCGTGATGCCCACCACTTCGGCGTGGCCCGGTTGGCCGTAAAGTACCAGCTGCCCATTGTCGGGCGCGAGGCCGTCCCAGGCGTGTTTCACGCGGTTCTGAAGCTTCAGCACCACCGGGCACGAGGCATCCACCAGCTCGATGCGGTTAGCGAGGGCGAGGGCGTACGTCTCGGGCGGCTCACCGTGAGCACGGATCAGGACGCGGCAATCGTGCAGCTCGGCCAGCTCTTCGCGGTCGATGACGCGCAGCCCGAGGGCGTGCAGCCGCTCCACTTCCATCCGGTTGTGTACGATATCGCCCAGGCAATACAGCGGCCCGGCGCCGGGCCGCACCCGCTCATCTTCCGCCATCTGAATGGCATACTCCACGCCGAAGCAGTAGCCGGAACCGGGGTCAATCGTTACAGTCATCGTACGGGGTTGCAGAAAAGGCGGCAAAGAATGGAGGGCAAAGGTCGGAAATTCGATTAGAAACGCGCGGCTGCAATCGGAAAGTTTGTCGGTAAGTGAAATCGAGCTCTCATCAGTGGGGTTGGTGGTTAGCGCGGCGATTTTCTTAGGAAAGTCATAATCCAAACCCGCCCGTGTTGAAATGGTCGTATCTTCGCAAACCCTGTTTCAAGGGCACCCACAAGCAGCCTAGCTGCTCCCGTCCGTCAGCCAATTCACTGCATTCACCATTCCTCTTTTTTACGTTGATGCTTGACTCTTTACCGCAGCTGCGCCGTGCCGCACTGCTGTCGCTGACCGTCGGCCTGTCGTGGGCCGCGCAAGCACAGTCGGCGCGCCCGGCGCCCGCCACCCCTTGGGCCGACGACGCGGGCGCTCGCCTCACCGCCTCCGCCTCGGAATACGCTTCCTGGCTCCATAACTACCGTGCCGTTACGCTGGACGTAGCCAGCCTGCGGCCCGTACTCGCCGCCGCCCCGATGGAAGGCACCGCCGCCGCCGCGCGCGGAGTAGCGAGCGCCGTGCTGGCGCTGCCGCTCCCCGACGGCACCACCGGCCGCTTCCGCATCGTCGAAGCACCCGTGATGGCCCCGGCCCTCGCGGCGCAGTTCCCGATGATCAAGACGTACGCGGGCGTTGGTCTGGACGACCCGACGGCTTCCGTCCGCTGCGACCTGACGCCGCTCGGCTTCCACGCACAAATCCTGTCGAGCCGAATGGGGACGATCTACATCGACCCCGTCAGCATCACTGATCCTACTCACTACCTCAGCTTCTATCGGCGCGATATGAACCGCGCCGCCCGGAACGGCGGGCAGGCGTGCGGCTTCGTGCCGCCCGTCGCTGATCCGGCGATGCAAGCCCGTCAGGCTACCGTAGAGGCTGATGCGCTGCTGCCGTCGGCGCAGCGTTCGGTGCAGGCCACTGGCAGTACCCTGCGCACGTACCGCCTCGCCCTCGCGGCCAACCGCGAGTACGTAATGGCGCGCGGCGGCACCGCCACGAGCGCTTTGGCGTCGATGAACACCAGCGTGAACCGCGTGGTGGGCGTGTACGAGAAAGAGCTGGCTGTGCGCCTGATTCTGGTGCCGAACACGAACCTTCTCATCACCACCAACGCCAGTCTGTACACCAATGGCAGCGGGCCCGCGATGCTCGGCCAGAATCAGACGCGCGTCGACCAGATCATCGGAGCGGCGAACTACGATATCGGGCACGTATTCAGCACCGGCGGCGGCGGTATCGCCGGGCTGGGTGTGGTTTGCCAGAACGGCCAGAAGGCGCGCGGCGTAACCGGCTCGCCATCGCCAACGGGTGATGCGTTTGATATCGACTACGTAGCGCACGAAATGGGTCACCAGTTCGGCGGTAACCACCCGTTCAACGCCGAAACCGGCTCGTGCGGCGGCGGTAACCGCAACCCGCTGACGTCGTGGGAGCCCGGCTCCGGCTCGACGATTATGGCCTACGCCGGTATCTGCGGCAACAACGACAACGTGCAGAACAACTCCGATGCGTATTTCCACACCGGGAACTATCAGGAGATGCAGACCGAAATCAACAGCGCTTCGTGCGCTGTGACGGCCGCCACCGGCAACACCCCACCGACCGTAACGGCGCCCCCTAGCGGCAAAACCATCCCGAAAGGCACGCCTTTCCGCCTGACGGCCGTGGGCCAGGACGCCGACGGCGACGCCCTCACGTACAACTGGGAAGAAATGGACCGGGGCGGCTCAAGCGGCACGTCGGTGCTTAACGCCACCAACCAGCGCGCCAACCAGACCGACCCGCTCTTCCGCTCGTTCCTCGCTACGAGCAGCCCGACGCGCTACTTCCCGCAGCTCGCCAAAATCATCAGCGGCGCTACGCCGGTCAGAGGCGAGGCTTATCCCGCCGTGGCACGACAGCTGAAATTCCGCTGCACCGTGCGCGATGAGCACGTCAGCGCGGGCCTCGGCTTCGTGGTGGGCGGTATCGATTACACCCCCACGATCAACATCACCGTCGCCAGCACGGCTGGGCCTTTCGTGGTGCAAACGCCGAACGGCCCAACCGGCCCGCAGTGGTACGTAGGCTCCCCGGCGACCGTGACGTGGACGGTGGCCAACACGAACGTGGCACCCGTGAGCTGCTCGAACGTCGATATCATCCTCTCGCGCGATGGCGGCCTGACGTACACCGATACGCTCATCGCGAACGTGCCGAACACCGGCTCCGCAACGTTCACGGTGCCTTCGGCGGTAGTGCCGACCACGGACGCGCGGGTAATGGTCCACGCCCGCAACAACTTCTTCTTCGATATCTCGAACGCGAACTTCTCGGTGCTTGCGCCGCTCGCGCCGGATTACGCGATCAACGTCGCGCCCGCTACCCGCACGGCTTGCCCCGGCGTCGATGCGGTTTACACGGTGGATGTAGCGAGCCTCGCGGGCTTCGTCGATCCGGTTTCGCTCACCGTTAGCGGTGCCCCGGCTGGGGTTACGGCCACTTTCGCGCAAACCACCGTTACGCCCGGCACCGCTGCCGTCGCCCTGACCGTGACGGCTACCACCGCCGTTGCGCCCGGCTCGTACCCTTTGACGGTGACCGCCACGGCGGGCGCCAACGTCAAGACCCAGAACATCACGCTCGTGGTATCGCCGCAAGTGACGGCCGCTACCACGCTCGTCGGGCCAGTTGATGCGGCTACCGCCCAAGCGTTGGCGCCCGTATTCACCTGGACGGCCGTTGCCAACGCCACCACCTACACGTTCGAGCTGAGCAACAACGCCCAGTTCTCGGGTGCGCTGCTCGCCTCGGTTCCGGGGCTGACCAACACTACGTACAACCTCACCGGCGTTACGCTCACCGCGAACACCACGTACTACTGGCGCGTGAAGGCCGAAAACGGCTGCGGCGCTGGCCCAGTGTCGACGGGCTTCTCGTTCACCACTATCGGAGTGTCTTGCGCGTTGGCGGCGGCACCCAACCTGCCGATCACGGTCAACTCGTCGGCAGTAGTCAACGCAGCGGTCAATGTGGGAGCTTGCGATCTAGTGCAGGATGTGAACGTGAAAAACCTGCGGATTACGTACCCCAACTCCGGCGACCTCGACATCTTCCTCGTCAGCCCGTCGGGCCGCGCCACGCTGCTCGCTTCGGGCTTGTGCGCGAACGGTGCTAACCTCAACATCAACTTCGACGATCAGGCGGCTATTGATTACACCGCTATCCCGTGCCCGGCCTCTACGGGCGGCACGTATCAGTCGCTCGGCGGCTTGTCGCGTTTCATCGGAGAGCCGGCTGCCGGTAACTGGACGCTCCGCATCATCGACAACACCGCGCCCCGCGCCGGTACGCTGGTGAGCTGGACGCTGGAGCTGTGCACGTCGGCCGTAGTGCCAGCGGTGCCGACCAACATGGCCGCCCCGACTTTCAACGACCACATGGTGCAAGTCACCTGGACGGATAACGCCTGCAACGAGACCCGGCAGATCATCGAGCGCTCGGTGGGTGGCAACACCAACTACCAGCTACTGGGTACGTTGGCGGCCAACGTCGCCACTTATACTGACCTCACCACCGCGCCGTCTACGCAGTATTGCTACCGTGTACGCGCCGAATCGGCCACGCTGCAATCGGCCAACTCGACCGAAGTCTGCGTTACCACCTCGACCCTCGGTATCGGCGCGGATGCGTTGAGCGGCTTGCTCAGCATCGCCCCGAACCCATCGGCCGGTGAGTTCACGCTTCGTCTCACCGACGCTCCCGCTGGTGCCGTGCGCCTGAGCGTGGTGGATGCCGTGGGCCGCGTAGTCGACCAAGCCAGCCTCACGGCGTCGGCTTCGACCCTGACCCACACCGTGGATCTGCGCTCGAAAGCCGAAGGCGTTTACACGCTCCGCCTGACATTGGCTGACGGCCGCACCGCCGTTCGCCGGTTGGTGAAAATGTAGCATTCGTCCGGTCGCTTCACCGCGCCCGCCGACTGATTCAACCGTAAAAGCCGCCCGTTCTCCGCAGTGAGGACGGGCGGCTTTTTGATTTTCTCTGATGACGAACAAGGTGCTTCTGACCTCTTCGGACCAGAAAATTTCTTCGCAAACGATTGTAACGCGCACATCGGTAGAGAAATAGCAACCCCACCGCCCCCCAACGTTACCTTGCAGGGGTAGAAGGTCTACGATCACCGTTGTTCTTTTTCCTCTGATGAATTCTCGCTTTTTTGGCCGCGCCTGGCGTGTACTGGCACTTTCGGCGGCGTTGGTCGCGTCACGCGCTCAGGCGCAGCAAATCACCCGCATCGACCCTACGAACTGGTGGGCCGGGATGAAGATGACCGACTTGCAGCTCGTGGTTTACGGGCCCCAAATCGGCTCCACGACCGCCTCGCTGGATAACTACCCCGGCGTGACGCTGGCGAGCGTCGAGAAGCCGAGCAATGGCAATTACCTGCTCGTGAATCTCACCGTCACGCCCGCCGCTCAGCCGGGTAAGCTGATGCTGAAATTCAAGGGGAAAAAGACGGTTACGTACGCCTACGAGCTGAAAGCGCGCCGCGCGGCGAACACCGCCGGTCAAGGCGTAACCTCGGCCGACGTGGTGTACCTCATCATGCCCGACCGTTTCGCGAATGGCGATCCGAAGAACGACGTCGTGAAGGGCACGCAGGATATACACATCAACCGCGACTCGCTCCGCACGCGGCACGGCGGCGATTTGGCCGGCGTCCGGCAGCACCTCGATTACTTACAGGAGCTGGGAATTACCGCCCTCTGGATGTGCCCGGTCATCGAGAATGATCAGCCGAAAGAAAGCTACCACGGCTACGCCTTCACCGACCATTACCGCGTCGATCCGCGCCTAGGGACCAATCAGGAGTATACCGACTTGGTGCAGGAATGCCACAAGCGCGGCCTGAAAGTGGTGCACGACGTGGTGCTCAACCACATCGGCAACCGCCATTACCTCTTCCGCGACCAACCCGACAAAACGTGGTTCCACGAGTGGCCCGAGTTCACGCGCACCACCTACCGCGACCCCGTCCTGACCGACCCGCACGCCGCCGAAGGCGATAAGAAACGGATGACCGACGGCTGGTTCGATAACCACATGCCCGACCTGAATCAGCAGAACCCGTCAGTGGCAAAATACCTGATTCAGAATAACATCTGGTGGATTGAAACCACCGGCCTCGACGGCTACCGCCTCGATACGTACGCCTATTCCGACTTGCCTTTCGAGAAGAAATGGGGCGAAGCCATTTTCGCCGAATACCCCAAGCTCGGCATGTTCGGCGAGACGTGGGTGCAGGGCGTGGTGAATCAGGCGTATTTCGCCAAAAACACGCTGGCCGCTCCACCAAACGGGTTTAAGTCGAATCTGCCCGGCGTGACCGACTTCCAGCTTCAATACGCCATCAACGAAGCCCTCACCCGCGAACCCGGCTGGACGGAAGGAGTGCTGCGCCTCTACTACACGCTGCAAGCCGATTTTCTGTACGAAAACCCGCTCGACAACTGCGTCTTCCTCGATAACCACGACATCAGCCGGTTCTATTCCAACGTCGGCGGCAACACCACGAAATTCAAAACCGCTCTCGCGTGGCTCCTCACCACGCGCGGCATTCCGCAGATTTACTACGGCACCGAGCTGGGGATGAAAAACTCGACCCGCGGTGACGCCAAAAACCGGGGCGACCTACAAGTCCGCGAAGATTTCCCCGGCGGCTGGCCCGGTGATGCGCACAACGCCTTCGCGCCCGCCGCCCGCACCTCGGAAGAAAAAGACCTTTTCGAGTACACGAAACGGATGCTCGCGTTCCGCAAAGCCCACCCGGAACTACAGACCGGCAAGCTCACGCAGTTCGTCCCGCAAGACGGCCAATACGTCTACTTCCGGCACGACGAGAAGTCGAACGCCAGCGTGATGGTGCTGTTGAACGGCACCTCCAAGGACGCCACCGTCAAGCTCGACCGCTTTGCTGAGCGCCTGAACGGGTTTACTTCCGGTCAGGATGCAGTGACAGGTGAGAAGCTGGCGGCACTCGAAACGCTGGCCGTCCCGGCTTGGGGCGTAAGGGTGGTGGGGCTGGGGAAATAGTGGTTTTTAGGGGGAGTTCCCACGAATTTCTGGAATTTTTATACGAATTTTTTAGATGGATTTAGAGCAATTGATGTATGAGGTGCGTGGAGCGGCGTTTCGGGTTCATTCAGCGTTAGGGCTGGGTTTGCTGGAGAGCATTTACCAAGCTGCGTTGCTTCACGAGCTTCGTAAAGCAGGTTTTAATGCTGACAGAGAAGTACCCTTGATCGTGACTTACGATAACGTAACGCTCGGAGAGGGTTATCGGCTTGATCTGCTTGTAGAGCGTCAGCTGATCGTTGAGCTGAAATCCGTCGAATGTTTGCTGCCCGTTCACCACAAACAACTCCTGACCTACCTGAGAATAGCCAAGCTGCGCTTCGGCCTTCTCATAAACTTCAATTCCGCCTCCCTAGACTCAGCAAATCTGGTCAGGAAAGTCAACGGTTAAGAGAAAATTCGTGATTAAATCTTCTGAATTCGTGGGAAATTCAATCCATAAAACTATCCTCCTCACTGGCGCCACCAAAGGCATCGGCGCTGCCACCGCCGCGCTCCTGCAACAGCAAGGCCACCAAGTAATAGCCGTCAGCCGGACGCCCGCTGATACACCCGGACAGCTCAATCTGGCGGGCGATATCAGCCAAGAAGCCGATGTGGAGCGCGTTATTCGGCAGACGCTGGAACACTACGGCCGCCTCGACGCGGTAATCGCCAACGCGGGTGTCGGCTCGTTCGCGGAGCTGGAAAATTTTTCAGCCGAAGAGTTCGACCGCATCTTCGCGACCAACGTGCGCGGCACGTTTCTGCTCGCCAAGTACGCCGTGCCGCATTTCAAAGCGCAGCGGAGCGGGCACTTCATCGGCATCGCCTCGGATGTGAGCAAGCGCACCTTCGCGCACGGCACCGTATACGGCGCTTCCAAGTACGCGCAGGACGCGCTGTTAGGCTCGCTACGGAAGGAAGTGCGGCCGTTCGGCGTGAAAGTGAGCGTGATTTACCCCGGAATGGTCGATACTCATTTCAACGGCGAGCAACCCGGCGACCCCGCCAAAGCCGCCACCCACCTCCGCTCCACCGACGTGGCCGCCGCCATCGGTTACGTGCTGAATCAGCCGCCGGGCGTCGTCGTTGATGAGCTGATGCTCCACCCACTCACGCAGGAGTGGTAATTTTCGCCCCGATGCTGTCAATTTCCTCTCATTCGCTGTTACTCGCGACGCTCACGGCGACCCTTGTCGGTTGCTCGACGCCGCGCCCGTCCGCGACGCCCGGCTCTGCTGCGGCTTCCTCAACCTCCGCTTCCATGGCTACTACCTCTGCCGCTGCTGAAGCCGACGATAAGCTCGTCGTCTACCAATGTCTGCCGCGCTTGTTCACCAACACCGCCACCGCCAACAAGCCGTGGGGCACGTCCGAGGAGAACGGCGTCGGGAAGTTCGAGCAGATTAACGATAAGGCGCTGGCAGAGATGAAAGCTCTCGGTATCACGCACATGTGGTACACCGGCATCTTGGAGCACGCCACCATGACGGCCTACCCCGGTATGCCCGCCGACGACGCCGACGTGGTAAAGGGCCGCGCCGGTTCGCCGTACGCTATCCGCGATTATTACGACGTTGACCCCGACCTCGCCACCTCCCCCGAAAAGCGGATGCAGGAATGGGAGGCGCTCATCAAGCGCACCCACAAAGCGGGGATGAAAGTGGTGATGGACTTTATTCCGAACCACGTCGCGCGGTCGTATAAATCGGATGCGAAACCCGCTGGAGTCGTCGATCTAGGCGCTGAAGACGACCAAACGCGTCTTTTCGCCCCGAACAACAACTTTTATTACCTGCCCGGCCAAGCCTTTGTGGTGCCGAAGCAGAACAACCCGCTCGCCGGTGCCGTGGCGCCCGGCGAAGACGGCAAGTACGCCGAAAACCCCGCCAAAGCCACCGGCAACGACGTATTCACCGCCGCCCCGTCCCTCGATGATTGGTTCGAGACGTGCAAGCTCAATTACGGTTGGGATTACGCCGAGGGTAAGAAGATTCCGCACTTCAACCCCGTGCCGAGTACGTGGCTCAAGATGCGCGACATCCTGATTTATTGGGCGGAAAAAGACGTCGATATGTTCCGCTGCGACGTGGCCGAGATGGTGCCCGTCGAGTTCTGGGCGTGGTGCATTCCGGAAGTGAAGCGGGTTCGGCCGGCGGTTAAGTTCGTGGCCGAGATCTATAATCCGGCGGCGTACCACAGCTACGTGCAGGTCGGGAAGTTCGATTATCTCTACGATAAAGTCGGCCTCTACGACCGTTTGCGCGAGCTGATGGCGGGCGGCGGCTCCACCGGCAAGCTCGATTATCTGTGGCAGCAGGAATCGCGCGGGTTGGAGCGCAACATGTACCGCTTCCTCGAAAACCACGACGAGCAGCGCATCGCGTCGCCGCAGTTTGCGACCAACGCCAAAACCGGGATTCCCGGCATGACCGTCACCGCCCTCCTCAACAAAGGCCCTGTGATGGTGTATTTCGGGCAGGAAGTGGGCGAGCCGGGCACTGATGCCGAAGGCTTCAGCTCGCAGGACGGCCGCACCACGATTTTCGATTATTGGGGCGTGCCCGAGCACCAGAAATGGCTCAACGGCGGCAAATTCGACGGCGGTAAGCTCTCCACTGACCAGAAAGCGCTGCGGGCGTTTTACAGCAAGCTGCTCAACCTCTGCACCGCCAACGCCGCCATTCGCACCGGCGATTTCTACGGACTTCATTTCGCCAACGAGCGCGGCCAAGGTGCCGGTTACGACGACCAGAAGTGCTACACTTTCATGCGTTACGAGGGCGAGGAACGCGTGCTGGTAGTCGTCAATTTCGACCGGGAAAAAGCGCACGACGCCACCCTGCGCATCCCCGAAGCGGCGCTCAAAACCGTCGGCCTCCCCACCACCGGCCGGCTCCGCTTCACCGATCAGCTCCTCACCAAAAACGAGCTGGCCGTCGAAGCCGCCGACCTCTACGGCGCCACCCCCGACAAAGGCCTGAAAGTCGGCCTGCCGCCGCTGAGCGCCTTCGTCTTCCGGATAACGAGTAAATAAGGCGCCGCAAACGACGAATTATCAACTAAATCCGCCGTTTGCTGCTGATTTCCCATTCCTTCGGCCGTACTTTTCGGATTCTGCCAAACTAGCCGCCTTCCGGCGGAGTTAGCGGACTGTCCGGTAATTGTTCGGCGGTAATTGTCCGGCGATAATCCGATGAGTATCCGGCTGCGGGCCGGATGCCCGGCAGCGTTCTTTTTCTTCCGTACCTCGCGCTTTGTATGGCCACAATGGCACCCACCGCCGCACCTTCTACGCGGCGCCTACCTCGGCTTTCGTTCTGGCAAATCTGGAACATGAGCTTCGGTTTCCTCGGAATCCAGTTCGGTTTCGAGCTTCAGAACTCCAACGTCAGTCGCATCTTCGAGACGCTCGGCGCGAATAAAGACGACCTGCCGCTCCTCTGGATTGCCGCGCCCGTCACGGGCTTGCTCGTGCAGCCCGTCATCGGCTATTTCTCCGACCGTACATGGCACCCGACGTGGGGCCGCCGTCGGCCGTTCTTCTTTGCGGGCGCCGTGATGGCGACGCTCGCGCTGTTTTTCATGCCGAACTCGTCGTCGCTCCTCATCGCGGCGAGTATGCTGTGGATTATGGACGCGTCGATCAACATCTCGATGGAGCCGTTCCGCGCGTTCGTCGGCGATAAGCTGCCGCCGGAGCAGCGCACGGCGGGCTTCGCGATGCAATCGTTCTTCATCGGCATCGGCTCGGTCATCGCGGCGCTGCTGCCGTGGATTTTTGCCAACTGGTTTCACATCTCGAACGAGGCTCCTTCCGGGCAGATTCCGCCGTCGGTGAAGTATGCGTTTTACGTTGGGGCTGCTGCGTTCTTTCTGGCCGTGATGTACACCGTCCTCACCACCAAGGAGTTTCCGCCGGAGAACATGCACGAGTTCGAAGAGGAGAAAGCGCGCACGAAAGTCTTCGACGGCCTGAAAGAGTCGTTCCTCGGCATCTTCCACATGCCCCAGACGATGAGTCAGCTCGCGATGGTGCAGCTCTTCACGTGGTTTGCGCTCTTCGCGATGTGGATTTACTCCACGAACGCCGTCACGAGCAATATCTACCAGATGCAGGTGCCGGACGCCACGTACTCGCGCATCAAAGCGCGGCTCACGGATGAGCAGAAAAACGCCGCCCTAATCCCGCAGAAGAGCTTCTCCGATATGTTCACGCTCGCGACGGCTTCCGCCGCCGAGAACCGCGCCAAGCAGCTCAATTCGTTGCAGAGCGATATCGCTGACGTGGAGCGCTTCCAAGCGGCGGCGCCTACGAAGGTCATCACGAGCAATCTGGCGAAGTATTACCTCGAATCGGGGCAGCCGACGGCTACGGAAACGGCCGACCTCAAGCGGGTGCAGAAAGAGTACGAAACCGGCGCCGATTGGCTCGGCGTCTGCTCGTCGGTTCGGAACGCGGTGGCGGCGATTTTCGCCTTCCTGCTGCCGGTTTTCGCGCGCCGCACGAGCCGCCGCACCACCCACATGGTCTGCCTGCTGATTGGCGGGCTAGGCCTGATGTCGCTCAAGTTCATCACCGACCCAAAGCTGCTCGTCGTTTCGATGGCAATGGTTGGGGTGGCGTGGGCGAGTATCCTGTCGATGCCGTACGCGATGCTGGCTGGCGCGCTGCCCGCCTCGCGGATGGGGTATTACATGGGCGTCTTCAACTTCTTCATCGTGATTCCGCAGATCGTCGCCGCCACCGTCCTCGGTTATCTGACGATGCACGTTTTCGGGGGAAATACGATGAACACGCTCGTCTTCGGCGGCGTGTCGATGCTTATCGCTGCCCTGTTGACCCTGCGCGTGAACGACGACGAGCGCTCGGCGCGTCCCGCCATCGAGCCGGCGCATCCGGTGAGTTAACGTCAACTGACGCAGCCAAAAACGGCTGTCGCTTTCCTGCATTCAAAAACTGGGCAGGTACTTACCCGACGATAGACTCGCGGATAGGTGCCTGCCCAGTTCTCTTTAGTCAGTTCAGAAGTACAATCAGGCCTATTGCCCGCCCGCCGCTTCGCTCATCGCGGCTTGCTGCTTCAAGGCTTCCGGGATACCAAGCTTTTTCTCGCGCATCGCCGCATAAGCGCGGAATTGCTGCTCGCTGAGCGCATCTTTCAACAGAGAAAGGCGGCTTTGCCCAATCTTATCGATTTCGGCGGCCATCAGGCTGAGCTGCCGGGCGTACGTGCGCCGCGCTTCTTCCACCCGCTCCACCGATTGCAGGTTGATTTGCTGCACCCGCTTACTCTGGTCGGCCGTCAGGCCGAGGGCTTGCGCCATCGAAACTGTCATCTGGCGGGCACGCTCTTCCGGTTTGATACCACCGACGGGCGCGAGCGGCGCGGTGGCTTTCGGGGCGGCGGCTCCCGTAGGTTTACGGGCCGCAGGGGCAGATTTTGCCGCTGGTTTTGCCGCAGTCGTAGAAGACTGCGCCTGAACCTGAGCCGCGCTCAGCAACAGGAGGAAAACCGGGAAGGCGAAAGGCAATCGAACGGACACGCTTTCTGGTTCGAGAAGGTGATGGGGGAGGAGGGAAGCCGACGAAGCCGGAGAAGCTGACGCCGCATTCCCGGACACTTGGCAAGCTGCGGGCCAAACCTACAGCCGCTCGGGTGCGGTTCCGCCGCCGCTAGTGCCTTTCGGTTGCGCAACCGGTTCCGGCGTAGCCGCTACAAGATTGATGACACCCGAAACCTCTCTCTGCGCTGGGCTATAATTTATCGGCTATTTCGCGCCCAGGGTAGCTGCTGTAGCCGTGCGGGTTGATGTGAATGCCGGGCTGCAAAATCAGCCGGTAAGCAATGAGAATGGCAAGCGTAACCCCGAGCAGCTTCTTGGAAAGCGTGGTGCGGCGCGGGGCCTGCACGGTCATCTCGTGCATCTCGTACCGACAACCGACCGCCAGCGAAATCAGAATCAGCAGAATCGAGAGCTGATGGGTCTGTTCCAGAATCGTCATCACTGGAAACTTACACGCGTTGATGACGAGCGTGCCGAGCGCCCACGGTGCGAAAATCATCGTCCAGATGAGAGTAGGGCGGTTATCGAGCCGAATCAGACTAATCGAGTCGCAGGTTTTTAGAAACGACAAGCTGAGCTTGTAACCAATGAGCAAGCACACGATGGCAAAGACAAAGCCCAAGCCCACTGCCGGAATGTTGGAATAAGTGAACAGCCAGCGCGGTGAGCACCAGAAGCCGTCGCGCACGAAGTTGTCGGCCGGCATCGCCCCAAAAAACTGATTGCAGCCGTGGATGACCAGCCACACGTAAAAGCTCTTCTTCAAGCCGCGCTGCTCGGAAGCCGGCTGGAGCTTAAGGAAAAAGTAGCCCGCGAGCAGTAAAGCCAACGTCTGCCCAATCGCAAAAATCAGAATCACCGCCGACCGCCGCCACTCGTGTTCCTGAATAGTGAATTGCAGCTTGCTGGGCGTCATGATGGTCGGTATCACGAAGACATACGACATCGCGACCTCCGCCAGCTGCACCACCGAATGCATGACCAAATAGGCCAGCACGTAAAAAGCCGTAGAGTGTAACGCAATGATAGCCAGCTTGCTTGCAGAAAGTTGCGGCTCGGTAGAAGTGGGCGCGAGCGCCATAGCAGGAAAGTCGAAAAAGCCCTTAACGGACGGATGGATACGAGGGAGTGAGCAGCGTGTATTGGGCGAATTTACGTCGGCGCCGTCGTGCAACGGCCGTATTCGAAAGGAAGATTCTCGTATCGATTTAACGCTCCTTCCGCTCATTGGGCCGCAGCGGCGCCGGATGGCCCAGCAACTTCCATTTCTGGCTCCCGTTTGACACTGCAATCAGCCGCCGCCGCTCTCTCCAAACGGGCGGTTACTCGCGAGCGATTTCCACTCCCTTATGAACACTCGGCCTACGCGCGCCCTACTCGATTCGCGGCAGAAACGCCTCTACTTTTTTCAGAACCTCCTCCTCGTCGCTACCGCCGACGGCTACCTCGACGATCAAGAGGGGGAGTTCCTGCTCGATATCGGGCGGCAGCTGGAGCTTTCGGCGGAAGATGTTGAGCCGATCATCTCCAATTATCAGCTCCTGACGTTCATCATCCCCGAAACCGGTCTGGAGCGCACTTTCGAGCTGCAAACGCTGGTGCTGATGATGATGGAAGACGGCCAAATCGATGAGCGCGAGTACGCGCTGTGCCTAGAGTACGCGACGCGCATCGGTTACGGCCGCGCTTTCCTCGACGATCTCGTCGCGAAGTTCAGCCAGCCCGCTGCCGGTCAATCTGACCAATCTGGGCCGCGCGCCACGCCTTCCGCTGCTGATTCCCCGCAAGCGTAATCTGCGTTCTCTGGTGATCTGAAAAAAGGAAAAGCCCGCGTACCGATATCGGCGCGCGGGCTTTTCCTTTTTTAACTTTTTCAAGCAGCTTCGGGCCGAAGTCCGAAGCAGTCAAATCAACACCGTATTAGCGAATGACCACTTTACGCATCTCGGCGTGGGTACCGTTCTCGATTTTCACGTAGTACAGCCCCGTCGCGAGGCTGCTCAGGTCAATGGTGCGGCTGAACCGTGGCTCCGCGTCGCTGATGCTCTCGCGGTGCACTTCGTTACCGATTACGTTGAGCACCCGCAGCGTAGTGGCAGTGCCGTCGAAACCGGTGACGGTGACGTGCAAAATGCCCGCGCTAGGGTTCGGGAACACCACAACGGTGCGTTCGTCAGCTGGGCCTCCGGGCCGTTCGGCTAATGTTTGCGCTCTGGCGAAAGAGCCAAGCGCCATAAAAACCAAAAGGAAAAGTAGGATTTTTTTCATAGGTCAAAATCCGCAGGTCGCGAGGGGAGGAAAAGTGGAGCGATAGAATCTGAGTTACTAACGCCCAAAAAGAGCAGTAGGTTAGGGGCGAAAGCCGCAATACTGCACGAAATATACGTGCTTGCGGCGGTCAAAAGGCAAATTTAGCACAAAATCTTTTGCTGAGGCCGCTTTTTCTTCGAGCTAACTTGGCCTAACACGACGAAAAAGCGGCCTGAAGAGTCCGATTTTTTGCCTCAATGGCGATTTAGGCGCTGTGAGGGAAAGAAACTTTTTTCTGACGGTTCTGCTCGTCTCTCAACACCTGAGGCGCGGAACGAGTGAGCGAAATGGTACTTGACCGGGATGAAAGCCTTCGCCGCGCGGATCTGCTGCCGTAACCTTCCGGCGCCCGTCTGGGCATGGGGCCGCACCGCCGGGCAGATGGGCGCCTTTGGAGGCAAATCGAACAATCCGACGGCCCGCCCGTTTGGGCTACCTTACACGCTCTACTCGGCCTCTACTCGTCGTTGTCTTTATGTCTGAAAGCTACCTGTGCGCCATCGGGACGGCAACGCCGCCGCACCGGCTCCCGCAGACCCGCATTGCGGAGTTTATGATTCAGGCGCTCAAGCTCGACGAGGTGGCCGCCAAGCGGTTGCGCGTGCTCTACCGGGCATCGGGCATCGAGACGCGCCATACCGTAGTGCCCGACTACGGCCGCGAGCCCGCCGATTTCACGTTCTACCCGCCCGCCGCCGATCTAGAGCCGTTCCCGACGGTCAGTCAGCGGATGGCCGCGTACCGCACGGCGGCAGTCCCGCTCTCCATTGCCGCCGTGAACGCGTGTATGGCCCAGCTACCGGCGGTGGCGGTGGCATCGGTCACGCACCTGATTACGGTGAGCTGCACCGGCATGTACGCGCCCGGCCTTGATATCGACCTCGTAATGGGGCTCGGCCTAGCGCCGACGGTGCAGCGCACCGCCGTCAACTTCATGGGTTGCTATGCGGCGTTCAACGGCCTGAAGCTCGCCGATGCGATTTGCCGCGCCGACCCGGCCGCGCGGGTGCTCGTGGTTTGCACCGAGCTGTGCACGCTCCACTTCCAAAAGCACCTCACCGACGACCATTTCCTCTCGAACGCCTTATTCGCCGATGGCTCGGCGGCGGCGCTGGTAGCCGGGCAACCGCTGATGGGCGCGTATCCGGCGCTGGCGCTGGAAGGTGCGCACTGTGCGCTGGAACCGGCAGGCCAAGCCGAAATGGCGTGGCACATCGGCGATTCGGGTTTTGAGATGACGCTGTCGTCGTACGTGCCGGATTTGATTCGGCAGGGAATCGGGCGCCTGACCGATGGCTTGCTGCAAGCCTTGGGGCTGCACCTGCCCGATGATGTAGCGCACTTCGCGGTTCATCCGGGCGGGAAGCGGATTCTGGAAGTCATCGAGCAGGCGCTGGAGCTGCCGCGCGCCGCCAACCGCCACGCCTACGCGGTGCTGCGCGAGTACGGCAACATGTCGTCGGCGACGGTGCTCTTCGTGCTCCAACATCTGCTGCGCGACCTTACGCCCGCCAACCACGGCGAGCGCGTCTTGTCCTTCGCCTTCGGCCCCGGCCTGACGCTCGAATCGCTCCTGTTCCGCATCGTAGCGCCCGACTCGGCGGACGCGTAGCCGCTGTTCGCCCTCAATCGTCCTGAAATTCCCTCGCGGCCCATGCCTAGTCTACGTTTTCGGAGTCAGCAGCCGGAGCTGATGGACGACCTGACGCTCGCGTCGGACGCGCTGCGCCAAAACCTCGACGAGCTCGAAACCATCAATACGTGGCTCGGGGGGTATGATCCGGTGAAAAGCGGCTTGGCGCTGCTCAAGAACGATTTTCCGACGAACCGGCCCTTCACGCTCGCTGATGTGGGCTGCGGCGGCGGCGATACGCTTCGGGTCATCGCGCGCTGGGCGACGCGCCAAAAGCTCCCAGCCGACCTAGTCGGCATCGACGCCAATGCCTTCATGATTGCCTACGCCACGGAAAAGTGCCTGCCGTGGCCCGCCATCTCGTTTCAGCAGCAGGATATTTTCGCGGAAACCTTCCGACAGCAGCGGTTCGATGTGCTGACGTGCAGCCTGTTCTGCCATCACTTTTCCGACGAAGCGCTCATTGAGATGCTGCGTCAGCTCGCGCAGCAAGCGCGCATCGGCGTCGTCGTGAACGACTTACACCGACACCCGCTCGCCTACTTCAGCATCAAGTGGCTGACACGGCTTTTCGGCGGCTCCTACTTAGTACAGCACGATGCGCCCTTATCGGTCGCGCGCGCTTTTCGGCGGGCTGATTTAGAGGCTTTGTGCCGAAAAGCCGGTGTTAGCATTCGGCGCCTGCGGTGGCGGTGGGCGTTTCGGTGGGAGCTAGTGATTGAAGGTCAAGCGCGCCCCTAAGTGCGCGACGTCGGTCTTCTGTCGAAGAAATTACGGAGTCAGAAAAAGAGCAACACCTCGGCTCCCCTCTCCTTTGGAGAGGGGCTGGGGGTGAGGACTCTGCACGTTCAGCTCCACAGCTCGTGCATCGCCCGAAACGTCTGCGTGTGCGCATCCACGATATCGGCTAGGCGCGGCGAGTAGCCGCCGCCCATACACGTCACGACGGGCAGTTGGGCGCGGTGTAGGGTCTGAAAAACGAACCTGTCGCGGGAGAGGCAGCCCGCCGGCGTGAGCGCCAGCTTGCCGAGCTTATCCGTCGCCAACACATCAACCCCCGCCAGATAAAACACAAAGTCGGGCTTCACTTCCGTCAGCAAGCGCGGCAGCGTGGCCGTGAGCAGCGCCAGATAAGCCGCATCGTCGGTGCCGTCGGGTAAGGGAAGGTCGAGGTCGGATTGCTCTTTGCGCGCCGGGTAATTGGTGGCGCCGTGCATACTGAAGGTGAAAACGCGCGGCTCGTGCGCAAAAATCGCCGCCGTGCCATTCCCCTGATGCACGTCCAAATCCACGATGAGCACTTGCTTCGCCCGGCCCGTATCGAGCAGCCACCGCGCCGCGATTGCCTGATCGTTGAGCAAGCAAAAGCCCTCTCCGTGACCGGGATACGCGTGGTGCGTGCCGCCGGCGATGTTGGCCGCCGCGCCGTTCGTCAGCGCGTACTCGCAGCAGCGGCGCGTGCCTTCGGCAATCACCACCTCGCGCTCCACCAACGTCGCCGACCACGGAAACCCGGTTTTCCGAATCTCCGCCGCCGTCAATTGCCCGTCGCGCAGGCGCTGCCAGTAATCGGCGGTATGAACCGTCAGGATAGCCGCTTCCGCCAATGGCTCGGGGATGAAGAAAGCTTCCTCTTCCGCTAAGCCTTGGTATCGAAGCTGTTCGGGCAGCAGCTCATACTTCGCCATCGGGAATCGGTGGTCGGGCGGAAGAATGTGCGCATAGCCCGGCGCCCAAGCGATTCGGATCATAATCTGACTGATTTTTGAAAAATCATCAATAAGACAGCAAAAAACCGTTCATATCATCAAGAAAACAATCGCTATACGGCAAGTATGATAAACCCGGGAACTTAATAGCGTGCTTTGAATGTCTGGCAGGGGTCTGAGCAATATCGCCAGAAACACAAATACCCATCTCGTGGGAGATGGGTATCTGGAGAAATCCGAAAATGTGAAGCGTACTGGGTTCGAACCAGTGACCCCTACCCTGTCAAGGTAGTGCTCTGAACCAGCTGAGCTAACGCTCCATTAGCGGTCGCCGACCTGAATCGACACCGCAAACTTACGCACCCCGGGCCAAATTTCCGTGCTATCGGGCCGCTGCGTCCTTTTTTTCTCCTCGTTTTTCATCCGTTTGCTTGTGAAAAAGCTCCTGTTGGCGCTGTTGCTCAGCGCCCCCGCCCTCACGACGTATGCTCAAACGCAACCCACCAATTTGTCGAACAACCCCGGGCGGCGTTCGCACGGCTTCACCGATGATAATGAGGAGCTGCCGGACCGTAACCACGGCACAGGCCTGCGGGTAGGCGCGATTTGGTCGGATGCCCGGGCGGCGGCGAGCGCTCAACGGCTGCCGGGCGCGTTCGAGATTGGCGCGTTTCATCAGCGGGCGCTGAGCCGGGTGTTTTCGGTGCAGGGCGAGGCGCTTTACTACCGCGATAACGTGGCGGGTGTAACGAGCAAAGGGCTGCGCTTGCCGGCGCTGCTGGTCATCAACCCGTTTTATAACCTCAGCATCCACGTAGGGCCGCAGGTGCAGTGGCGCGCCTCATCGGAGCGGAATGCGTACGCCACGACCGAGTTGGCGCAAGTGTCGGCCGTGCCCGCTTCCACGGCCCGCCTGAGCACGTCGTTAGTGGTGGGGGCCGAGGCGCGGGTGGGCTTTATGCGCGTCGGGTTGCGCTACGGCCTGCCGTTCCGCGAAATGGCCGATTTGCCGGTCGCCGGAAATCGGTTCGGTGATGCGTGGCGCGCCGGACAGGTACAAGCGTACTTGGGCGCCGGTTTTTAGAAGGCGAATATTGGCCGTATGACTTAGGAGAGAAGATAGGGAAGAGTTGAGAAAGGGTCGGTCGAAACTTTCGCTTCGACTTGGAGTATAGTAGCGCAGAAGCGATGAGAAGCGCAATATTGCGACCGTCATCGCTGGTCCTACTAACCGACAGACACTCCCTTCCTCATGAAAAAATTTCTTCTTGCCGTCGCCTTCGTGCTGAGTGGCACCGTGGCTTCCTTCGCTCAGGGCAGCTTGAGCAACAATCCGCAGTCGGCGCCGCGCTTCCGTTCCAATGGGTCCGAGAACTCCGGTTTCGGCGTTAAAGGCGGCGTGAACTTGGCGAGCGCGCTGGGTGATGGCGCCGACAAAATGTACAAGGACATCAATTCGGTCACGCAGTACCACTTCGGTGCGTACGCGCAGATCGGCGTGACGAACCGCTTCTCTATTCAGCCGGAGCTGCTTTATCAGCGGAAGGGCTTCAAAGTGAAAGGCGAGGAAAGCTTCGCCGCTGGTTCTACCACAGCAACGGTAGGCGATGAGAAGTCGATCAAGCTCAGCTACCTCTCGGTGCCTGTGCTGTTCGTGTTCAACGTATTCGAGAACGTGGCGCTTCAGGTCGGCCCGCAAGCGAGCTACTTGCTCAACCTGCGCGACGGCAGCGAATCGCTCAGCCCGAATGCTTACCGCTACAAGTCGTTCGATGTGGGCGTCGTCGGTGGGGTAGAGGCCAAGCTGGAATTCCTGCGTTTGGGTGCTCGCTACGACTACAGCCTGACCGATTTGCGGAACAGCGGCAAATTCACGGTCAGCGACATCTCCTACGAGGCACAATCCGACATTCGTAACGGCGTGTTTCAGGTCTATGTAGGCGTCGGCCTCTAAGCCGATTCTTGTACTTTTAGAGCACGGCATCGCTATTGCTCCGACCAACGCCCCGGCCCAACAGGCTGGGGCGTTGTGTTTTAGCACGTTTCCGTAGACAAAATATCTCGTAAGTTGTTGTACGTTATCAGCAGGCTTATTTGAAGAAACTGACAGTGAACTTTTCCAAGAAGCCAGATAAATCTTCTCCGATAACGCTTCATTATCAGCGACTTTGCTAGGTGGCAGTTGTTTTTCGCTTTACCTTCGATTATGCACTTCCCGAAGAAGTCGTCAGTGGAGCGTTCTTAAACATTCCGGCACGGTATTTTCGGCTCTGTATAATTGCACTCCTCTACGGCTTCGGCCTCCCTCTCTCGTCCTCGGTACTCATTCCAGTTTCATTTCCTTCTCCGGCAGACCGATGAAAAACTTATCCTCCTTCGTTGCCCTGTTAGCGCTGGTGAGCGCTTCGTTCACGGCATCTGCACAGGTGAAAGTGCCGGCTCGCGGAGCGGCTTCTGCTGACAATTCTGCCCTTCCTGTTCAGGCTCAACCGTCGGCTCCTGCTGCTGCTCCTTCAGCGCCAGCACCGGCAGCTACTGAGGCCGAAGAAGATCAGCCGAACATCGTCCTGTTCACGGGTACCGTGAAGCAGGAGAAGCTCAAGGCGCTTCCCGGAGCAACCATTTACGTCAAAACGACCCGCCAGATGGCCGTAGCCGACGAGAACGGCGACTTCTCGCTGGAGCTGGACTTCACGCGCGGCCCCATCGAGATGGAAGTGAGCTACGCGGGCTTCCTCGACCAGTCCGTCACGATCACCGACCCGAACACGTTTCTGGTGGTGTCAATGCTCGATAAGAAGAAAAAATAGCAACCGCTTGTGGGAGATTTCGGGAGCCGCTTCCCGATACCCAACTGCCCGGTGCCTGCTCGCAGGTGCCGGGCTTTTTTTGTACCCTAGCGTGATGGCGGGCGTGGGCGGCGGTAAAACCGGGGCGCTACCTTCCGAGCGGTCTACTTTCGTTGTGTGCTTCGTTTTTTTAACCGCAATCTGCCGTCGCGGCTGCTTTTGGCGCTGCTGCTGTTACTCGCCATTCGGCTGCCGCTGTGGTGGCTGCAAGCGGCCCCGCTCACGCTGATTGAGCTGCGCCAACAAGTGATGGGCGAGCGGCTCGTGACCGGCGCCACGCTCTACCAAACGCTTTTCACCACCGAAGCCCCGCTAGCGGCGTACCTGTGGGCGCTGCTGGCGTGGGTGGGCGGGCGCTCGGTGCTGCTGTACCGGCTGGTGGCAACGGGGTTGTTACTCGGGCAAGCATTCTATTTCAACGACTTACTGCACCGGCGCGGCGCGCTGGCCGAGCGCGGCTGGTTATCAGCAGTTTTCTACGGCCTTTTCGGGGCGATCTGGTTCGAGCTGGACACGCTCACGCCGATGCTGCTGGGCCAAACGTTTCTGCTGCTGGCCTTCGGGAACCTCACCGCTACCTCGCGCGAGGGATACGATAACCGCAATCTGTTTCAGGCGGGTTTGCTGCTCGGGGTGGCGGGGCTGTGCTATGCGCCGCTGCTGCTGTTTCTGCCGGTGGCGCTAGTGGCGATCATCTTTTTTGCCGCCAACGCGTTTCGGTCGTCGCTGCTGGTGGTTGTGGGGACGCTGTTTCCGTACGCGGCGCTCTCGACGGCGTATTTCTACGCCGGAACGCTGCGCGTTTTCATCAACCAGCATTTGCAGCCGCAGCAGCTGTGGCCGTTTCAGCCGGTGGCCGTAATGCCGGGCGCGCTCACGATGCGCGTGCTCGCGCTGCCGCTCGCGGTGCTGCTACTGGCCGTGCTGCGCTCGTTGGAGCGTGGTGGGCAGCTCAATTACCAAGTGCGGTTTCGGCAGGTGATGCTGGCTTGGCTGGGCGCGGCGGGGCTGATTATTGCGGCGGGCGCGGCGTTTTCGCCGGTGGTGGTGTTGCTGTTTTTGCCGCCGCTGGCGTATTTCGGTCCGGCGCTCATCGGGCGCAACCGGCGGGCGTGGCTCAATGAAATCCTGTTTTTGGGGGCCGTGGTGGGTTTGTTGGCGGTGCGTTACGCCGTGCCGCTCCACCTCACGGCGTGGCTGCCGGGGCCGCCTTCGGGATTGCTAGCCGCCATTCCGCTGAGCCAGCCTGACCCGGCGCACGGCCTGAAAGGGCAGCGCGTGCTCCTCATTGGGGCGGCCGATATGCGCGCCTACCTCCGCAACACGCAAGCGTCGCCGTACTTCGATTGGCCGCTTGCGCGCCCCGATTTTGAGGCGCTGAACTCGTACGCCGCGCTGTATCGGCTGAATCAGAACTTCCGAAAAAACCGTCCTAACTACCTGCTTGACCCACAACAGCGGTTCGTGCCGACGTTACGGAAACGCCTACCCGGCGCTTTCGGCGGTTACGAAGCGGTGCGGCCGGGCGTGTGGCGGCTGAACGAGCGACGATTACGGACCTCGCCGCCTTCGTCGCCCCCGGTCCGCCGTTAGCAGTTGATTTTACCGACCCGCCGCTCGTGGCGCCCGCCTTCAAACTCGTGGTTGAAGAACGCGGCGACCATTTCGACGGCCGTCTTATTGTCGATGAAGCGCGCTGGGATGCAGAGGATGTTCGCGTTGTTGTGGCGGCGCGACAACTCCGCCAATTCGGGCGTCCAGCAGAGAGCGGCGCGGATGTTGGCGTGCTTGTTCGCCGAGATGGCTACGCCCTGACCTGAGCCGCACAGCAGGATGCCGACTTCAAACTCGCCCTCGGCCACGGCTTTCGCCACGGGGTGCGCAAAATCGGGGTAATCGACGGAATCTTCCGAGAACGTGCCGAAATCCTTCACTTCCCGCAGCTGCGCGCGGAGTTTTTCGAGCAAATGCTGTTTCATCTCGAAACCAGCGTGGTCGGAGCCGATGGCAATGGTGCGGTGCATAGGAAGCGAAAAATAGCGGATGAAAGGTATGGGCGGCGAATGCGGAAGGACGCCCGTTAAGGCACAATTCAGCTGAAATGCTTACGCGAAGCGGGGCGGGAAGATGCCGAATGACAGAAACTGAAAATCAGTTGCTTACCCGGATACTTGCTAATTCGCTTTCTTGATTGACTCTTTCCCGACGACTTTGGCAATCCAGATACTGGCTTCGTAGAGGAGCAGAATCGGCAGAGTGACGATGATTTGAGCCGAGACGTCGGGCGGCGTGATGATGGCGGCCAGCACCAGAATCACCACGATGGCGTGCCGCCGATATTGCCGCATCAGCGCGGCATTCACCAGCCCGGCTTTTGCGAGGAAGAAGACGATAATCGGCAGCTCGAACACGAACGCGCACGAGAGCGACATCGTCGTGAGGGTCGAAACGTAGCTCTGAATGTCGATTTCGTTCGCGATGCTCGGGTCAATCTGATACGAGCTGAGGAAGTTAATCGACATCGGCGCCGCGATGTAATACCCGAACATCAGCCCCAGAAAGAACAGCACACCCACGAAAAACACCGCCCCGCGCGAGTTGCGCCGCTCTTCGGGCCGCAGGCCGGGCGCCACGAAACGCCAGATTTCCCAGAACGTGTAAGGGAAAGCCAAGGCCAGCCCGGCGGTGAAAGCCGCCGAAAAGTGCATCGCGAGCTGCCCGCTCATCTCCCGGCTCTGAATCACGAAATCGAGCTTGTCGATGCACATGCCTTCAGCGTGCATCATTTGCCCGAGGCGGCAGAGCTGACGGTAGGTCCAGAAATCCGGGCGCGAGGGGCCGAGGATGATATCGTGGAAGAGTAAGTCCTTGCAAATGAAGGCGATGGTGCTGAACACGACAATCGACGCCGCCGCACGGATAATGTGCCAGCGCAGGACTTCCAGATGGTCGACGAACGACATTTCGGCCGTTTCGTGCCCTTCCGGGTCGGTGTCCGGTGCTTGGTCGAGCGGCGGGGCGTTGAGAGGACGAGAGCGCGGAATTTGCACGCGATGGGAGAGCAAGAAGACGGGCCGAAACCCCAATGAACAAAAAAGACATCCTGAGCCGCCGAAAGAAACGCCGTATGCCAAGCCGGCGCGGCAGTTGCTCTCGGCGGCTCAGGATGCCCCGTTGATAGCGCGTCGGCTAGCCCGCGAAGAGCGGGTAGTCGGCCATCCAGCGGTTGATATCCCGCCCTACGGCGGACAGCTCGGTTTCGTTATCGTGGTGCGTGAGCGCGCGGTCGATCAGCTCGACGATTCGGCCCATATCCTCTTCGCGCAGGCCGCGCGTGGTGAGGGCGGGCGTCCCGACGCGCATCCCGCTCGTCACGAACGGCGACTTGTCGTCGAACGGCACCATGTTCTTGTTGATGGTGATGTCGGCCTTGATGAGCGTGTTCTCCGCGAGCTTACCCGTGAGGCCTTTCGAGCGCAAGTCGATCAGCATCAAGTGGTTGTCGGTGCCGCCGGAGATGATGTCGTAGCCAAGACCCACGAATGCGTCGGCCATCGCCGTCGCGTTGCGCTGCACTTGGCCGATGTAATCACCGAAAGAATCGGAGAGGGCTTCGTGGAAAGCCACGGCTTTGGCGGCAATCACGTGCTCCAGCGGCCCGCCCTGCGTGCCGGGGAAGACGGCGCCGTCGAGGATGGCGCTCATCATCTTCAGCTCGCCTTTTGGGGTGCGCTGGCCGAGGGTGTTCTCGAAGTCTTTCGGCATCATAATCACCCCGCCGCGCGGCCCCCGCAGCGTTTTGTGCGTGGTGGTGGTGATGATGTGGCAATGGTCGAGGGGGTTGTTCAGCAACCCCTTGGCAATCAGGCCCGACGGGTGGCTGATATCGGCCAGCAGCAGGGCGCCCACCTCATCGGCGGCGCGGCGGAGGGCGGCGTAATCCCAATCCCGCGAGTACGCAGACGCGCCGCAAATGATGAGCTTCGGCCGCTCACGCCGGGCGGTTTCAAGGATTTTATCGAAATCGATCAAACCGGTTTCGCGCTCCACGCCGTAAAACGTCGGGCGGTACAGCTTCCCCGAAAAATTGACCGGCGACCCGTGCGTCAGGTGACCGCCGTGCGAGAGGTCGAACCCGAGAATCGTATCCCCCGGGTTGAGCACGCCGAGCATCACGGCCGCGTTCGCTTGCGCGCCGGAGTGCGGCTGCACGTTCGCCCAAGCGGCGCCAAACAGCTTTTTCAGCCGGTCGATGGCCAATTGCTCTACTTGGTCGACAATCTCGCAACCGCCATAATACCGCTTGCCGGGCAAGCCTTCGGCGTATTTGTTGGTCAGCTCGGAACCCATTGCGGCCATCACCTGGCTCGAAACGAAGTTCTCGGAGGCAATCAGCTCCAAGCCGTGAAGCTGGCGCTGTTTTTCGCGTTCGATCAGGTCGAAAATGGCCGGGTCGGTCGGCACGGTACGCACAGTGGTTTCCATGTGGGCGAAAGTACAACGGCGCCGGTTGGTCGGGCCAGCCTTCGCCGCCGTTTGTACGGTATTGGCTTACGGCTGTACTAGCTTCGGGCCACAGGTAATCTAATCTGATCCTCATCTTATCTCATCTCAACTATCTGAGTCGATGTCGCTGACTGCTGCTGACCGTGATGCGCTCGCGCCAAAAGGCATGCTCGACCGGCTGCGGGCCGGCGACCAGCGTCCGCTCCACGCGCTGTATCGGGTGCACCGCGACCCGTTCGTGAAGTGGGCCACCATATACCACCCCGACCTCGATACCGAGGCCCTCAGCGATGCCTTTCAGGATGCCCTGATCTCGTTCTATGAGAACGTGATAAGCGGAAAACTGCCCGAACTTCGGACGCGGCCACAAACCTACTTATTTCGCTTAGGAGAGCGTTTTTGCTACCATCAGAAAAAAAAACGCGGTCCAATTGTTAAGGTTTTTGAGATTTCGGACATTAATGGTGAGGACGATGATGAAGATCCCGACTCAACCGACCCGATGCCGATCCTTTTGGACGACCCTTTTGCCCTCACTGATGAGCTGGACGAGCTGGACCGTCAGCGCGATCTAATCGACCGCGCCCTGCATCAGCTCACCGCCGATTGCCGCCGCATTCTGCAAGCGTACTATTACGCTGACCAGAAGATATCCATCGAAAAGCTGTCGGCCGAGCTAGAGCACAATAGCGTGGAGGCCACGATGGCCCGCAAATCTTATTGCCTCGGTCGCCTCCGAGCGCTGTGTCGGTCGGGGCTTACTTTTTAAGCCGTTCAGCCTGCTTCTTCGCTTCATTCAACCCATACCATTCGCTTTTTTTCTAAAATACCATGTCCCTTACCGCTGCTGATTGGGAACAGATTGAAAATTACGCCGACGGCACCTTGCCCGAAGCCGCCAAGCCCGCCGTCGAGGCCCGGCTGATGGTGGATGTGACGTTTCAGGCGGCGCTCGCCGAGCATCGCTCGCTCGTAACAGGCATCCGCGCGGCGGGCCGCGCCGACTTACGCCAACAGCTCCGCCGCCTCAACGATGAGATGGGGCCGCCGCTGGTAGGGACCCCGTCCACGCCTGCGACGGATGACGATACGCCGGCGCAAGCGCTCGGAATCGCCGGGAAGCCGGCTTTGCCGCTGATGCGCGTCTCGTGGCGGGCGCGGTGGTCGCGGATTGCGGCTGCGGCCAGCTTGGCGGCGGTGGTGGGAGTAGGGGCGCTGTTGATGATGCGTCGCCCGGATTCTCAGGCTTTGGCCACGCGTTACGGCTTAGCCGATCCCGGCTTGCCCGTGCTGATGGGGAGCGATGTGCCGCCGAACCGCGTGCTCGTCAATCAGGCGATGAACGCGTATAAGATGGGCGATTACGACGCGGCCCTCGATAAGTGGCTGCACCTGCCCGCCGGGAGCATCGGTCCGGATACCACACTGTATTACACCGGCATCTTTCAGTACAGCGCCGCACAGCCCGTGGAGGCGGCGCAAGCGTTGGCGCGGGTGCGCGAGCTACCGGCCTCGGCGTTCCGCGAGCGGGCGGATTACTATTTCGCGCTGGCGTTGTGGGCGCAGGGCCGCAATCAGGAAGCGGAAGTCGTGTTTACTCGGCTCGCTGAGCAGGGCAATCATCCGTATGCCGATGCGGCACGGGAGGCGTTGCCGCATTTGAGCGAATAACGCTCATCGGGGTTCCGTAGGCCGTAAGGAGGAGAAAAGGGCGCGCCTGAAAGCGAAAAACGACCGGGCGCCGCATCTTTATCGCGTCTATCGTTCCCCTTTTCCCTTTAGGAACTACCCCATGAGTTTGAGCCAATTACTCCTCGCCGAGCTAGACCGCGAGTCGGTCAGCACCCGCCGTATTCTGGAGCGCGTGCCGACGGAGCATTTCGCGTGGCAGCCCCACGCCAAATCGATGAGCTTGGGACGCTTGGCGACCCACGTCGCGGAGCTGCCGCAGTGGCTGAACCGCGTCCTCGACGCCGATGAGTTCGATATGATCGCCAAACCGCTCCGCCCCGTAGTAGCGGAAAGCACCGCCGCTCTCCTCGATTTTTTCGACGAGCGTATGACGGTCGGGCGCCCCGCGCTGGGTCTGGCGACGGATGAGCAGCTGCAGCAGCCGTGGGTTTTCCGCGCCGGCGAGCGGGTTTTATCGCGTGATTCGCGGTATCACACGCTGCGTAACTGGATGCTCAATCATCAGATTCATCATCGGGGGCAGCTCAGCGTTTATTTGCGCCTGCTCGACATTCCGATTCCCGGTATGTACGGCCCGTCGGCGGACGACCGAGCGGCGGCGCAGAAGCCCGCGTAGATTTTCGGGCTTGGAAGCGCGGAATCCGCGTTGAGGTCGTCTCGTCAAGCAAATCGCCTTGCCCGTGTGGTGCCATTCTTTAGCAGAAGGCAGCGCTGGGGCAAGGCGATTTTAGGGATAAGCTCGATTTGAGAGGCTACCCTTTATTGAGGGGCGCCTTGAGCGTATTCGGTGGCGAGCTAAGTCGGTAGGCGGTCTAGCGGCTTTGTCTATTCGTCGCGGCCGTGGGCTTGGGCGGGTGGCGAAGTCGCTTCGATGGAAGTGAAGGTTTCGATTATGCGGTAGGTGTGGCGCGCGCCTTTCGGTACCACGTAAGAGTCGCCGGGTTCGAGGAGAACCATTTGACCTTCAGAATGCAGCTCGGCCCGGCCACTGATCACGTAACCGACGGTTTCGTAGGGCCGCGCGGTGGGCTCTTTGGCGTCACTGGGGGCTTCGTTCTCCCACATCCGCATAGCTACTTGGGTGCCGGAGGCGAGGTATTTCTCGCCGTCCTGCCCGTGCGGCGACGTGCGGGAGTCGATCTTGGTCAGGGTAGTGTCGGGCTTGTTGCTCGATGAGGAAGAGGCCATTGGAAGGAACGGTTAGGGGACCGACGTCGGCGTCGTTCCGCCCATTTCCAACGGCTGCCCCGACGGTAGGGTTGCTGGCGCGCGTTCGGCGGGCGCTGCATCAGGCGGGCTGACGTGCCCGACGGGCGTTCAGGCGGCCGGTGGAAGGTGGAGCGGCAACACCCGCGCCAACCCGTTTTCCGATAGGCGCAGGGCGCTGATCGTACCGGGCGATGTTAGTGCCTGCACAGTCGGCTGCCCCGTCGCTTGCCCCGGCGCTTGGCGCGCCGAGTAGCTGATGGTCATTTGCTGACGCAGGTGGGGCACAAGCCCGGAGAGCTTACACCGGCAGGAAATCGGCAGTACTTTCATCGGAAAGGCGAAGTGATGACTAAAAAAATTGGCTGTCAGCGAGCGGTTGCTGAACTTGCCATAAAGGTAAGGAAAACTTGGCTACTTCCGCAAGCAATTTAATCTAAAATCTGTGGCATTTTGCGCGTAATCCGACTTTTCGGCGTTAGCCAACGTAGGAGCGCGGCTACCCGATGAATCGAGCTTCCTTTTTCCAAGTATGGCGCTGGGCATTGGGCCTGCTGCTGACGCTGCTCGCGACGACCGCGACGCTCGCTCAGCAGCCCGCGCGCGCCAAGCAGCGGCGCAGCTTGCGGACCAACGAGCTGGCGCGCGACTCGGTGAAGGCCGACTCGGTGAAGCGTAAGCTGGTGCAGATCGACCAGCGGCGCGTCATCGATTCCCTGAAAGCCTTTTCGCGCCGGAAAACGGTGATGGGAAGAATCGCCCGCGTGGCGTTCGATTTCCGGGAGCGCCGCGACGATGACCACGGGCTCGACGCCGCCCTATTGGATAGGCAATACGACCGGCATCGGTACAAAATCGTCCGAAACGTCGATTACACGCGTCTCGATCCGTTCGGGTACTCGATTGAAAACCTCAGCCGTGGGCCGACGCGGATTTGGGAGAAGGCCGGGAACGCCGTCCACATCACCACGCACCGGGGGGTGGTGCGGCGCTCGCTGCTGTTTCGGGAGGGGGAGCCGCTGAACCCGTTGGCGCTTTCGGAGAGCGAGCGTTTGCTGCGTGCCACGCCGTACATCGGCGATGCGCGCGTGATGGTGAACGAGGCCACTTCGACGGAGGATTCCGTGGATATCATCGTTCTGACCCGCGACAAGTTCAGCCTCGGCGTATCCGGCTCCGGCTCGCCGACGAGTCCGGAAATTGACGGGGGTTTGGGAGATGACAACTTCCTCGGCCTCGGGCATCAGGTGAACGTGCGGTATGGGCGCGGCTACCCGCAGCCCGACCCCAACCGCATCAACGCCACATACGCAGTCGCGAACATCGGGCGGCAGTTCGTGCAGGGGCGCGCCGAGTATCGGCAGCAATACGGCTTGCAGGCGAGCGGCCTGAGCTTCGAGCGCGGCTTCGTGACCGTGGCGACGCGCTGGGCCGGCGCCGCGCGCATCAATTGGTACGACCAGCTCATTGGCGCCGAGGGCGTGGCGTCGCCGGATAACCCGCCGTTGCTGCCGCGCATCCGGTTCGGCGTGCAGGATTACTGGATTGGCCGGTCGTATGATGTGCGGACGTACGATTTGGAGCGCACCAATCACCCGCGCCTCGTGACGGCGGTGCGCGTCATCAACACGATGTTCACCAACGACTCGGAATTGCCCAATCTCCGCGACCGCACGCTCGTGCTCGGCGGGGTGGGCCTGAGCTTTCGGCGGTATTACAAAGACCGGTATCTGTTCCAGTTCGGCCGGACCGAGGATATTCCCGCCGGGAACCTGCTGAGCTTCACGGTGGGCCACGAGACCGCCGGCCCGCGCGTGCGGCCTTACGTGGGCGCCAAGGCGGCGCTGGGCCACTACCGCTCCCGGTTCGGGTACTTGTACGCGAGCGGCGAGGTGAGTGCTTTCCGGCGGGTGCAGCGCTGGGAACAGGGGCTGCTGACGCTGGAAGGACAGTATTTTACGCCGCGCACGTACTTAGGGACGTGGCAGTGGCGGCAGTTTCTGTGGATGCGCACCAGCCTCGGCTACCGGCGCGATACGCTGGAGCTGCTCACGATCAACAAGGAAGACGGGCTGCGCGGGTTTGCGTCGGGGTTGCTGCGCGGGCAGCGGCGGGTGGTGTTCAATTACGAGAGCAGCCTGTTTACGCCGCTCTCGTTTCTGGGCTTTCGGGTGGCGGGCATCGTCTTCGCCGATGCCGCCTGGATTGCGCCGAACGACCGTTCCTCGCCGTTCAAAACCGCGCCTTATACGGGAGTGGGCGTAGGGCTGCGCCTGCGCAACGATTACATCGCCTTCCGCACGATTCAGCTTCTGCTCGGCTATTACCCACGCCGTCCGCCCGGCGAAGACCTGCAACAGCTCCGCGTTTACGAGGCTTCGCGGCCGTACCTGCAATTCCGCGATTTCGGGTTCACGCAGCCGACTACGAGTGATTTCCGGTAGAAGCACTCCCCTTTTTTTTATTCCCCGGCAACAGTCAGCGGTAACTCGCCGTCTGTGGGCATACTATTGCATTCCGCTAACGCGTTCGGAAGCGGAGTAAGGTTTCTTTTTTCATTTCTTCTTTCTGATGAAAAACACGTTTACTGCTGCCGCGTTGCTGACGCTGGCGGTAATGGCCAGCTCGTGCAAAAAGGACGAGATCAACAATAACTATTACGCCGCCCCGGAAGAGGCGAAAACCAGTGCGCTGGGTTTCGTCTCGCTCTACGATGAGTTTGGGCGTTATCTGCGCCACCACGAGAACGTGCGCGTAACCGTCAAAGGCACGACGCCGCTGATTGAGGCTGTGACCGATACCAACGGCCGCTACCAGCTCGATGGACTGCGGGCGGGTAACTATCTGCTGACGTACAGCCGCCCCGGTTACGGCGCGTACGAGCAGGAGTTTATGCTGGCGGCAGCGGGCGGGAATCAGCCGGTGCTTGTCACGCAGCAAGGAGGTTATGGGCTGCAGACGCGCCAAATGCTCTTCCAGCAAGCCACTACGGTAGCGAGCAATCTGCAAGCGATTCAATACCCCAATGCGTATTACGACAGTGATACCGCGCTCGTGATTAAGGGCACGATAACGCCCGGCACTACCACGGCACGGCCGCGTTCGGTGGGCGTGGTGTTCGATTCGTTGGGGTCCGTCTCCAAAGACAGATTTATTGCCGGGTTTCTGTTGTCGAGTGCTTACAATCAGATCGTCGGTAACACCTTCCGGATGACGTTCACGCTCTACGATCTACGGCAGTATTATTTGCGCTACGGTTTGTTCCGGCCGGGGCAGCGCTTTTATGTCCGCGCCTTTGGGTCACCCGTTACGGGTGCTAATGGGTATATGAGCCGCGAAACGGGGATGTATATCTACTCCAGCTTCAACCCGCAAGCGTCGAACCGGGTCGATTTTGTAGCGCCGAACTAAGCGCGCCAATCGCCAATCACGCGCCCCCTAACGAGAACCGCCCGTTGACTGTGCACAGTCAACGGGCGGTTCTGGTTTAATCCACAGAGTAATCAGCAGATTAATCGAAAGGCGAATCAGCAGGCCGTGTTTCGCCCCTAATGCGCCGCCATATCCACCTTCACTCCCGGTTTCGGGCGTTTCAGGCGGATGAACAGAATCAGCGGAATGCACAGCAAGAAGAAGCCGCCGAGGTACATAAACGTCTGCGAGTAGGTGAGGAGCGACGCCTGCTTCATGAGGTTGAAGTTGAGTGCCTGATAGGCTTGCTGCTGCGCCTGCGCCGCCGAATAGCCTTTCGACATAAAGTTGGCGGTGTACATGCGGATGCGCTCGGTGGTTTCGGGGTCGAAGAGGGAGATGTTACTCGCGAGGTCGGCGCGGCGGTGGGCGTCGGTGCGCTCGATGAACGTGCCGACGAGGGCCACCCCGAACGACCCGCCGAGCTGCCGGAGCATACTCGTGAGGCCGGCGGCCTGCGCGGCGTCCTTGCCTTGTAGGCCGGAGAGCGACATCGTGGTGATCGGCAGGAAAATCAGGCCCATCGCCAAGCCGCGCAGCATGAGCGGCCAGAAGAAGTCGGACTCCCCGGCGGTGGGCGAAATCTGGAAGCTCACCCACGTCGTGAACACGAAAAACAGGAAGAACCCGAGCGGAATCATCCGCGTCTGCTTCACGCCCGCTTGCAGCGCGCGGCCAATAAACGGCATCATCATCCCCGAAACCACGGCGCCCGGCAGGAGCATAAAGCCCGTCTGCTGCGCCGTAAAGCCCAGCACGCGCTGCGTAAACACCGGAATGATGAACACCGACGCGAACAGCCCGAACCCCAGCACGAACGACAAAAACGCCCCCCACGCCAGCGGATTACTCTTGCCCAACACCTTCAAGTCGACGGCCGGATTCGGTGTCGTCAGCTCGCGCCATATGAAGAGGATGATGCCGAGCGCCGAGGCAAGCGCGAACAGGATGATGTACGACGACTCGAACCAGTCTTCGCGCTCGCCCTGCTCCAGCACCAATTGCAACGACCCGACCCCCGCGATGAGCAGGAAAATCCCCGTCCAGTCGATATCGCCAACAGACCGCCTGACCCGGTTTTGCAGCCGGACTGGGTCGTGGATGAACAGGATGGTGAAGATGGTGGCGAGAATCCCGACGGGCACGTTCACATAGAAAATCCACGGCCAATCAAAATGGTCGACGATGTAGCCGCCGAGCGTCGGGCCAATCGTGGGGCCGATGATGACGCCCATCCCGAAGAGCGCCTGCCCGAGCGGGAGCTGTTTCGGCGGAAAGGTGTCAATCAGAATCGCTTGCGATGTCGCCATCAGCGCGCCGCCGCCCAGCCCTTGGATGAACCGGAAAAACACCAGCTCCCAGATGCCGTGGCTCTGCCCGCACATAATCGAGGAGAGCGTGAAGAGCACGACCGAGAACGCGAAGTAATTCCGCCGCCCGAACTGCTCGCTCAAAAAACCCGTCATCGGCACCACAATCACGTTGGCGATGGCGTAAGAGGCAATCACCCAGCTCACCTCGCCGAGCGTGGCCGAGAGGTTGCCCATCATCTGCGTGAGCGCGACGTTGACGATGCTGGTGTCAATCAGCTCCAGCATCGTACACAGCACCACCGTGACGACGATAATCCATTTCCGAAATCCGGTTTCCATGGAATTGGTTTTTGGTTGATAGTTTTTGGTTTTTAGGCTTCTGGGGTGCGGTAGGGACGCCTATTGGCGTCCTTCACGTGCGGAGGACGCCAATAGGCGTCCCTACACTTCCACCCCGAAAAACTAAAAACCATAAACCAAAAACTACTTCGTCTGAACCACCGCCTTCACGCTCATCCCGGCGCGAAGCGGGTGCTGCGGGTCGGGCTTGTCGAGGACGACGCGGACGGGGATGCGCTGCACCACTTTCACGAAGTTGCCGGAGGCGTTATCCGGCGGCAGCAGCGCGAAACGGGCGCCCGTAGCGGCCGAAATGCTCTCGACTTTGCCCGTGAACTTCACATCCGGGTAAGAATCGACTTCGACTTCCACCGGCTGACCCACTTTCATCTCCGTCATCTGCGTCTCCTTGAAGTTGGCGGTCACCCACACTTCACCCGTGCTCACGATGGCGAGGAGGTTTTGGCCCGGCTGCACCACCTGCCCCGGCTCGACGTTCTTCTTGCTGATATACCCGTCACCAGACGCCGTGAGGGCCGTGTAGGAAAGCTGCAAAAGGGCGTTTTCGAGGTCGGCTTGGCGTTGTTTCACCACTGCTTCGGCCACCGCCACCTGCTGTTGCGTGGAGCCGACTTGGGCGCGGGCGGCCGAAACCTGATTCTCGGCGGTGGCGCGTTGGGCGGTCGTGGAGCGGAGGTTGGCTTGCGCGGCGTCGTATTCGGCGCGCGTAATCACCTCTTCTTTCAGCAGATAATCGTTACGCTGAAGGTCGCGCTGGAGCTTGTCGCGCAGCGCCGAGCTGACCCCGACGGTGCTTTGCGCCGTGCCCACGTTGGCTTGCGCGGCACTCACGCCTGCCCGCGCCGCGCCCACTCCGGCCTGAGCCGCCGCGAGCGCCGTCCGCGCCACCGACACCCGGACTTCCAGATCGCGCGGGTCGATGCGGATGAGCGTATCGCCGCGCTTCACGAGCTGGTTTTCTTTCACGAGCACATCCGTCACCTGCCCGCTGATGCGCGGCAGCACGGGGTACACATCACCTTCGATTTGGGCGTTATCGGTCGTCTCGTGGTTTTGCGCGAACGACCACGCCCGCCAGCCGAAAAAGCCGCCGACGAGTAAAATCACCGCCAGAATCAGCAGCGGGACGAAAGAGCGTTTTTTGGGAGCCTCAGCTTCAGTAGTTGTCATGACGGGCGGTTCAGCGGGATGGGGAGGAGCGGGCGTCGGCGCGACGGGGGCGTCAGGGGCGAGGCGGTCGGGGGCAGTGGAGGCCATATAATGGGGGAGGAACGAGGGGAGGAAAGAAGCGCGGCCTGCAACCTGCGGCTAAGTGTAGTGTGGCAGTTAAGGCGCTTA
>JANNMJ010000249.1:0-1942 GCA_031397815.1 Hymenobacteraceae bacterium
TGGCTAGTGCATTTGCAAGCTCTAGAGCCACTTTTTCCGATCAAATATCAGAAACAACATAGTCTTCTGAATCAACCGAAAAGACGCTGGGCAACAATGATAATCAACCAGTTGCAAACTTGTGTATAAGCCATAGGGCTCCAGCCCCGTGTCGCCTATTCGCAGGTCTCTTGACCTGCCGGTAGAATGGCGCGGGCAAAATGCGCCCATCCCGGGTGCGGGGCCAGAGCCCCGCGAATAGCCCGCACGGGGCCAGAGCCCCGCGCGATGCGGCGCGAGCGGCATCACCCGAGCGGCATCACCCGAGTGATCTCCACATCACTACGTACCCGGCACCACGATGGTGCCGGGTACGTCGGAACAAAAGCAGCAGCCGGGCAGACAGACCTACCGGACCCTACTAGAAATTCGAGCGGATGATGGCGTTGATGAGGTACGACGGCGGGAAATCCATCGGCATCACCCCCAGATGCATGCGCCCGGAGGGCAGCCCCAGATACATCGCGTGGTTGTTGACGAGCGCGAAGGCAGCGGGGGTTTCGATGGCAAAGCCGCTCAGGAAATTGAAGTAGAGGGTGTCGTTGTCGGGGTGAGCGGTGCTTTCCTGAAGCAATTGCACCTGCGCGACGGCCTTCTCCGCCTTGCCCTGAAGCTTCACGTTGTACACATCCTGAATGCGCAGCTTGGCGGAGCCACCGATGGCATCGTCGGGCCAGTTGCTTTGGGCGTCGATTCCAGTGGAGCCGTCGAAGCGCCGCACCAGCTGCACCTTCCCGCGCAGCGCATCGAGGGGGGCGTAATCGGTGCGGGTCGAGAGGTACTGCTCTTGGCCGCGGAAGGCGTCGAGGACCATTCGCTCGAACGAGCGGCCGTCGGTGTTGCCTTCGTGGTTGTATTCGGGCTTGACCGACATCAGAATCGTTTCCTTCGGGTGCGCTTGCAGGAACGCGATGCAGTCGCGCACGACGTCGGCGAAGCTCAGGTTGCAGTAGAACGAGCCGTGATGAATCAGCAGGTTATTCTGGTAGTGGCGGCACCGGATATCAAGGAACCGGATGCCGCTCACAAGCTGCTGCGGGATGGTCATCGTCTGACACTGCGCCCACGCGCCACCTGCTACCTGATACGCCGCCTGCTCGGCGAGCCACGCGGTTTGGGTGTAGGCATTCTGGGCGTGGCAGATGGCGTCGTACCAACTACAGTCGCGCAGGGCGGGGGCGCCGTCAGGCCCCACGGTCGCCGTGCCCGAATCGTGCGTACCGGGGATCGAGAGCTGGTTGATCGGCCGGCGGCCGTCCATGGTGCCCATCCAGTTGGCGGTTTCGAAGTGTTCGAGGTAGCTCCATTTCTGAAAGCTGCCGCCGTTCGCGGCGTGCAGGTACAGGGCCGACCCGTTGCCGTCGAGCATCTGACCGGGGGCGCTCGCGGGCGATAGCGTCAGGTACCGGTTTTCTTCGACCGGCTCCATGCGCCATAGCTGCCGCTTGGCGTCGGTGCTACCGGCCGCTTGCAGGCCGAGCCCCTTGTCGCGGTGCGTCAGGAGGTGGCCCGACTTCACGTGCCACATCTGAACGTAACCGTCGGCGGCGGGCCGCAGCTCCCAGCGCTGATAACCGTCCTGATTGGCACCGTAGAAGTAGACGTCGGTGCCGTTACCATCGAGCACTTTGCCCGAACCGAGGTGATAAAGCGAGAATTCGCCGTAGGGTAAGCGCATTGCCGGGGCAGACGCAGGGAGAGAAGAGGAAGCTGACATGGAATGAATCAATTAAAAATGAATAAAACGCGGGTGATTGTGAGGCGAACCCCTGAAAAGCAAAACGCCCGGCGGGCAGCCGGGCGCGATGAGTGATGTAAAAGAGGCCAACCGCGGGGGCACACGCAAAAAATTGAGGCTGAAGCCGGGGGATTTTGAGGTCGAAGGGTCCGAGACGGGCAAAAG
>JANNMJ010000123.1:0-12644 GCA_031397815.1 Hymenobacteraceae bacterium
CCGCCCGCATGCGGTTGTGAATGCTGATCATCGCTGTTGCCGAACCCAGCCACATGCGGGCGGGCACAAGGCCACGCCCCTACAGAGATGGCTGGCAATTAAAACGCACCCGACAGGCGCTAACCGCCGTGAGGGGCAGAGCCGCGTGATAGCTTCCCCATAAGCTCCCTCCATTCCCCCCCCTTCTACCTCCCCCCAGAACCCCGTGACTCACCGCCTCCCCTCGCTCCTTCCGCGCCTCATCCTGTCAGTGGCTTTGCTCCTACCTGCCATCACCCGAGCGCAAGCCCTCCTCTACAACGGCGGCGGCATCCTGATGGTGAAGCCGGGCGCCACGCTCACCGTCAGCGGCGATTACCAGCACGCGCCAGGCGCCGTGCTCTACACCGAGGGCACGATGCAGGTGACGGGCAGTGTCACGGGTAGTGCCGGTTCCGATATCGACATCAACATCGGGACGCTCGAAGTCGGCGGCGATTTCACGCACGAAGGCTACCTCTACAGCACCCGCACGGGGCGACTGGTAATGAACGGCCGCACCAATCAGAACCTGACCCTGCCGAGCGGCGCGCGCGACACGCTTGGGGGGTTGGTGGTCGATAAGCCCGTGCCCGGCGCCGATACGCTGCGGATAACGGGCGCGGTGAGGATCAAGGGGAACTTCGATTTACGGAGCGGGATGGTCCGGACGGCGCCGAATCGGGCCATCCTGCTGGAGACCAAAACCGCCACCGTGACCGGCGAACGGTCCGGCCGTTACGTGCAGGGCACTTTGCTGAGCCTCCGGTATAGCGCGAGCGGCAACCAGCCGATTGATATGCAGAACGGGGTGACGATCAATCCCAGCGGCCAGAATCTGGGCTTGTTTTTCGTGGCACGGACGGCGGGGATGCGACAGCGGTCGGTGAGTTATATCGACAACCCCGCGAACCCCGCCGACCGCTCCATCGACCAAGTCTGGTTTATCATCGTCGGGAACGGCGCCACCACCCCCGTTCCGCTCACCCTGAGCTGGCTTTCCGATAACGACAACGGCATCCCGGCGGCTGATTTCGCCCGCGCCACCGCGTGGAATTCCCTGCAATACCCCGCGCGTTGGCTGCCGGTCGCGCCGTATCAGGATGCCACCTCCCGCGCTATCACCGTCCTGACGACCGATCTCAACCGTCGATGGACCGTCGCGACCGCCGCCGCGCCCCTCCCCGTCGAGCTGGTTTCGTTCGATGCCACCCGCAACGGCACCGCCGCCCGCCTCACATGGGCCACGGCCTCAGAACAAAACAGCGCCTATTTCGAAGTAGAAGTCAGCCCCAACGGCCGCGATTTCCGACCCCTCCCCGCCTCCATCGGCCGCATCGCCGCGCAAGGCATCACCACCACACCCCACACCTACGCCACCTCTGACCCCGCCCTCCTCACCTACTCCACTGATCCCGTCTACTACCGTCTCCGCCAAGTAGATACCGACGGCACTGCCACCTTCTCCGAAGTAAAGGCGCTCCACATCGGCTCCACGCTGCCCGGCAAGCTCGCCGCTACGCTTTGGCCGAACCCATCGGGTATGGCCACCGGCGCGCAGCTTCACGTCACGCTCCCCACCGCCGCGCCCTTAACGGTGAGTCTTTTCGATGCCGTCGGGCGCCTGATTCAATCGCAAACCATCACTCCCACCGCCCCCGGCGCTCAAACGGTAGCCGTGCCGGGTGCTGAAGCCGAAACGGCTCTCGCGGCGGGGGTTTATACCGTGCAGGTTAGGCAAGGGGCTGAGACGGTGGTTCAGAGGTTGCTGCGGTAATAAATCTCAGTCCCCAAAAAAAACTCCCCGCCCCGGAGGGGAGGGGTGGCCCGCAGGGCCGGGGGGGGGGGGGGGACACGTATATACAGCCCGCCATGAGAACCCAACAGAGCGTTTGCCCAACCGCATTGCACAACCGCATTGCCCAACCGCATTGCCCAACCGCATTGCCCAACCGCATTGCCCAACCGCGTTCCCCACCCCGGCCCTACGGGCCACCCCTCCCCCAAGGGGGCGGGGAATCTGTTGTTAGTAGCTGAGGATTTTTACGCTTTCTAAACCAAATCAAACACGCTCTTCACCCCAAGCTTCCGCTGCGCGATAAACGGCTCCCCCAGCTCAAAACCGCCCAAATGCCCCATCTCCCGCGCCCGTGATTCGAGGAACCGCAGGAACTCCGGCGACGAGATATACGTGTTCGGCTCGGTCGCGGAAGGGTCGAAGAATTGGGTGCGGTAGGCGAGAATGGCGTCGAGCTTCGTCTGCCAGTGGCCGCTGATATCGACGATGAAGTCCGGCGTCAGCAGGCGGTCCTGGATGTAGTGATAGACGAGGCGCGGGCGCCACGGGGCTTGCGACTCGCCCTCATCGTTGAGGGTTTCGATTTTGCGCAGGCCGCTCAGAAAGCACGCTTCCGAGACCAGCTCGGCGGCGCGACCGTGGTCGGGGTGGCGGTCAGAGGGGGCGTTGCAGAGGACGATATCGGGTTGCAAATCGCGGAGCTGCTGAATCACGGCAAGCTGCGATTCGCGGTCGTTGCGGAAGAAGCCGTCGGCCATTCCGAGGTTGCGGCGCACGCTCAGGCCCATCAGCCGCCCCGCGTCGAGGGCTTCCTGCATCCGGGTTTCGGGCGTGCCGCGCGTGCCCAATTCGCCGAGCGTCAGGTCGACGATGCCGGTGCGCTTGCCGCGCGCGGCCTCCGCGATGAGGGTGCCGCTACAGGCAAGTTCGGCGTCGTCGGGGTGGGCGGCGAAAGCCAGAAGGTCGAGTTTCATCGGATCCGAAGGTTGCGCCCGAGGCGCAGGGTTGTTTTGGGCGTGATGTTGTTGAGGCGGCAAAGCTGCGCGACGCTGACGTGGTACTTGCGCGAAATCTTCCCAAGGATATCGCCCTGCCGCACCTTATGGTATGCCACGTTCCGGCCCGCCGTCACCTGCCCCGGCCGCGCATAGCGCTGCGCCTTGTGGTAATAATCGAACAGCCCGGCGGTCACGTCGAGATCTTCCTTGCTGAGCTTCCGCCCGGGGAAATCGTAAATGGCGTTCGGGTTGAAGGGGTTGCCTTCGTAGCGCGTCTCGTAATGCAGATGCGACCCCGTCGAGCGCCCCGTCGAGCCGGCCCAGCCAATCAGCTCGCCCGCTTTCACGAACTGGCCGGGCTTCACGAGCGCCTTGCTCAAGTGCCCGAACAGTGTTTCGAGACCGTTGTAGTGGCGCAGCACGATGTAATTGCCGTAGCCGCGCCCGTCCCACTGCTGCACCCGCACCACGCCATCGAACGGCGCGCGCACGGAATCGCCGGTCTCGCAATCAATGTCCTGCCCGAAATGCCAGCGCCCCCACCGCGGCCCAAACGAGCTGGTGACGGGGGTTTTCGTCATCGGCATCGTCGCGAGGCGCCCTTTCACGGGGTCCACGAGCTTCAGATGCACGGTATCCTTGAGGTGCCGCCCATCGACACGATACGGGTTGATGTAGCGCGAATCCCAGATGGCGTAATAACCGGCCACCTTAATCCAGCTCGAATCGACGAGCACTTCGTCGCTCATCTCCACAATCTGCTGCTCGCCGATGCCGAGGTCAATCGTCGAAGTGTCTTCGTTGACGATGTTCAGCTCCTTCGCCGGGTTGAAGTAAACCGATTGCGAGGCGTCCGACGAGTCGTCGGGCATCGCCTCCACCCGCACCTCTACCAGCGTATCGGGCTTGATGTACTTGAGCTTCGGCGGCTGCACCTTGTAGAAATCACCGGAAGCCGACGGAATCGGCCCCGGCGGCGGCACCGAGATAGCCGGCACCGCCGGTCGCCGCACCGCCGCCGAGTGTCGGCGCGACTTACTGTGACTCGACCGCCGACGACGGCGCCGCGATTGGGCCGAGGCATCGAACGCATCGGTCAGCAAAACCAGCATAGCCAGCAGCAGCCCGACGGCGACGCGGAATCGAAGAGTGGGAAAACGCAAATTCGGAGTGGTTAGAGCGATATCGATACGTCCGCTACGCCCGCCCTTTTCCAGAGCGGGCGTAGCAGACATCAAACTCATAAGTAGCGACAGCCGCAGCCCGGCCGCCCCGCCCCATCGGGCGGTCAGACCAAATTAGTGGTCGCCGCGCGCCGCCAAGAACCGCTCGGCATCCAGTGCCGCCATGCAGCCGGTGCCTGCCGCCGTCACGGCCTGCCGGTAGACGTAATCCTGCACATCGCCGCACGCGAAAACGCCGTCGATATTCGTCTTCGTGGTGCCGGGGATGGTTTTGAGGTACCCGCTCTCGTCGTGCTCCACGTAAGGCTGGAAGATGGACGAGTTCGGCTCGTGCCCAATCGCCACGAAGAAGCCCGTCACGGGAATGATTTCCTCCACGCCCGTCGTGCGGTTGCACACGCGCACGCCTTCCACAGTGTGCTCGCCCATAATCTCTTCGGTGGTGGTGTTCCAGCGCACCTCGATCTTCGGGTTGTTCATCACCCGCTCCTGCATGATTTTCGAAGCGCGCATCTCGCCCTTCCGAATCAGCATGTACACTTTCGAGCAGAGGTTGGCGAGGTACGTGGCTTCTTCGCAAGCCGTATCGCCGGCACCCACGATAGCCACTTCCTGATTACGGTAGAAGAAGCCGTCGCACACGGCGCAGGCGCTCACGCCGGAGCCGTTCAGCCGCGCTTCCGACTCCAAGCCCAGCCATTTCGCCGAAGCGCCAGTCGAGATGATGACCGTCTTCGCCTCAATTACGTGCTTCTCGTCGATGGTGACGCGGTGCGGGTAGCTCGAAAAATCGACGCTCGTCGCCAGCCCGTTGCGGATATCCGTCCCGAAGCGCTCAGCTTGGCGCTTCAAATCTTCCATCATCTGCGGCCCCATCACGCCATCGGCGTAGCCGGGAAAATTCTCGACATCGTTGGTAATCATCAGCTGCCCGCCCGGCTGAAGACCCTGATACATCACGGGCTTCAAATTGGCGCGAGCGGCGTAGATGGCGGCCGTGTAGCCCGCCGGTCCGGAGCCGATGATGAGTAGGTTGACTTGCTCAGTCATAGTGTTACAAGTTGAATCCGGGCGCAGGGTGGCGACCCGGAAAATGCGCAAAGGGTTGGTTGGTGGGTTGATTCAGTTGGCGCCAGTCAGCGCCAGTTGGGGTCAGTTGGCGAATCGCTCGGCGAAACGCATCAACATCTCGTCTTCTGAGTCAGGTTTCGCATAAGCATCGGCTTCCGTCAGATGCCCATCGATTTCGGAGACGCGCGTCAGCATCCGGCCTTGGCGGAACACGAGCTGCAAGCCGTGCTCCTGCTCCCAATCACAGTTACAATCGACCTGCACGTACAGGTCATGGTCGAGCGCGCCTTCGTGCGCTGGGCGGCGGCTGATATACACTTCCGTCGGGTGGACGTACCGCCAGATGCTATCGGGGTTCGCCTCATCGACTTCCAGCGGCTCGATATCGCTCAGATCGACCATCTGCTCGTAGTTCGCGACCACGCGGGGCGTCGCGGCGCGGCGGTCGGTGGTGGTAAGCTGAAGGAAGGCGGTGAGCACCGCATCCGCCTCGGCCACAAATGCGGCTTCCTCGCCGCGCACCACATCCATAAACGTGACTTCAAGCGGCATTCCGTCGAAAAACGGCATCCCCACCGGCTTATCGGCCACGTACCAATCGGCGAACGAGCGGTCCTGCGTCAGCGTGCCGAGCACGGTACTCTGTAACTCCGTCATTGGGTTGGGCGGGGGTTGACAAACGGGTTGAGAAGCGGATTGACAAGCGATTCGGGCAAGCGCCCGGCGCAGGAGATAGATTCAGCAAAAAACCCCGGCCGGTAGGCCAGGGTTTTTTCAGATATGTCGCAAAAGTAGGTTCGCTTAGCCCAGATACGGCTTCAGCGCCTTCGAGCGGGAAGTGTGGCGCAGGCGACGAATCGCTTTTTCCTTGATCTGCCGAACCCGCTCGCGGGTCAGCGCGAATTTCTCGCCGATTTCTTCGAGGGTCAGGGCGTGTTCGCCGTTGAGGCCGAAGTAGAGCGTGATGACGTCGCCTTCGCGCTTGGTGAGCGTGCTCAGGGCGCGCTGCACTTCTTTGCGGAGCGAATCCGACATCAGCCCTTCATCCGGAGCGGCTTCGTCTTCGTCTTCGAGCACGTCGAGCAGGCGGTTCTCTTCGCCCTGCACGAACGGCGCGTCAACGGATACGTGACGGCCCGAAATCTTGAGCGTATCGACAACTTCCGAGGTCGTCAGCTCCAGCACTTCGGCGATTTCTTCCGGGCTTGGCTCGCGCTCGAACTTCTGCTCCAGCTCCGAGAACGACTTGCTGATTTTGTTCAGCGAACCGACTCGATTCAGCGGCAGACGCACGATGCGGCTCTGCTCAGCCAATGCTTGCAGAATCGACTGGCGAATCCACCAAACGGCGTAGGAGATGAACTTGAAGCCACGCGTCTCGTCGAAGCGCTTGGCAGCTTTGATAAGGCCGAGGTTTCCTTCGTTGATCAAGTCGCCGAGCGACAGACCCTGGTTCTGGTATTGCTTCGCCACCGACACCACAAAGCGCAGGTTCGCCTTGGTCAGTTTTTCGAGCGCAATCTGGTCACCATCCCGAATCCGCTGGGCCAGCGTCACCTCCTCATCCGGAGTGAGCAGATCCACTTTGCCGATCTCCTGCAGGTACTTGTCCAGCGACTGGCTTTCCCGGTTGGTGATCTGCTTGCTGATTTTTAATTGTCTCATCGGGGCTGAGAATGTTAGTAGATATAGCCGATAGGAATCGAGCTAGGGAAACAATTGGAAGAAGGAACCGCGCCGACGAACCGGGCTGAGGCCCCAAAAGTTCGCCGTGGAATCAGTACCAGAAAGCGGTTTTCACAGATTCCGGTTCAAGCGCCGCCGGTTAAGGCTTCGCTCCCGGAATCTGTAAGACCTGCTCAATCTGTGCCTATCAGCGGCTTAGACCTTTACTGATGCTGGCTGAAACTTGCTAACAGCCTACTGACGCTCGCGGTCGAAACCATTGCTGCGCTCCGGACGCGGTCCGCGGTCGCCGCCACGGTCACCACGGTCGCCGCCGCGGTCGCCACGCTCTTCACGAGCAGGGCGCTCGGGCCGCTCTACGTAGCCTTCCGGCTTCGGCAGCAGCACCTTCGCCGACAGGCGGAACTTGCCCGTCTTCTTATCGACGTCGAGCAGCTTCACCGTAATGTCCTGCCCCACCGTCAGCTTGCCTTCGAGCGAGTCGAGGCGCTCGTAGCTCACTTCTGAGATGTGTAGCAGCCCATCCTTACCCGGCATAAACTCGACGAACGCGCCGTACGGCTGAATCGAGCGAACCTTGCCGACATACGTCTCGCCCACTTCCGCCGAGGCGGCGATGGTGCGGATGCGCGCAACGGCTTCGTTCATCGCTTCGGCGTTCGTGGCGAACACCGTTACGTGGCCTTTTTCGTCGATTTCCTCGATGTTGATCGTGGCGCCCGTGTCCTTCTGCATCTGCTGAATCACCTTGCCACCCGGCCCGATGATCGCACCGATGAACTCCTTGTCGACGAGCAGCTTGAACGAGCGTGGCGCGTGCGGCTTGAGGTCCGAGGCCGGCGCATCAAGCGTCTTCGCCATCTCGCTCAGAATGTGCAGACGGCCGCGCTTGGCTTGCTCCAGCGCCTGCGTCATGATATCGTAGCTCAGTCCCGCGATCTTGATGTCCATCTGGCAAGCCGTGATACCATCGACGGTACCGGTCACCTTGAAGTCCATATCGCCCAAGTGGTCTTCGTCGCCGAGGATATCCGACAGCACCGCGTAGGTACCGGCGGCGGTATCGCCCACCAAGCCCATCGCGATACCCGCCACGGCCTTACGGATTTTGATACCGGCATCCATCAGCGCCAGCGAACCAGCGCAAACCGTCGCCATCGAAGACGAGCCGTTCGATTCCAGGATATCCGACACAATACGAATCGTGTACGGATTCTCGATATCCGGCGGCATCACCTGCTTCAGCGAGCGCAGCGCCAGGTTACCGTGGCCCACTTCGCGCCGACCGGGGCCGCGCGATGGCTTCACTTCGCCGGTGCTGAACGCCGGGAAGTTGTAATGCAGCAGGAACTTCGCGTAGCCTTCATACATCGCGCCGTCCACGATCTGCTCATCCTGCTTGGTGCCGAGCGTAACCGTCGTGAGCGATTGTGTCTCGCCGCGCGTGAACACCGCCGACCCGTGCGAGCCGGGCAGGTAGTTGACTTCCGACCAAATCGGACGAATCTCGTCGAGCTTCCGCCCGTCGAGCCGCACGCGGTCCTGCATCATCATTTCGCGGATCGCCTTCTTCTCGATGCTGTAGTAATACCGCATCGCCATGTGCATATCAAATGCGCCTTCGGCGTAATTGGCGTGCAGGGCTTCCAGATACGCCTTCTTCACTTCCGAGAAGCCAGCTTTGCGGAGCGATTTGTTCGCATTGCCCAACGAGGCCACGGCCCGCGCTTTGGCGTAAACCTGCTCGTGCGCGAACGCTTTCAGCTCGTCGTTCTCCGGATATTTCGGGTACTCGCGGCGCGGCTGGGCGGTGGCGCCCACGGCATCCGCCAGTTCGCGCGCTGAATGCGGCAATGCAGCTTGATTTCCTCGTGCGCCACGCGAATGGCTTCGAGCATATCGGCTTCCTGCACTTCCTTCATCTCGCCTTCCACCATCATCACGGCCGTCTCCGACGCGCCAACGATGAGGTCGATATCGGCGCGCTCCTGATCGGCGCGCAACGGGTTGATGATGAACTTACCATCGACCCGCGCCACACGCACTTCCGAGATCGGGCCGTTGAACGGGATATCGGTAATGGCGAGGGCAGCCGAGGCGGCCAAAGCGGCCAGCGCATCCGGCAGAACGTCCTGATCGGCGGAAATCAGCGAGATCAGAACCTGTACTTCGTAGTGGTAGTCCTTCGGAAACAGGGGCCGCAGCACACGGTCGACGAGGCGCGAGATCAGGATTTCGTAATCCGACAGGCGCGACTCCCGACGCTGGAATGAGCCAGGGATTTTACCAGCAGAAGCGAATTTCTCCTGATAATCAACCGATAAGGGCAGGAAATCGATGCCATCGCGCTGCGACGGCTGCGAGACCACCGTCGCCAGCAGCATCGTACCGCCGAGCTTCACCACCACCGCGCCATCGGCCTGCTTGGCCAACTTACCGGTTTCGATGGTGATTTCCCGGCCGTCGGGCAGGGCGATGGATTTAGTGATTGCGTTGTAGAGGGACATTCGAGGAAGTTATTGCGCTAGGCCGGGGCTTCGCGAAGGCGTTTCGGGCTGTTCCGGCGACACGACGATTGGCGGGGCTTCCTTCTAAACAAATAGACAGGGAACACGGCAGCCGCCGGGCCAAAAAAAAGGCAGGGAACCGCCCAAGTGAGCGATTCCCTGCCGGCATGCCAAAAGGTTACTTACGGATACCCAGCTCGGCGATGATGGCGCGGTAACGGTTGATTTCCGTCGACATCAAGTGATTCAACAGGCGGCGGCGCTTGCCGACCAGCTTGAGAAGGCCCAGACGGGTCGAGTGATCCTTCTTATGTTCTTTGAGGTGCGCCGTCAGGTGAGTGATGCGGTGCGTGAAGAGCGCAATCTGCGATTCGGCGGAGCCGGTATCGGTAGCAGCTTTGCTCAAGCTATGTTTTGCGAAAAGCTCTTGTTTCGCTTCGGTCGAGAGGATCATCGGCAGATAGGGTAGCCCGTCTGGGATTGAAAATGAAAAAATAACGGAACGTTCCGGCAAGGGCAAACCCGGCCGGGCCGCAAAGGTAGGAAAACCTCCCCAGAATGGCAAGCGTCGCGACCAGAATGTACTTCTGCGCGACCAACCCCACGGCCCTCCTACTCGACTTTGACCGGCGCTGCACCGCGCCGCCGCAAGCCCGCCACCTTCTGCACCAACCCCGACCAGAAATTCACCTCCAGCACCGAGCTATCGCGGCGCGCCTGATACAGGAAAAACAGACCGATGGGCAGCAGAATGGCATTCGATAGCCACATCCCCACGGGCACCGGCAAAACGCTCTCCCTCCCCCATTTCAAGCCCGATAACGAGATGACGTAGTAGAAGATAAAGAACACAATCGAAAGCAAAACCGGCACACCCAAACCACCTTTTTTGATAATCGACCCGAGCGGCGCCCCAATCAGAAACATCGTAAACACGGCCATTGCCTGCGCATACTTGTTCCAGAATTCCACTTCCCACGAGTTGGCTTCGCGCACCGTAAACGCCAGCCGCTCGCGCGTGGAGCCGAGGTAAGCCGCGACGTTCCGCGCCACGTTGGTAGCTGCCTGCACATCGCGCTCCTGCAACGGCTTGAGGGCCGTGGCGGGAACCGCTAAACGCGCTGCCTGCCGCGCGACCGAGTCCGCAGCGCGCCGACGCGGGTACGGCCCCACGGCCGCCGAGTCGAGCGGCAAGCGGACGTTCGTGTAAAACGGATCAAGCGCCATCGTCACCCGCGCTTTCTCGCGCCGGGCTTGGCGCCGGAGCGAATCGGTGGTACTGAGCAGCTCGGGGGTGCTCTTCATCATCCGGTTCTGCGCAAAAAGCTCCTCCTTGGTTCTATCGAGCTTGAAGGAAGCGAGCGAGAACGTGATCTGGTTTTTGGCGAACGCTTGGCGCACGAAACCCGCGTTGGCATTCCGCACCGTGCCGTCGGCCTGATCGATGAACGCCTCGCCGCGGAAGAGCGTCATCCGCAGGTATTGGCCGCCGTAGAGCATCTCCATCCGGCCCGAATCGGCGAGGATCACGGTGGTGTTGCCGCGCCCGCTCCGGTGGTCGTAAATCATGAGGTTGCCGAGGCTGGTGCCGTCCGGGTACTTATGCCCGACTTTCAGCACGTACCCCGGCAAGCCGTAATAGAAGACGTTTTCGCGGATATCGAGCGCGAGCTTCTGCTGCCGGGCGTCCCACATCAGCGAGTAGGCTTTCAGCGCGGCGCGCGGCACTCCGTAGTTATTGAACAGGAACGCGCCGACGGTGAGCACCACGGCCACCAGCCCCACGGGCATCAGAATCCGAATCAGCGAGATGCCCGCCGACTTGATCGCCGTCAGCTCGCGGTGCTCGCCGAGGTTGCCGAACGTCATCAGCGAGGAAAGCAGGACGGCCAGCGGCAGCGCCATCGGCACCATCAGCAGGGCGAAATACGCGAGTAGCTGCGCGATAACCCACGGGCCTAAGTCCTTGCCGACGAGGTCTTCCACGTACTTGAGCATATACTGCATCAGCAGGATAAACTCCACGATGGCAAACGTCAGCAGGAAGGGGCCAGCGAACGCCCGCAGAATCAGGCGGTCGAGTTGTTTCACGGGAAAACTGCCTTAACCGCCCACCAGCTCGCGCAGCGTCTGGACCAGCCCATCCCACAGCTCGCGCAGCTCCGCCACGTCCTGCTCCTCGGAGTAGTCGGTGACGCGCAGGTACTGCTCCTGCGTCAGCTCACTGGTTTCGAGGGTGAATTCCAGAAAGCTCGGATCCGAAACGGGCTGCCGGGTCGGCGACAGGAACACGAACCGGATGGAGCGGTTGGCGCGCACGTTCGTCGTGGAAGCGAAATGCGATTCCCCGTCCCAGATGAAATTGAAGAGGTGATCGGGCGTCAGTCGGACGTCGTCACAGAACCACTGCGCGAGACTACCGGCGGTGCTCAGGTAAGGAAACAGCAGCCGGGCAGAAGCATTGATCGGAAACTCGGCAACAAACTTGAACTTCGAAGACGCCGTAGCCGCGGGAGCGGTCGTCGTCGTGGGCACTGCGGCCATACGCAACGGGTTGAATTAAAGGCGCCACAGCGGGTCGCCGACGAACAAATCAGTTGGTCTGAGGAAGACGGAAGCCCCCTCCTGACGGCGCGGGAATGGATACCTTAGCAAAATAACGCAGAAAAAACCACATCACCCGTTGCGACTTTCCGCACGAATCGTACCTTTGTGCCCCGAAAGCAGCTCACCCGTGAGAAATGCATCGGATCCGGCGGGGTAGCTCAGTTGGTTAGAGCACAGGATTCATAACCCTGAGGTCGGCGGTTCAAGCCCGCCTCCCGCTACTTGATAACACAAACGCCCTTTGTAAGTCAGTGACTTGCAGAGGGCGTTTTGTTTTGAGGTGGGTTTGGGTACCACATAGGTATAACACGTCTCGGCTTGTGGGGTACGGGTGCTCCCCTGCCGCCCATCATTGAAGCACCGCATGCACTTATCAGTAAGTGAGTGTTCAGTGGTCACCAAACGCCCATTCTTGTGAAAGATGGATGCAGATGCTTCTTCACGACCAAGACAGTCCCTCGGCGAGTTGATGATGGCGCGCACGGCATCGAACGGCTTCTGCCATTCGAGCATATCGCGCACGTACTGCAATTCGAGTACGGGTACTTCGGCTCCGCCCCTACGGCCGAGACGATCTCCCCATCGATGTTGACTTTCGCTTCAACATTGCAAAACTCCCCCGCCCTCTCAATCAATCAGGACTTACGCACTCAATTTGAGAGCGAAGGGATTGGCGAATTTTTCAACACGCTTACGAGATAATCGGACCATATTTTCTGACTTGTCCGGTAAATGGTTTGGCCCGTTTTTCGGGCAAACTCTCGCAGGGTCATCC
>JANNMJ010000074.1:0-4773 GCA_031397815.1 Hymenobacteraceae bacterium
GATGAACACTGATGGCACAGCCGCGTGGGGGCGGGCAAAAGGCCGCGCCCCTACTGGCTTTTGCGGTTGGCGGCTCAGCCCCCAACCACCGGCACGGGGACGGTGCCGGGTACACCCCGTCCGACGTATCCGGCACCGTCCCGGTGCCGGTTTTAGAAACGCACCAACGGCGAGAACCGTAGGGGCGTGGCCTTGTGCCCGCCCGCATGCGGTTGTATCCCGTCTATGTTCAACCAACCGCCACGTAGCTCCGCGTATCTATAAAAAGCCCCCCCTCAGCAGAAAATCGATTCACACTACAATGGGCGCTAACGCATCAATTTCCGTAGTATTACCCCTTCCCTCCTCTCCCGCTGCCCCCATGACCCTCTCCGATTACGACCGCCACGCGCACCAAGAGATGCGCGATTGGCAAGCTGCGATGCGGCGGCGCCCGACTCTGTTCGACCGGCTCAGCCGGGGGGTGCAGATGCGGGTGAATGCGGTGATTCCGGAGCGCGTTCACGCGGCGGTGACGACGGCCATCAAGCAGCTGGTGCGCGGGGTGCTGTTCGGCGCGACGCACACGAGCAGCGCGCCGCTGCACGGCGAGTGGTCGTTGGTGGCGCGGGAGCTGCGCGTGCAGGATTGTGTGGCGACGTACCGGGGCGCGGCGACCTTGGAGGGCGCGGCAACCGGCGCGGCGGGGTTTTTAGTCGGGATGGCCGATTTCCCGATCTTGCTCGGCATCAAGCTCAAATTGCTCTTCGAGATTGCCGCGCTCTACGGCCACGATACCCGGCAGTACCCTGAGCGGTTGTACCTGCTGCACCTTTTTCAATTGGCGTATTCGAGTCGGGCGGCGCGTCCGGCCGTCCTCGACCGGCTGGAGAATTGGGAAGCGTATGCCCAGACGCTCCCCGCCGACGTGCACGCGTTCGATTGGCGGACGTTTCAGCAGGAATACCGCGATTACATCGACCTCGCCAAGCTCGCGCAATTGCTGCCCGTGGTGGGGGCGGCCGTGGGCGCCGTGGCGAATTACCGCCTGATTACACACCTCGGGGAAGTGGCCACGCAGGGCTACCGAATGCGTCTTTTCGGCTCCGATGGGCTGGCGCTGGAGCCGCCGCCTTTGCTGGCGCTGGAATAGTAGCGTAAACTAATCGGGCACATCCCAGATTTCAGACCGGCCGGGGAACACCCCGGCGCAGCGGCAGCTTTGTAGGCGGGAGCGGTGTCTTTGGCGCCCGGCTTCCCGTCTGACCTTCTGCCTGACTTCTCGCCCAGCCCCTTCCACGCTTCTCAAAAGCCTCCTCTCCTCCTTCTCCTTGCAGATTCTTACCTCTGACCTTTTGCGCAGCCTCCGCTTCCGCCTGACTGCTGCTGCCACGGCAGCGGCTCTTTTACTGACGGCGACGACCGCCCGCGCCCAAACCGTTACCCGTATCGGCACCATTCAGGGCAGCGGCGCTACCGCTACGGCGGGCGTTTTCACTATCGAGGGCATCGTGACGGCGACGTACCCCGGCTGGGCACCGGCGGGTTTTTATGTACAGGAGCTAGCGGCCGAATCAGATAACGACCCCGCTACGTCGGATGCGATTTACGTGATTCAGGCGGCGGCCACCGTTACGCCGGGCGCCCGCGTTCGGGTGACGGGGACGGTGAGCGAGCGCGTGGCGGCGCCGTCCAATGGGCAGGCCGTCGTGACGGCTCCTACTGTGGTTACCCTTGCTACCGGGCAGGCGCTGCCGGGCTTCACGCGGCTCAACAACGCCACGTTCGGCCCCGCTAATTGTGAGGCGCTTGAGGGGATGCTGATTGAGTTTATGGCGCCCGTGACCGTGACCGAAGCAGACGCCGTGCGGACGCGCGGGGAGCTGACGATCTCGCCGAGTGGGCGCCTGTACCAAGCGACGCAGCTAATCGACCCAAACGACAATCCCGCGAGCGGCACCACGTTCACCGGCGCCTCCAACGTGGCAGCCGTCACCGCCTACGACCTCGCCAACGATTCCAAAACCCTCCTCCTCGACGACGGCCGCGCGGTAAACGGCCCGCAACCCACGCCCTACCTCGACCCGCAATCGCTGACCGTGCGCGTTGGCGGCACCGTTGATGGGTTGCGCGGGATTCTCGGGTACGGCGCCAACCGTTGGCGCGTGCAGCCGCTCGGCGGGGCCGATGCGCCGGTGGTGCGCTCGCCGCGCCCCGCCGTGCCCACGTTCTCGGCGGTGCCCGATGTGCGGCTGGCGAGCTTCAACGTGCTCAATTACTTCAACGGCAATGGCGTGGGTGGCGGCTTCCCGACGTCGCGCGGGGCTGCTACGGCGGCCGATTTCGCGCGGCAGCGCGCCAAGATTCTGATTGCGCTTCAGCAGATTGACGCCGATGCGGTGGGGCTGATGGAAATCGAGAACGACGGCACCGGCCCAAATTCCGCGATTCAAGACCTCGTCGATGGCCTCAACCAAGCCACGGCGCCCGGTACGTGGGCCTTCATCAACGACGGCGCGACGGCCCAGACGTACTCCTCGGACTTTATTCGGTGCGCCCTGATTTACCAGCCCGCCCGGGTAACGCCCGTCGGGGCAGTCCGCCTGAGTAATCTGGCCGTGTTCGACCGCCCGCCACTCGCGCAGCGGTTCGTCGCGGCCACCGCCCCGACCGATACGTTCGCGCTGGTGGTGAATCATTTTAAGTCGAAAGCGAGCGGTTCCGGGCCTGATTCTGATCAGGGCGATGGGCAGGGGCGCTCCAATAACCGGCGGCGGTTGCAGGCGCAGGCGTTGGTGACGTACATCACCCAAAACTTCCTCAACACCGGCACCCCGCGCGTGGTGAGCGTCGGCGATTACAACGCCCATTTCGAGGAAGATCCGATGGATGTCTTCCGCGCGGCGGGCCTGACCGTGACGGGTTCCGCCACGAGCACGTCCTACGTGTTCAGCGGCGTAAGCGGCTCCCTCGACCACGCCGTCATCACCCCGGCGCTCGTCGGGCAGACGGAGACGCACAAGTGGAATATCAACGCCGAAGAGCCGTTTTTTCTGGAGTACGCTGCCGCCGGTGCCGCCACCGACACCACCAGCCCCTTCCGCTCCTCCGACCACGACCCCGTCTTGATCGGCCTCCGGTTCGCGGGATTCCCTCCTACCGGCTTGGCCTCCGAAGCGCCCGCGAACAACGGGCTAACAGTGTTCCCGAACCCCAGCACCGGCGGCTTCCATCTGGCCCTTCCGGCGAATGTGGCTGCTCTTGACTTGGCGGTTTACTCCGCTCTTGGTCAGCAGGTGCTGACACTTAGCGGGAAGGCTGAGGTGGTTGGGGCGGAGTTTTTGGCGCGGAGTGCGCGGTTGGCGCCGGGGGTTTATTGGCTGCGGGTGCGGGGTGGTGGGGGGTTGGAAGTGATGCGGCGGGTGGTGCGGGAGTAGGGGGTTGGTGTGCGTAACCGGGGTGAGGCCGGGGTAGTCGGCGCGGCGTGTGGCCCGGGGTAGTCGGCGCACAGCGCCGCCAACCCCGGGCTTGGGAAAAGAACCCCGTTGGGGTTCGCATTACGCATGGCATCGGGGAACCCCAACGGGGTTCTTCTCCAAAGCCCGGGGTTGATTTCGCAGAAATCTACCCCGGGCTAAACGCGGTATGGGCACGCGGGGCGCGGCCACGCGGACTTGGATACGCGTGGCCAGCTCTGTCCCAGAGATGGCGTCATGAGGGCGAATCAACGCCGTCTCTGGGACAGAGCCGACCACGTCAGCCCCTACAACCCCTCATCCGGTAGAATCTTGATATCCTGCACCAGCACGCGCTGCTCGATTTGCCGGGCGCGCGGCGTGTTGGCCAACCCGCCGAGAGCGGTTTCCTTGTAGCGGGTTTCCATCGACTCGCTCACTTCGCCGAGCGCCTGAACGCATTGGTCGACGGGAATGACGGGGTCGACTCCGGCGATGGCGATTTGGGCGGAAGAAAACGCAATCGCCGCCGCCGAGGCGTTCCGGACGATGCACGGCACTTCCACGAGGCCCGCGACGGGATCGCAGACGAGGCCGAGCATGCATTGCAGCGTAATGGCGACGGCGGCAAACGATTGCTCGACCGTGCCGCCGAGCGCGTGGATGATGGCCGCTGAAGCCATCGCCGCCGCCGAGCCGGTTTCGGCCTGACAACCGCCCACCGCCCCCGCCAACGACGCGTTCGTTTCGATAATGAGCGCCACGCCCGCCGCAATCAGCAGGCCTTCGTGGATGATGCGGTCGGGGAGCTGGTGCAGCTCCTGCAACGTGGTGAGCGTGCCGGGCAGAATGCCGGACGCGCCCGCCGTGGGCGCCGCCACCACGCGGCCCATGCACGAGTTCACCTCTTTCGCACCGACAGCGCGCTGAATCAGCAGCTTGAACTCCGGCGAGAGAACGGTGACTGGCGAGGCGGCAATCTTCTTCGCGCCGTTGTTCACCATCCCCGACCGCGACGTCATATCTGCCGTCAGGCCCGTCTGGACTGCTGACCGCATCACGTCGTACGCGGCGGCGAGACCGTCCCAGATGGCCGCTTCGGTGCGACCCTTCTGCTCCATCTCATACGTCAGGACGGGCTGCCAGAGCGGCGCGCCGGTGGCGGCGCAGTGGGCGCCCCACTCGGCGAAATTGTCAAATAAGAGAGCCATTGGGTTGAAGGTGTTAGAGGCTGATGGGGTGGGCGTGGTGCCCGCCCGTGCGGCGGTGAATGGGGTGGGCGGGGTGGGCGGGGTGGGCAGGCGGCCGCGCCGTTACCGGGCGGCGGCGGTGAGGGTTT
>JANNMJ010000095.1:0-50062 GCA_031397815.1 Hymenobacteraceae bacterium
GGTTCAGCAAGCCCTCAACGAGCGACCCCGACTAACCCTCGACTGGAAAACTCCCAAACAAATTTTTAATCAATTGCTCGAAACCCCAATTGATGCACTAGCAACCTGATACCGCCCTGACTACCTTTCGGGGGAAGCGGACAGTTGTCTTTTGTCCGCCAGACCGTCCCCCGAAAAAACCAAAGCCCCGTTTGCATTGCGCAAACGGGGCTTTCAGCAGAGAGGATGGGATTCGAACCCACGATGACCTTTTGGGCCATACACACTTTCCAGGCGTGCTCCTTCGACCACTCGGACACCTCTCTGCGGGCAAAGGTACTACTTGGGGGGGTTACACCGAAATTTCGCCGCGCAGATTTCGGGTAAGAAGGGCGCGGGCGGTGGCCGAATCGCCTTCGGGGGCTTGGCCGAGGACGAACATGAGCTTCGCGATGGCGGCTTCCGTGGTGATGTCTTCGCCGCCGATGATGCCCGCGTCGGCTAGCCCGACGCCCGTGGCGTAACGGCGCTGGTCGACGTGGCCTTCGTCACACTGGCTGACGTTCAGGACTAAAACGTCGCGCGCGACGGTGCGGCGGAGGGCGCTCAGGAACCACGGCGCCGTGGGGGCGTTGCCGGAACCGTAGGTTTCGAGGACGACGCCGCGCAGGTCGGGCAGGTCGAGGATGCCGCGCACGACGCGCTCCGAGATTCCCGGAAAAAGCTTCAGAATGGCGACGCGCCCGTCGAGGCGGTCGTGGACGCGGAAGGGGCCCGTCGGGACGGGCATAATGTACTCCGGATGCAGCTCCAGCTTTACGCCCGCCTTGATGAGCACGGGGTAATTTTCGCTCTTGAAAGCGTCGAAAAAGTTGCTTTCGACCTTCTTGGAGCGATTGCCGCGCAGGAGCTGCCGGTGAAAGAAAATCCCGACTTCGGGGACCGCCGGACGACCGTCGGGCGTACGCAACGTCGCGATTTCGAGCGCCGAGAGCAGGTTTTCGCGCGCATCCGTCCGCAGCCGTCCCACGGGCACCTGAGCACCGGTGAAAATGACGGGCTTGCCGAGGTTTTCGAGCAAAAAGCTCATCGCCGACGCCGAATACGCCATCGTATCGGTGCCGTGCAGCACGACGAAGCCGTCGTACGCGTCGTAATGCTGCCGGATGAGCGCGGCCAGCTCCAGCCAATCGGCTTCGGTAATGTCCGAAGAATCAATCGGCACTTCGCGACTCAGCACCGTCAGGCGCACCCGAAACAGGTGCAGCTCCGGAATGTGGCGCGTGAGGCGGGCAAAGTCGAACGGCACGAGGTGGTCGCCTTCGCGCGGCACGGCCATACCAATGGTCCCGCCGGTGTAAATAATCAGCAGCGACAGGTCGCCGTCGTCGGCGGCCGAGTCCAGGGCAATAGAATGGTACGTCAACGGAGGAGCGGGTAGAAGTGGGCGATGGCGATTGGTTTTGATAGGTGGCCGGAGGCAGGTTGGGCGTGTAAGGTAAAACCGGCCGCTCACTTGTTGTATAGGTATCGGCAGGAGGGCGGGCACGAAGCCCGTCAATCTACCGGCGCCTACGAGCCGGGCCGTACCTTTGCCACCGCAATGCCAATCACTGAAGAAGCCGTCTGGAAAGCCCTTTCCTATGTGGAGGAGCCGGACCTGAAAAAAGACCTCGTTACGCTGAAAATGGTCGAAGACGTGCGCGTCGACGGCCACAACGTGTCGTTTACGGTGGTGCTCACGACGCCCGCCTGCCCCCTCAAAGAGCTAATCCGGACGGCCTGCGAGCGCGCCATCCATCTGATGGTCGACGCAGAGGCCGTTGTGACGGTCAATATGACCTCGCGCGTGACCACCGCACGCCAACAAGGCGGCGCCGTGCTGCCACAGGTGAAAAATATCATCGCGGTGGCGTCGGGCAAAGGCGGCGTGGGTAAAAGCACGATTACGGCCAACCTCGCCATTGCGCTGGCCCGTTCAGGAGCGAAAGTGGGTTTGGTCGACGCCGATATCTCCGGCCCTTCCATGCCGATGATGTTCGGCGTGATGGACGCCAAGCCGCGCATTCTGGAAGGCACCGGCGGCCAGAATATGATTCAGCCGATTATGGCGCACGGCGTAAAGCTGATTTCCATCGGCTTCCTCACGCCCGCCGAGCACGCGGTGGTGTGGCGCGGCCCGATGGCGTCGTCGGCGCTGAAGCAGTTTATTACGCAGGTGGAATGGGGGGAGCTGGATTATCTGCTCATCGATATGCCGCCCGGCACGAGCGATATTCACCTAACGCTCGTGCAGACGGTCCCCGTGACGGGCGCCGTCATCGTGACGACGCCGCAGAGCGTCGCCCTCGCCGATGCCCAGAAAGGGCTGGCGATGTTCCGGCAGCCGCAAATCAACGTACCGGTGCTGGGCGTGGTGGAAAATATGGCGTGGTTTACGCCCGCCGAGCTGCCCGAAAACAAGTATTATTTATTCGGCGAAGGCGGCGGCAAGCGGTTGGCCGAAGCCGCCGGGGTGCCGCTGTTGGCGCAGGTGCCGCTGGTGCAAAGCATCCGCGAAGCCGGGGACCGCGGTCGTCCGGAAATCCTGAACATCGCCGAATCGGCGGAAAGCGCCATTACCGGCCGGGTCTTCACTGATCTGGCCGAGGCCGTCGCGCAGCAGGTTTCCATCCGCAACGTGGAACTGGCGACGACGAAGGTTGTTGAGATCACCCGCACCGCCTGAGCCGCCCCCAAACGCCCACCCACTCCTACCCTACCCGCCCGTTCTTCCTCCCCTATCCTTATGATTGATTCTCTTCTTCCGCGCATCGAAGCGGCTCTCGATACCATTCGGCCGTATTTACAGGCCGACGGCGGCAACGTGCGCATCGTGGAAGTAACCGAAGCCGGCGTGCTGCGGCTGGAGTTGGAAGGCGCGTGCGGCACGTGTCCAATGTCGCCAATGACCCTGCGGGCAGGCGTGGAAGACGCCGTGCGCCGCGCCGTGCCGGAAGTAACGGGCGTGGAAGCGGTGAATGCTTGACGCCACACGTTAGGCTCGGCGGCGCTTTATTCGTAGCAATGAGCGCTTGATAAGCACTTTCAAAAGCTGACCCCAATAGCGGGCAGATGCGAGAAGCCTTTCCACGGCTTTCAGCGTCTGCCCGCTATCATTTCCGGCCTATGCGTGCACTAAGACATTTACGATTGCTCTTTTGCTGCCTTTTACTGAACCTCTTAGGTCTGCCTCACCGTACGGCGGCCCAACGCCCGGCCACCGCGCTGAATATGAGTCTACTCGGCCGCTGGGGGGTACCGCAATTCGACCCTAGCCGCGACAGGTACAATGATATCTGGGGCTACGCTGCCCCCGACGGCCGCGAATACGCGCTCATAGGCAGCGGAGCGGGCACGCACGTAGTTGAAGTCAGCGACCCGCGTGCGCCGCGCTGGGTGCAGACGATTTTAGGCCGCTCCAATTCCGGCTGGCGCGATTACAAAACGTATTCGCACTACGCCTATGCGGTAGCAGGAGATTTACCGCGCCAGTCATTACAGATTCTCGACCTGCAGTATCTACCGGATTCTGTTCACGTTGTAATGGACAACGATACCATCAGCCCGAGTACGCATACATGTTTTATCGAAGGCGACCGCTTGTATTTGGCGTCTGTACAACGGCCGCAGGAATTTCTAAACTGGCATTTCGTCGATATTTATTCACTCGCTGACCCAGTGAATCCTCGCCGTTTACATCATCTCAATCTACAGCCCTATAGTGGGGGCGCACACGCCGTTTTTGCCCGTCGCGATATCCTCTATGTATCTGGGGAGTATGGCGGGCTATTCATTTTTGATGTCCGTCAGCCCACAGCGCCGCGCCTGCTGACCAATCTGCGCAACTACGCATTCAGCGGATATAATCATTCCAACTGGACCACCACCAATGGGAAGCTATTGGTAACGGCCGATGAATTAAAGCAAGGCCTACCGTTGAAGATTTTTGAATTGAGTAATCTGACTCAACCCCGCTTATTGAGTACGTTTAATAGCTACCCACTGGCAACACCGCACAACCCCTATATCATCGGCGACCGCTACGTAGTATCGTCGTGTTATCAGGATGGAGTACAGGTTTGGGATATAGCTGATCCACTGAACCCAGTTCGAGTGGGATTTTTCGATACGTGCCCAGAGAATGATTCCTCAGATACGGGCATGAGGCAACTTTCAGGAGGCAACTCTAGCAACTCAGGGCGCCCCACGGGTTATGGCGATTTCTGGGGTTGCTGGGGTGTGTACCCTTTCTTACCATCCGGCAATATTATAGCCTCTGATATGCAACACGGGCTGTTTGTGCTGTCGCCACCTTATTCAATTCCGATTGAAGCTGCCGCTCCGCCACCTCCGGCACCACCAGCGCCGATCACTCCGATTGGTTTGTGGCCCAACCCCGCCAGCGCCGAAGTCTGGCTCTCTCTCCGATATCCATCCGAGTTACTGACGGTCGAAATAATCGACGCGCTTGGTCGTGTCGTGCGGCCGGGGCAAAGCTGGTCGGCCCCAAAGGCGCCTGTACAGCTGATTACGCAAGGTTTGGCGCCCGGCACATACTGGCTACGCGTTACGCGACCCAACGAGGTGACACGGATGGAGCGACTTATCATCACCTTATAAGCCATTTTCCTACGTGCCTTTCTTATTAAGATGCTTATTCTGGGGGTTATTATGGCTTTGCTCAAGCTTCGCCGTCAAAGCTCAGTCCTTCGCCTCCTTTCCAGCCCTGCATACGCAGCTACTGGGCCGCTGGAGCTTCCCCGACTCCACTGAAATCTATTCCGGATTAGCCACTTACGCGGCTGATGGCCGCGAATACGCCATTATCGGCACTCGCACGGGTACGGCGTTCGTGGAAGTAACCCTACCCGACCAGCCTCGCCTCATCGCGCACATACCCGGCCGACGGCCGACTGATCTGGGTGGGCGCTCTTATCAGACCTATCAACATTACGCGTATGGCGTAGCAGATGAGCCAAGCGGGCATTCGCTACAGGTTTTCGACATGCAATTCTTGCCCGATTCCGTGCGGCTCGTGCTCGACGATGATGCGCAAACTGTAGGCGCTCGGCGAGTTAAGGTGGGTAGCAACCGCCTTTGGCTGGTGAGTAATATGCGCGATTCCGCGGGAATAAATCACAGCTCGTTACGGGTACTATCTTTAGCGCAACCTGAAAATCCGACTTATTTCTGGGAAGACAACTATTACCTGCGTATCAGCAACATTTTACATGACGCACTTATTGAAGAAGATACTGTTATTCTGGCCATCGAAAACACAACTTCACTTGGTAGAGCCATCATCGATAACCACCCAGTGCGAGAGCCCTACCCTATGCGTAATTCACCTTATCTCTTTCAAACTTCAAGCTCATGCACAAATATTAGCAGCGATACTGGCAGACACTGGGTCCTAACGCTGCATAATGAATTAGGAGACTCTTCTTTAACACTTTTTCCCATCGTCCGTCACCGCGGAATACTAAACAGAACACTTGGCTTCGCCAAATTCGGTCTACCCAACCTCATCCGCCCACACCGGGCAGTTCTACTGGATAATCGTCAGTATGCCGTGGTGGCGTATCAACAGGAAGGCGTTCAGATATGGTCATTGGCGGATTCAGCGCGCCCCGTGCGTACTGCGTATCTCGACACGTACCCGACCTCAGTGGGGCCGCCGGATTATCAACGGGTTGCGGGTTGTCAGGAAGTAGCGGTATTGCCGTCAGGCTTGCTCCTTGCGACAGATTATGCGGGCGGTTTATTCGTCGTAGCGCCACCTTGGCCTTGGACACCTTTACCGCGTCTACCCGCCCCTACGTGGCACGTCGGCGTGTGGCCCAACCCAGTAACGGCCGCCAATGGCGCCGTGCAGATTGCACTCTCCTATTCGCCCACTACGCTACGCATCGAAACACTCGATATTTTTGGGCGAAACGTACACCCCGCCCTAAGCTGGGCCAATCCGGCGAAGGTCGTATCGCTGACGTTGGCTGGGTTGGCGCCGGGCACGTATTGGCTCCGCTTGTTACGCCCCGATGAGCCGCCGCTGCTGCGACGGGTGACCATAGCACCCGATTAACGCCTCAGCGGCAACACTTACCCGCCACCAACCGTCCATACCGCAGATGGTATCTTTGGGAAGATGAAACACCTAGCCTCTCTCTTATTGCTGTTGCTGACCACCTTGGGGGTGGTACCGGCGACCTTCGCCCAGCGCGCCAATACGTCGCTGAACATGACGGCCCTCGGCCGTTGGACTGACCCTGACCCGACGGTTTTCTACAATGATATCTGGGCGTACGTCGATTCGGCCGGGCGGGAATACGCCATTATGGGCTCCTCGACCGGCACCAATTTTATTGACGTGACCAACCCGCGCGCACCGCGACTAGCGGATTATGTGGCGGGAAGAATAAATACCGGGGCGATCTGGCGCGATTACAAAACGTATTCGCACTACGCCTATGCCGTGGCCGATGGCGCAAGCGGCAACTCGCTGCAAGTATTCGACCTCCAATACCTGCCCGATTCGGTGCATTTGGTTTACGACAACGACACGATGTCGATTTCAGCGCATACGTGCTTCATTGATGAAGGAAAGCTGTATCTGGTGAACAACAAGCGTTTTTGGGCGGTCAATTACGCCGATGTGGATGTGCTTTCGCTCGCCAATCCGGCTAAGCCGACCTACCTCAGCTCGATTTACCTGCCGCAGAATGTTACCAATACGGGCGGCCACGCGGCGTCGGCGCGGCGCGATACGCTGTTTCTATCGGGCGGTTACGGCGGGATTTTCATCTATGATATGACCAACGCGCGCGTGCCGCGCTTGATTACGCGCTTCGGCGATCAAACCGGTGATATTTACAACCACACCTCCTGGACCACCACCGATAATCAGTTTATGGTGATGGAAGAGGAAGTGCCGCAAGGCCGTCCGCTGCTGTTCTACGACATTTCTGATATTCGGAACCCGACGCTGCTTTCCGAATATAACTCCGAGCCGAACGCTACGCCGCACAACCCGTTTATCGTGCAGGATCGGTACATCGTGTCGTCGTGGTATCAGGATGGCTTGCAGGTTTTGGATATGCAGAACCGCGCGCAGCCCGTCCGGATCGGCTATTACGACACGTACCCCGACAACGACTCTACTGCCATACCGTTCTCCGGCGTCGGGTACGATGGATATGAGGGCTGCTGGGGAGCGTATCCGTTCTTGCCGTCGGGGAATTTATTGGCTTCGGATATTACCTACGGCCTCTTCGTGCTATCGTCGCCTCTTACTATGACAGGCGTTGCGGCGGCCGCGCCTACTACCGTCGCCACGCTATCGCCGAACCCCACGACGGGTATCGTGCGTCTCTCGCTTGGTCAGCCCGCCAACCGCCTGACGGTGGAAATCATCAACGCGATTGGTCAGCGCGTCCGGCCCGCGCAAACGCTGCCGGGCAATGGGCCGCTCAGCGTTTCCCTCGGCGATTTACCCGCTGGCATCTACTTCCTGCGCCTCACAGCCGATGCCAACGCCCCGGTGGTGCGGCGCGTAGTGAAGCAGTAGGTGTGATTCTGGGTGGGGTTTTGACCGTTTGCGGTGACTGCGTTTTCATAGCCGCGTTGCTCAACCGCGTTCCCCACCCCGCCCCTTCGGGGCACCCCTCCCCCGAGGGGGCGGGGAGTTCAGCATTCGGCAAATGCTAGCTGGCGGACGAGGCGAGGGAAAACTGTTTCTTTTTCTGCCGACCTTCGTCCCCGATTCCCGCCTCACTCACTGCCCAATCAACCGCGTATGCTTCGTTCTTGGATTGACATTGCCGCCGATTCCGATTTCCCGATTACCAACCTGCCATGGGGCGTTTTCGAGACCGCCGAGCGCGGGCCGCGGGCTTGCGTCGCCATCGGCGAATACGTGCTTGACCTGTACGCGCTGAGCGAGTTTCGGCTGCTGGAAGACCTGAATCTGCCGAATTACAAAGTCTTCCGCCGCCCGACGCTCAACTCATTCATCCGCCTTGGCCGCCCGATGTGGACGGCGGTGCGGCAGCGTGTGCAAGACCTGCTGCGCTATGACGCCCCCGCCCTGCGCGACAACGAAGAAGCGATGCGCGCGTGCCTCGTCCGGCGCGCTGATGTGCGGCTGCTGCTCCCTGTCAAGCCGCGGAACTACACCGATTTCTACGCGTCCAAGGAACACGCTACGAACGTCGGCTCGATGTTCCGGCCGGATAATCCGCTGCTGCCGAACTGGGTTTGGGTGCCGATTGGGTACCACGGCCGGGCGTCGTCCATCGTGGCGAGCGGCACGCCGATTCAGCGCCCTAACGGCCAGCGGAAGCTGCCGGATGAAACCGCGCCGACGTTTGGGCCGTCGCGGCAGCTCGATTTTGAGCTGGAGATGGGGATGATTGTCGGCCAAGGCACGCAGCTTGGCGAGACGGTGCCGCTGGCGCGTGCCGAAGACCATATTTTCGGTCTGGCGCTTTTCAACGATTGGTCGGCGCGTGATATTCAGGCGTGGGAATACCAGCCGCTGGGACCGTTTTTGGGGAAAAGCTTCGGCTCGTCGCTTTCGCCGTGGATTGTGCCGCTCGAAGCCCTCGAACCGTTCCGCACGGCTGGCCCGACGCAAGACCCGGCGCCTCTCCCCTACCTAGAGCAGCGCGGCCCGCACGCATTCGACGTGCAGCTCGAAGTGGCTATCGTGACGCCGGAAGGCGTGGAAACGGTTATTAGCCGCTCGAATCTGAAGTACCTCTACTGGTCGTTTGCGCAGCAGCTCACGCACCACGCGTCCAACGGCTGCAACCTCGAAGTCGGCGACCTCTACGCCACCGGCACCATCAGCGGCCCGTCGCCCGATACGCTCGGCTCGATGCTGGAGCTGGCGTGGCGCGGCACCCGCCCCGTCCCCCTCGCCGACGGCAGCGACCGCAAATTCCTGCTCGACGGCGATACCGTGGTGATGCGCGGCTTCGCCGAAAAAGACGGCCTGCGAATCGGTTTCGGTGAAGTGCGCGGGACGGTGCTGCCGGCAGGCAACTTGTTGGGGTAATGAGAGTCCTCGCTCCCAGATCAGCGCCAAAATAAATGGTTGTAGGGGCGGGCCTTGTGCCCGCCCGCACTACAGGAAACATTTATTCGCTCAAGGCAACAGAAGCGACGAATCACCGTAACTCAAAAAACGGTAATCGTGGGCGATCGCGTGGTCATAAATTTCCCGCCAACGGGGACCGATTAAGGCGGCCACGAGCAGCAAAAGCGTCGATTGCGGCTGGTGAAAATTGGTAATCAGCCCGGTAATTAAGCGGCGCTGGTAGCCGGGGGCCATCAGCAGGTGGGTGGTGGCGGCGATGCCGGGCGCGGCGGTTTGGCGGATGTGGTCGAGCAGGGCATCAAGGGCGGCGAGGGTCGTCGGGTTGGGCGCATCGGGTGCGTAAGGGTCCCATTGGTTGACAATGGGTTCCCACGGTTTTCCCGCGGCCAAGCGAGCACCCAGCCAATACAGGCTTTCGAGGGTGCGGGCCGAGGTGGTGCCGACCGGAATCACGGGGCGTCCTTCGGCCACGGCGGCGCGCAGGCGCTGAATGGCTTCGGCGCTGACGCTGATGATTTCGCCGTGCATCGCGTGGTCGGCCATTTCTTCGGCTTTGACGGGCCGAAAAGTGCCCGCCCCGACGTGCAGCGTGACGTGCAGGCGCTCGAAACCGCGCGCATCGAGCGCATCGAGGACGGCAGGCGTGAAGTGCAGCCCGGCGGTGGGCGCCGCTACCGCCCCTTCGTGCCGCGCATACACGGTTTGGTACCGGATGAGGTCGTCGGCATCGGCGTCGCGGTGGAGATATGGGGGGAGCGGGAGCTGACCGGCGGCTTCGAGGACATCGCTGAACGGCAGGTCGGCGGGCGTCCAGTGGAATTGTACGAGGGGCTGACCGTCAGGAGTTTCGCCGGTTGGCTGGGCGGTGAGGGTGCCGTTTGGCAGCGGGAGAGTGAGGGGAATCGCATCGCGCCATTTCTTCCGATTCCCAACCAAACAAACCCACGTTGCGCCGACGGCGCCCGTCTGCCGCAGGGCTTCTTCGAGGGCCTGACCGTGCGGTTCGAGGCAAAAAACTTCAATCGTCGTTCCGCTTGGCTTCTGAAACCGCAGCCGGGCGCGAACCACGCGGGTATCGTTGAAGACGAGGAGCGCGTGAGGCGGCAACAGGTCGGGCAGCTCCTGAAACTGGCGGTCGGCGAGCGGCTCGGTGCCGCGGCAGAGCAACAGGCGCGCTTCATCGCGGACGGCGAGCGGGTGCGCGGCGATGCGGTGGTCGGGCAGGTTGTACGTGAAATCAGCGATCCGCAGGTAGCGCGGGTCTGAGACAGCGTCAGAAGAAGGCGTCATTTAGTAGTTTTTTCGAATATCATCAGGTGCTGTTGGGGCAGCACGTCGCGGTTCTCGCGGAAGGTCAGCCCGACGAGGGCCATTTCCTTTTTCGCTTGCGCGATACTCATTTTATGCACCGCTTTAATAGCGACGCTGGGGTCTTCGGCCCGAAACTCTACCAGCGCTACCCGTCCGCCCGGGCGCAACGATTTGACAATCTCGATCATCATTTCCTGTGGAAACTCAAACTCGTGATAAGCATCCACCAACAGCACCCACGACACGGTATTCGGCGGCAGATTAGGGCTCCGCTCGGTACCACGCACCGTCTCGACATTATCGAGCTTTAATTCCCTCTTGCGCTTCTCCATCTCCACGAGCATTTCGGGCTGAATATCCACCGCCAATACCTGCCCGTGCGGCACGAGGGGCGCCATTCGGAAGGTGTAATACCCAGTACCGGCGCCGATATCGGCCACTACATCAGTGGGTTTTAGGTTCAGTTCTTTGATGAGGCGGTCGGTGCCTTCTTCGCGGTCGCGGCCGGGCCGTTCGAGCCAATCAGCGCCTTCGTGCCCCATTACGCGGGCAATCTGGCGCCCCATATACACTTTATTGATGCCGTTGGGGTCAAGCCCCGGCGAAACGGTCATTTCCTGTTCCACTGCCTGCGTGGCGGCGGCGGAACCGGCATCGCGACATTGCGCGAAACCGAACAAAACGGACAGAATCAGCGCCTGAAACCGCATTAGCGAGAGCCTATTATTTTCCAACCGTCCGAAATTTCTCTATTTCACAAACACCAGCATGTGCTGCTGCGGCAGGCCTTCGCGCTCTTCCTTGAAGCGCAGCCCGACGGATGCCATTTCGTGTTTTATCTGCTCCGCCGACATTTTATGGAGCGGCTTAATCTGAGTCAGCGCAATATCCTCGGCGCGATATTCCACCAACACCACGCGCCCGCCGGGCTTGAGGGCTGTGCGGAGCGCCATCATCATTTCCTTCGGAAATGCGAACTCGTGATAGGTATCGACGAGGAGCATTACATCGACGGCGGCTTCCGGGAGATTGGGGTTTTGGTTGGTGCCCCGAATCACTTTCACGTTGGTGAGCTTGCGGTCCATCGTCTCGCGCACGAGCATCGTCTGGAGCTGCGACTGGATATCGACCGCCATCACCTGCCCTTGCGGCACCATCGGCGCCAACCGGAACGTGAGGTAGCCGGTGCCAGCGCCGATATCGGCCACCACATCGGTCGGTTTCAGGTTCAGCTCTTTGAGCAGCAAATCGGGGCGCTCCTGCCGGGCGCGCTCGGCGCGGTCGAGCCACGCGACGCTTTGATAACCAACGATATGCGCAATCTGCCGCCCCATGTAGCGGCGCGGAATACCGTCTGGGCTAAGCCCGGCGGTAGCGGTATCGAGCGTGGGCAGACCGGGCCGCTCCAGTGCGGCGGGGGCGTTGGCTTCGGCAGCGTTGTTTTCGGATTTCGAGCCGGTCGTACAGGCGCTACTCAGCGTTAGGCCGAGCGCCAAAAACAGGGAAGGGTATTTCATTTCCGACGGTGTGATGAGGAGATTGCGCCGGGAAAGGCGCAAAGAAGGGCGCCAAGTGGGGCGCGAAACAGGGCAGGCCGACAGCGTAGCGGTGCAAAATTCAACATTCCGCTCTATACCGGGTCAACATCGATCACAATCCGCACGCCTTTGCCTTCGGGCATCGTCTGGACGGCGGTTATCGCTTCGCGAATCAGGAGCTTGGCGTCGCGCAGGGATTCGTGCTGACGGGCGAGCTTGATGTGAATCTCGTACAGAAACAGATTGCGGATGCGGTTGATGTACGGCTGCTCCGGCCCCAGCACCGAATGCCGCGCCAGCCGCGCCACCAGCTCCTCGGTGAGGCGGATGGCGGCGGTTTCGGCCACGGGCTGCTCGGCGTGCTTGATGGTGAGGGTCACGACGCGCACGAACGGCGGGTAATCGTAGTTGGCGCGCTCCTGAAGCTCTTTTTGGTAGAGGCCTTGGTAATCGTTGTTCGCCACGAGGGCGAAAATCGGCTGGGTGGGGTCGGCGGTTTGAATCAGGACTTCGCCACGGGTGGCGGCGCGCCCGGCGCGACCCGAAACCTGCACAAAAAGCTGGAATGCGCGCTCGTGTGCCCGGAAATCGGGGTAATGGATGATGGCATCAGCGTTGAGAATGCCGACGAGGGAGACGTTGACGAAATCGAGTCCTTTCGTCACCATCTGCGTCCCGACGAGGACGTTGGTGGCGCCCTTCTCGAACTCGCTGATGATGGTTTGGTGAGCGTTTTTACCCCGCGTGGTGTCCAAGTCCATCCGCTGCACGCGGGCATCAGGGACCAGCTCCTTCACATCTTCTTCGAGCTTTTCGGTCCCGAAACCCACCGGATTCAGCTGGATGCCGCCGCACGCCGGGCATTGGCGCGGGCGCGGTTGCGTGTGGCCGCAGTAGTGGCAGCGGATTTCGTTGGCGCGGTAGTGCAGCGCCAGCGAGACGGCGCAGTTGGGGCACTTCGGAATCCAGGCGCACGCGCCGCAGGTGATGAACGGCGCGTAACCGCGGCGGTTCTGGAACAGAATCACCTGCTCCTTGCGGTCGAGGCGGAGCTGAATGTCGGCGAGGAGGTCGGGGGTGAAATCGCGCTGCATCGTCTTCTGAGCGCGCGCTTTTTTGGTATCGACGAGCTTGATATCCGGCATCCCGCCGCTGCCGAAACGCTGCGCGAGCGTCACCAAGCCCCAGCGGCCCGACTGGCAGTAATGGTACGTCTCGACCGACGGCGTCGCCGACCCGAGTAGCGTGTGCGCGCCGTGGTATTGCGCCAGCATCATGGCCGTTTCGCGGGCGTGGTAGCGCGGCGCTGGCTCGTATTGCTTGTAGCTCGACTCGTGCTCTTCGTCGACGATAATCAGCCCCAGATGATGGAAAGGCAGAAAAACCGCCGACCGTGCCCCGACCACCACCGAAAACCGGTCGCTCAACACGCCATTCCACACCTCGACGCGCTCGTTGTCGGAGAATTTGGAGTGATACACGCCGAGCCGCGTGCCGAACACGCGCTGCAACCGAGTCACAATCTGCGCCGTGAGCGCGATTTCGGGGAGCAGGTACAGCACCTGTCCGCCGTTGTCGATGGCCTGCTGGATTAGGTCGATGTAAATCTCGGTCTTGCCGGAACCGGTCACGCCGTGGAGCAGCACGATGGGTTTCTGGCCGAACCACGTCAGAATCTCATCCCGCGCCGCCGTCTGCGCGTCGCTGAGGTGGATGACGGTGGTCGGGGCACGGTCGTCCATCGGAAACCGACTTTCGATCTGGTCGAACCCTTCCATCACGCCGTTTTTCAGGAGCGAGGCGAGCGCCGAATCCGATAGGCGCGGGTCGTGCGCGAGCGTCGCCTTAGGCAGCCCGCGGTGGTTGAGGGCCGAGCCGTCGTACACGGGCACCAATTGCAGGTAGCGGAGCACGACTTCGACCTGCTTCGGCTTTTTTTGGAGCTGCGTGAGCAACTCCGTGAGCAGGTCGGGGTCTTGCGCCCACGGCGCGGCGAGGCGGACGCGCTTCACCACTTTCGGCGCGTATTTATCCTGAATGCTTTCGAAGAGCGTGATGACTTCCTTCTGAAGCAGCGATTTGATGTGCCGGTGAAACGCGGGCTGGTCGAGGAGACGCCCGACGTCGGAGAACGTGAGCGTCGGCAGCTCGCCGGTGTCGGGGTTGCGGCGCAGATTCTGCACGATAACGTCTTCTTCCAGACTCAGCTCGTAGGGCGCGGTCTCGGAATCGTAATCCATCCGCAACTGGAGCTGCGACTCCGACGACAGCTTCAGCGCCGCCGGGAGCGCCGCGTTCAGCACCTCGCCGAGCGTGCACATGTAATAGGTAGCAATCCACTCGAAGAGCTTGAGCTGCGGCGCCGTCACGACGGGCTGCTCATCGATGACTTCGAGGACGTATTTCGCCTCGTACTCGCGCGGCGGCGTCTGGTGGACGGCCGCCACCACGCAGCTCAGCACTTTCTGCTTCCCGAACTGCACCACCACGCGCAGCCCAACGGCCACCTGCTCGGCGAGCGCCTGCGGCACGCGGTACGTGTAGAGGCGCGGCAGCGGGAGCGGCAGAATGACGTCGGCGAACCACGTAGCGCGGTCGGGCCGGTCGTCGGTGGCGGCGGGCGCGGGAAGGTCGTTGAAGAGGGAGGTGGACACGGCGGGCGCAAAGGTCGGCACGGCGGCGGGCGTGTGCTAACCGGTGGCGCCCCACTCCCGCCGCGAACTGCCGCCCGACGTGCAACTTTACCGTCTCATCTTTCCGCTAGAGCCGTTGTCGCCGATTCGTTTTGTTGTCTGTGGAGTTGGTCATATTGGCCGTCGCCACGCCACGCTGGTTAGTCGGCAGGCGGGCGCGGCGCTGGTAGCGCTCGTCGAAATCCAGTCTGAACTGCATCCGGGGCTGGTCGCCGCGTTCGGCGTCCCCGTTTTCACGACCCTCACCGAGTATCTGGCGAGCGGCCCGGCGGCCGATGTGCTCACCGTAGCCACGCCGAACGGTTTCCACGCCCCGCAGGCCATCGACGGGCTGCGGGCGGGGCTGCACGTAGTGGTCGAGAAGCCGATTGCCACCCGACGGCTTGACGCCGAAGCCATCGTGCATACCGCGCTGCAAACCGGGCGGCTCGTTTTTGGGGTGATGCAGAACCGGTACTCGCCGCCCGCCGCGTGGCTGAAGGAATTGGTGGAGAGCGGGCGCCTCGGGCAGATTCACCTGATTCAGCTCAATTGCCTCTGGAACCGCGATGCGCGCTATTACCAGCCCGGCTCGTGGCGCGGCACGCGGCAACACGACGGCGGCACGCTCTTCACGCAGTTCAGCCATTTCATCGACCTTCTGTACTGGGTTTTCGGCGATATCACCGCCATCCGCAGCCGCTTTTACGACTTCAACCACGCCGACCTAACCGAGTTCGAGGACTCGGGAATCGTCACGTTCGAGCTAGTGCGCGGCGGCGCGGGGGTGCTCCAGTACAGCACCGCCGTGTGGGACCGCAATCTCGAAAGCTCGATTACTGTCGTGGCCGGGCGCGGCAGCATCCGTCTCGGCGGGCAATACTTAGATAAGGTTGAAGTCTGCCACGTAGAAGACTATACGATGCCCGACCTTCCCCCCACCAATCCCGCCAACAACTACGGCCCGTACCAAGGCACCGCCGCAAACCACGTTCAGCTCATCGAAAACGTGCTCGCGACCCTGCGCGGCGATACCCACGTCAGCACCAACGCGTTGGAAGGCCTGAAAGTCGTCGATATCATCGAGCGCATCTACGCCGCTGGGGCATAGACGCTTACATCTCCCCTTACTTAATTTTCACCGACGCCATCACCTGCTGCGCCACCGGCTTCCACGTATCGGCGAGCACGACGGGGCACGCGAACGTGAAGGTCAGAAGCTGTGAAACTCCCTTTTCGTCCTTCGGCGGCAGAACCGTGTAGAGCAGATACGAGTACCGCCGCAGGGAGCCGCGCGTGTTCTGGCCGGGCGCGCTGGTGCCGGTGCCCGTCAGGGAAGAGCTGAATTCGAGGGCGATGAAGTCGGTGCCGTTGATATTCACTACTTTCTCCTGCGTGAACTGTACGCTGTTGCTGTACAGATTGAGGATGTTGGCCTTATAGAAGCGCAACAGCATCGGCAGGTCTCCGGCCTTGAAAGGCGTCGTTTTTTGGGAGACTACGAAGTCGATTTGCCCGCTTGGGCTGGTGAACGCCGCCAACGGCTTGCGCGGCGCGGGGTATTTAGTGGCAATCGCATCGTCGGGCATCACCTGAAAATCGGCCGGCAGCATTGCGCTCATTTGCGGCGCCAACGTCTGGCGGCGCAGCTTGGCGGGCGGCTGCGCGCTGACGCCAAAAGGCTTCAGCAGGAAGCAGCACCCGAGCAGCAATAGCAACAGGAAGGAAGAAGGCAGTCGGCGGACGATTGGCATGAACAATAGAAGAGGAGCGAACGGCGTTTTGCGCCAAACCTAGCGCTTGAAGGTACGCGAGGCAACGCTCGTGCCGGGAAAACGGCTGATAAGGCTCAAAAATATCCATTTTAAGAATCGGTCTTACCGAACATCCAAAATGGTTGATAACCAACGCAAAGCAAAGCCGAGATTTAATTTGCATTAATTTAAGAACCCTTAGCACAGTTCGAAAAATCTTTGCCTTCTCCTGAATCCTTTTTCTGGATTGAGTCGTTGTCCGACATGTCGTTTTTTTACACAATACCCAGTTTTTGAAGCTTTTGTGAAGTCTGGCACTTTCTTAGCTGCTGACAAATGTCCCTCGCAGGTCACTTGCTTACCTTTGCATTTTCCTGCTAACTTGCTGCTACCTTCCTGAGCGTTCTTCAAAATTCCTTCCACCCCACCCAAGGCCGATGAAACACATCTTCCCTAAGCACCTTACCTCCGCACCCGTTGCTTTTCTGCTGGCAGCAGTCCTCGGACTGTTCCTGCGGGCTGGCGACGTACAAGCTCAGATATTCGACGAGCCGGGCGGGGGCGTTCCGGCCGGTTGGACACTGAGCGACGACCCAGACGGCGGAGAAGATGTCGATCAAGGCAACCACTTCCGGCTGGAAGCTGGCTTGGATGTTTCGCAAGAGTACATTCTGACCGACACGTACGACCTTACCGGCTATACGAACGTCGTATTCACGGTCAAGCTCGGTCGTTTTGGCACCGGCACGTCTAATCCGCTCACCGTAGAGGTTTCCACCGACGGCGGTTTCACGTTTCCGCAGGTCTACACGGGCCCGACTCCAACGGTAAACGCGTACGTCACCCAGACGTTCAACATCACCACGGTAGGCTCCGGCACGGTGCTGCGCTTTACCAACCAAGGTGCTAGTGGCCGAGGCGTTCGCTTGCAGGACCTGCTTTTGGTCGGCGACTCCCCGGTGCCGCCTAGCGTCACAACTGGCACCATCGCTGGCTCGCCGTTCTGCATCGCCGGTTCGGGCATTGCGGTGAGTGTGCCGTTTACCATCGGCGGTACGTTCACGGCGGGCAACACTTTCACGGCGCAGCTTTCTGACCCGGTGGGCGTTTTCAGCGCGCCAACCAACATCGGTACGCTTTCGGGCACCACCGCCGGTACCATCAGCGCCACCCTGCCGACGACGCTCCCCAGCGGCACCGGCTACCGGATTCGGGTCGTGGCCGATATGCCGACCACCACCGGCACGGTCAACACCTCGAACCTGAGCATCACCAACGCGGCGTTCTCGACGGTTACTACCCTCACCGCCACCCCTAGCAACTCGCAGGTGTTGGTGCAGTGGGTGAACCCCGCTTCGTGCTTCGACGATGTCGTCGTCGTGGCCCGCGCCGTTACGGCCGTCACCGCCACCCCTACCCTGACGTCTTACACCGCCAACGCCACCTTCGGCGCGGGTGCCGACCTCGGCGGCAGCCAGTACGTGGTCTACAAAGGCACGGGCACCAACGTAACGGTGACCGGCCTCACGAACGGCACCACGTATCACTTCTCGGTTTTCGTTCGGAAAAACACCACGTACGGCCCGCCAGCCGCCACGAGTGCTATCCCAACGGGCGGTCCATCGCTCACCGAAGTGTTCGTGCCGCGCTACATCGCGGGGCGGCCCGCTACGGGCACCATTCACGCCAACCGTTTGCCGTACGCCTTCCGCGTGACCATCAACGGCCTGACGCCGAGTGCCACTTACTTCTTCTACAACCGCGGTGTGGCGGCTACTGATGTGGCCACGTTCAACGGCGCCGGTAACGTGATTTACGCGCGTTCTACCGGCTCATTCGTGCGCTCAACGGCTCCGGCGCTTACCTCTGCCGCCAACCGTGGCCAGTTTCAGGCCGATGCTGCGGGTAGCTACACCGGCTGGTTCGTGCTCGAGCCGACGGCCGATGCGCGCTTCTACAGCGGTGAGCAGGTATTTCAGCGGATTTACCTCAACGACGGCGCCGGTGGAACGAGCGTCGTGACGCGCCTCACCACCAGCAGCAGCGCCACGGCCCTGCATTTGTCGAGCCTTGCTACCGACGGGACCGGCATCATCGACTCGTCGTTGGCGGTTGCGCGCAACTTCGTCGTTCTCTATGACAACGCCACGGGGTCAGGCCGGCCACTGGCGGCTACCTACGTCGAAAGCGACGGCGTGGCCAACACCAGCGCCAACAGCTTTGCCGGTTTCTACGCAAACCGGGTCCAGGCAAAAACCGGCAAATGGGGCACGCTCATTCCGAACAGCAACGCCTCCGGGGTGCGCCGCATCGAGCAGCGCGCACTGGCCGACGGCTCGGTGGTGGGCTGCGTTGCGACCGACGCCGACGGCGTCTGGCCGAGTTTGGCCTCGACCGTCAACCCCACGGGCGGCAGTACGCCGGTGACGCTTTCGGCGCTTGATGCTCCGCTGTCTTGCGGCGTTTTTGTGGGTCTGAATCCGCCTAACCAATCAGAGCTTGAAGGCAACTCCGGCACCACTACCGTTCCGGTGCGGGTGACCGTGACGAGCGCGCCGTCGTCGACTCTGTCGGTACTCATCAGCAACGCGGGCGGCGGCACGGCGACGTCGGGCGTCGACTATTTCTTCAATGGTCAGACCCTCACCTTCCCCACCACGGGAACCTATCCGATGACCCAGACCGTAACGGCGCAGTTTTTCGGCGACCCGGCGGTAGAATCGAACGAGAGCATCAACCTGGCGGTGACCGTCACGGCGGGTACTGCTACGGTGCTGAACTCGCCGGGGACGCTGGTGATTGCCGACGATGACTTCCAATCGACCGGCCTCTTTATCAACGAGTTCTCGCAGGGACCATCGGGGTCGAAAGAGTATCTGGAGCTGCTCGTAACGGGCACCCCCGGCGAAACCGTCGATTTGCGCGGCTGGGTGATCGACGATAACAACGGCGATTTCAGCGGCGGCGCGATGAGCGGCGTCGGCATCTCCGCCGGTCATTTCCGCTTCGACCAGAGCTGCACGTGGGAGAAAGTGCGCGTCGGCTCGATCATCGTGCTCTACAACCAAGCGGACCCGAACATCCTGCTCCCCGTCGACGACGCCACCGACGGCGACCTCGATTTCCTGTACGTAGTTCCGGTCATCAACGCCGGTACGTGCGGCGTCATCACGGGCAGCTCCGGGGATTACTTCGACGGCGATTGCACCGGCCCAAGCACCAGCTCGGCTACATATCCAACGGCGGCTTCCGGCCCACGCTGGAGCCAGGTGGAAGCGGGCGTCAGCGACGCCATTCAGGTGCGGCAGCCGGGCACCACGCCGGCGTTCTTCCACGGCATCTCGTTCCGTACTACCGGCGCGGCTAGCCTGACGGATACAAACCACCCGGATTTTGCTACGCTCGGCAGCAACGCCCTCTATTACGATGGTACGCCTTATCAGACGTATTATTTCGATAACACCGCCGGTAACAACTTCCACAGCAAGGCAAACTGGGTAGCGCAGATCGGATCGGGGCAGGAAACGCCCGGCAACCCGAACAGCTCGCGCAACGCGCAATTCATCGAAAGCTTGCGGCAGCCTCTGGCACCCGCCACCACGTCGGTTTCTTATTCCTGCTTTATCCGGCCGTTCGAAACGCGGGCCTTCATCGACGGTAGCAACCGATTGATGCTGAAGCTCGTGAACCAGAGTACGACCGACTACGGCACCGTATCGACGCAGACCGTGGTTGGTGGCAACTCCCAGAATATGAATCTGGAAGGCACGCCGTTCTTCCTTGGCAAGCAGTACCGCGTAACGCCGACCACTTCGACGCCCGCCAACTACACGGTCACGTTCTACGTCACCGATGCAGAGCTTGATTCCTACGCCAGCTACGTGAGCGCCCAAACCGGCCAGCCGCGCACGGCTGCGTTCCTGAAGCCACGCCTCAACATCTATAAGAACGAAGGCACCACGCTCCCATCGGCGGCGCCAAACGGCAACACGATGGTGGTGGCCACGCCAACGGTCGGTACTTACAGCGCAGGCGTCAGCACGTTCTCGGCCACGTTCACGTCGTTCTCGGCTTTCGCCATCGGCGCTACCGTGGATGAGGTGCTGCCAGTAGAGCTGGTTCGGCTGGCCGCCGCTCCGGCGGGCAGCAACATCCGCGTGAGCTGGACGACGGCTTCGGAGCGCGATGCCGCTTACTTCGAAGTACAGCGCTCGGCGAACGGCCGTGAGTTCCAGACCATCGGCACGGTCAACGCCAGCGGCACGACCCTGACGACGCGCGATTACACGTTCTTCGACAAAGCGCCGCTCGCGGGCCTCGCCTACTACCGGCTGCGGCAGGTCGATACGAACGGCCCGAGCCATTTGTCTTACATCGTGACGGCGCGCTTCGGCACCCCGGTTAAGGCTTCTCTGGAAGCGTGGCCGGTGCCCGTCGAATCGACCCTTACGCTGCGCGTGATGGCGCCGTCGGCGGGTGCGGCGGTGATTCGGATGTTCGATTTGCAGGGCCGCATCGTGCAGCAGCAGACCGAGCAGCTTGCAGCCGGTGCGACCGATGTGCTGATGTCGACGCAAGCGTTGGCGGGCGGCACCTACGTAGCCGAAGTGCGGCTGCCATCCGGCGAAGTGCTGCGGACGAAGGTGGTCAAGTAGAGTAGTAAGTAGTAAACGCTCTCAAAATGCGGAGTGCCGCGAGACACGCAAACGGCCCGATCAGCAGTAGCTGGTCGGGCCGTTTCGTTTACGAAGAAGTTTTTTTTCTGACGCCTCAGCTTTTTTTTCACTGCCACGCCGCCTGCCATCCTCGATGAACAAGGCTATATCAGCAATGAACTGGCTGAAAACCCCGGTGAACGTAATCGCCCCTCACTCCGCGTCTGACAGAGGCTTTTCTCGAATAGCATTTCCAATAGTAAAGTTTGTTATTTTCGCTCCGGTTAAGCATCCTTTTTGACTAGCGAGCGGAACGTCTCACTCGTTTTTCGTCTCCATCTCTTCACCTGTTCACGCATTACGCTCGTCCGTCGCAACGTCCTCAACCCGTTGGGTAATACTGGCGTAACAAGGGGTTCGGCGTAGTCGAAAGCAATTTTACGCGCTGTTTGTCCCGCCGCTACCCTTCGCCGTCTTGCTCGGGTTGCGCCATCAATCCGAAAACAACTATTTTACAGCAGACCGATTGATCGGGCCGAACTTTGGTGTTTACCAGCTGGTTTGCCCCTTCTACAAAGACTCCCCTCCCACCTTTTTTTCGTTTCAAATGCAACAATCCTACAAACCAAGTGATGCGCATCCATCGTCCGGCCGTCATCGGCTGACGCTTTTTGCGCTCTGTATGTTGCTGTTCAGCCCCTTGCTGGGTTGGGGGCAGATTAGCATCCCTAATACTTCGCCGCTAGCGACAGAGACATTTAGCGCGCTTGCTGCTCCATCTGCTACCACGGGCACTACGGTACCAACAGGGTGGGCGTTCTTAGAATTAGGAGGTAGTGCGAATACCACTTATTCAGTGGGCACTGGAAGCTCTGGCACTGGGGATACTTACAGCGTAGGAGCATCTAGTGGAACAACCTCAGATCGAGCTTTTGGCGGATTGCAAAGCGGGAGCGTCATCCCAATTATCGGTGTAGCCTACACTAATAACACCGGTGCTACTATCACCTCGCTGACTATTTCCTATCAAGGAGAAACTTGGCGTGTAGGTGCAATAAATCGTTCTGATCGTCTGGACTTTCAGTATAGCTTAACCGTTGGTTCACTAAACGTTGGTACCTCTGTGGACAACACCAACTGGGTGGATGTTAACGCACTCGACTACGCTAACCCCGGACAAGCCACTGCTACTGCAGGAACTACAACAGCGCTGCACACAGCTGCCGTCAGTTCGACAATCACGGGTCTGAGCATTACTAACGGGAGTACGTTCCGCATTCGCTGGACAGATTTAAATGCTTCTGGTGCCGATGATGCCATGGGCATTGACGATTTCATCCTGACGGCAACTACCGCCGCCACCAACACCATCACCGCCCCCACTATCGCATCCGGCTTTCCGGCTTGCGTGACGACTTCGACGGGTCAGGCGCTGGGGGCTATCTCGTTTACGAGCGCTGGGGCGGGCTTTACCGGATCGGTCACGTACACGGCGCAGCTTTCGGATGCCAGCGGCTCTTTCACCTCGCCGACGACGCTGGGTTCGGTGACGAACTCTTCGGGACCGGGCACTTACTCAATTACGACTACGTCGGTTCCTGCCGGGACCGTATCGGGCACGGGTTACGCAGTTCGGGTCGTTACCTCGACACCGGCCGTTACCGGCTCTTCCCTCACCGGGCAGACGGTGGCGTTGGCCCCAACGAACTTCGCGGTTTCCGTAGCTGGCACTTCCCCGCAGACCTTCTCCACTCCTAGCTCCGGCTCGCTGCTGACGGCTTCCGTCGGGAGCTTCACCCCGACCGGCGCCGCCACGGGCGTAACGTATCAGTGGAAGTACGGCACCTCATCGGGCGGGCCTTACACGAGCACCATCAGCGGCGCGACTTCCGCGACGTACACGCCGCAAGGCAGCGATTTTGGCGCCGGTACGGCCGGTAACTACTTCTTGGTTGCCGAGGCCACAAGCACCGTGACCTGCGCGACGGTAGTCCGGACTTCTTCGCAAGTGCCGATCACGACGACCGCCCCTGCGCCCGCCGCAACTGTGAAGCAAGGCGCTACGACGTACCCGTCGGGCGGCACGGCTTACGTGTTCGGTACGGCAGTGGCGTTGGGCAGCAGCTCATCGGCGGTGACGTTCACGATTCAGAACACCGGCTCGGCCACGCTCAACTTGAGCGGGTTTACGGCGAGCGGCGATTTCAACGCCTCAGCGCCCGTCTCGACGACGCTTGCTGCCTCCGCCAGCACCACGTTCACCGTCACGTTCACCCCGACGGCCACCGGCACGCGCACCGGCTCGATCACGATTCCCTCGAACGACCCCGCCACGCCGTATGTGCTCAATCTGAGCGCCACCGGCTCCCCGAGCGCTTCTTCGGATCTGATTTTCAACGCCAGCTTCACCTATAACAACACCGGCATCGATTACGCGGCGTACCAGAGCGCAGCCATCACCAACGCCACGAACAGCCCGGTAGCCGGCGCGGGCGTGCCGATTTACTCGTTCACCGCCCGCGACGGCGGCGGCGCGGCTGATGCCGACGCCCTCCCGACCATCCTCGACGGCTTGGTGTTCAGCAGCGTGCAGGGCATCGGGAGCATCCGCAACGCGGCGCTCTTCAACGGCACGGCGCTCGTCTCGAACGCCCCGACAATTAACGTCGGCGCCGGCACGATTACTTTCTCCGGCTTGGTGGCAGCCCTGACGCCCGGCGGCAACGTGGGCCGCGTGACCGTGGCCGACAACGGTACCGCCAATTTCACGCTCCGCGTGACGTTCAACAACACGGCGGCGCTCGTCGTGGACAACACGCAGCTGCGGGTGAGCATCACCAGCGCGAACGCCACGGCTGCTACGAGCGGCTCCTCGACGTTCGGCTCGTTCACAACGCTGGTTTCTTCCACGGCGACGAACGATAACCGCATCAACGTCATCGCGACGAAGCTCGTGTACTCGCCGACTCCGCCCGCAACGGCTGGCGTGAACGTCAATTTCACGGTTGGCGTGGTGGCGCAGGATGCGAACAACATTCAGGATACCGACTTCCGGGGCGGCTCCGTACCGAGCGTAACGCTCGGGCGCGGCGCCGGCACGGGCACTTTCACGGCCACGAGTGGGCTGACGAAGACGCTGACCGGCGGCGCGGCGACGTGGACGGATATTCAGTATGATGTCATCGAAACGGGCGTCGGGTTGGTGACCACCAACACGGGCGGCCTCACGAATACATCGGCTACGATGGCGTTTGTGGCCTTCTCCGGCATCCTCTGGGATGGCGGCGCCGGCACCGACGCCTGGACCGATGCGCTCAACTGGTCGACGAACACGGTGCCGACGGCATCGGACGATGTGCGGCTCGATAACTCGGCGGTTACGGGGTCTTACTCCGTAACGATTGGCTCGACACCGGCCGTGGCGAAGTCGCTGCAAGTCGGCTACTCCGGCAATCCGGGCACTATCACGCTCAATATCACCTCGGCTACTGCTTCGGCGGATATCCTGCTGTTGGGTGGCGGCACCCTCCCGGCGTTGGCGATTGCCCAAGGCGGCGTGGTGATCAACGCGATTACCGGCGCTAGCTCGTCGGGCGTGACTTTCTCTTCTACAGCCGACACTTGGACGATGACCGACGACGCGCGGTACGCCCAAAACACCAACCGGGCATTCCCGAACATCGCCCTTGGCAAAACGACGTTCGCGACGACTTCCACGTTCGAGATTTCGTCGACCGCTGCTACCAACTGGGCTAACGGCGGCATCGGCCGCGTCAAGCGTTACGGCAACCTCGTGACGGTCAACTCGGTCACGATCACGCTGGCAAGCGGCCTGAATACCACCGATTCCGTGATTGTGGCCGGTAACTGGACGCATTCGGGCTCCTTGGTTCGGTTCGTCAATAGCGGCACCGATCAGGTTCGAGTGCGCGTGAAAGGCAACCTGACGGTGGGCACGGGCGGGATCATTCGCGCCGCAGAAGGTGGCGGCAACGCCTTTACCGAGCTGATTGTGGAGGGCAACATCACCACCACCGGCACCGGCACAGTGGGCGGCACGGGTAGCAGCTCGATTGGTCGGGTTGTGGTGGGCGGCTCGTTTACCGGCTCTTACAGTGCGGGGGCAGCTACCGACGACCTCGTTTTCTCGCCTGTAGGCGGCAATACGGCGGTTTCGACCTTCACCCTCTCTGGCACCATCTCGGTACGCAAGCTGACGATTAACAAGAGCGTGATGCTCGGCTCGGGGATCGCGCCGACTATCTCTTCGACTGTTTCGGCGACGGGCACCCTCGATTTCAACTTCTTCACCGTAACCGGCGCGGGGCAATTCACGCTGGTTGCCGGTGGCACCCTCAAGATCACCGATCCTAGCGGCATCACGCAAGCGGCCGCTACCCCTACCGGCAACGTGCGCTCCTCGGGCCTCCGCACCTTCCCCAACGGTGCTACCTACTGGTACACCGGCATCGTAGCGCAGGTAACCGGCACGGGCTTACCCACGACCACCGGTCAGAAAATCATCATCTGCGATAACCCGACTACGCTTACCCTCACGGACCCATCATCGGGTGTAAACGTCGGCATCAGCTTGCCGGGCGGGCTTGATATTCGTCAAGGGACCTTCATCGAAACGGCCACTGCGGAAATTAGCGGTGGTGGAAACCTGACGATGAGTGGCGGCACGTATCGGATCGTGAAAACCGGCACCTCAGCCCTGCCCCAGCTTTCCGCCTCCCCTTATACCCTGACGGGCGGCACCATCGAGCTGGCCGGTGCCGGGGCGCAGACCCTGCGTGGCTCGCGCTCATACCAAGGGCTGACGTTCACCAATTCCGGCACCAAGATTCTCAGCAGCGCCATCGCCGGTGATCCGGTGCTGATGACCGGCAACCTGGTTAACGGCACGGTGACCATCAGCGGCTCGGCTCTGCTCAACCTGACCGGCCAGTCGTTCAACGGCCCCGGTGGCCTCACGATGACCGGCACGAGCGGGATGAAGCTCACGGTTTCCGGCACCCAGCCGGGCCTCGTCGGCGCGTACTCGCTGACGGGCGGCACCATCGAGTTCAACGGCTCGAACCCCGGTACGACCCAGACCATCCGGGGCAACCAGCTCTCGCCGGTGCTGAATCGCACGTATTTCAACATTGATGTGACGGGTACGAACGTCGGGGCAAGCAACGGCGATTTCGCCATCGGTAGCGGTGGCACGATGACCGTCCGCACCGGCGGCTCGTTCGTGATGACCGATCAGACCATCTCCGGCGCGGGTGCTTTCACTACCGAAGCCGGCAGCACTTTCGGCTACGGCTCGTCGCTCGGCATCAACTCCAGCGGCGCCACGGGGAATATCCAGACCGGTACGCGGACGTTCGACTCGGGCGGCTCCTACATTCTGCGCGGCACTTTCGATATGGTGACCGGCACCGGCTTGCCCGCAACGGTCGATAACCTGACGGCCGACCTGACCGCTACCAAAGTGGCGACGCTTACCAATGCCACCACCGTCACGAGCGCGCTGACCCTGACGGAAGGGTATATCGCCCTCGGTAACAATGACCTCACGCTCGGCACCGCTACCCTCACGGGCGGCTCGGCGAACAGCTACGTTCAGACCGACAACAACCCCACCGCAACCGGTGAGCTTATCCGGACGGTACCTAACACGGCGACGAACATCCTGTACCCCGTCGGGACGAGCACCTACACGCCAGCGCAGGTTGCGCAGACGGCGGGCGCGACGAGCGATGCCTTCGCAGTGCGCGTCTTCGACGGCGTTTTGCTCGGCGGCACCACCGGCACGGCGGTTACGTCGGACGTGGTGAACCGGACGTGGATGGTCTCGGAAGGCACTGTTGGTGGTTCCAACGCCACCCTGACCGTGCAGTGGAACGGCACCGAAGAGCTGTCGGGCTTCGGCCGGTCGCTCTCGCGCATCGGGCACTTCACGGGCGGCGCTTATGATAAAGTCACTGGCGGCAGCCCCTTGCTCGCCGCCACCGGTAGCGATCCGTACCAGCAGACCCGCAGCGGCCTGACGAGCTTCTCGCCATTCGCGGTGGGCGACGACGACAGCCCGCTGCCCGTTGAGCTGAGCCGCTTTACCGCCACCATTACGCCGCAGCGCACGGTGGCTGTGAGCTGGACGACGGCTTCGGAAAAAGACGCCGCCTACTTCGAAGTACTCCGCTCCGCCGACGGCCGTGAGTTCACGCCTATCGGCACGCAAACGGCGCAGGGCACCACCAACACCGCCCACGATTACCGCTTCGACGACGTGAAACCGCTTTCCGGCGTGAGCTTCTACCGTCTGCGGCAGGTCGATTTGGACGGCACCGCCACCCTGAGCGATGCCGTAAGCGTCCGGTTCGGCACCCCGCTGACGGCAGGCTTCACGGCCTTCCCGCAGCCGTTCGCTGCCGCACTCACGCTCCGCATCGATGCGCCCGTGGCCGGTGAGGCAGCCGTGAAGCTCTACGACCTCAACGGCCGCACCGTGCTGACGCAAGCCGCCAACCTCGCGGCCGGCACGACGGATGTGGTGCTCACCACCCAAGCCCTCGCCGCCGGCACCTACGTGGTGCAGGTGACGCTGCCGGGCGGTCAGACCCTCCGCACCCGCGTGGTCCGGTAACGTCGGATTCGCTTTCGATTAAGAAAAACCCCGCCCGGCTAAGTGCCGGGCGGGGTTTTTTGTGTTTTATCCAGAGGATTCGCTTGAAAATATTCCTTTTTCCTGACCCGGCGCGGCCGGAGGGTTTGCGGGAGCTCCTTTTTGTGGTCCGGTCGCGGCTGGGGTGCTTGCGGGAGTTCCTTTAGGTTGTCTGGTCTCAGCCGGAGGGCTTGCGGGAGCTCCTTTGGGCTGTCTGGTCTCGGCCGGAAGGTTTGCGGGAGTTCCTTTTAGCTATTCGGTCTCGCCCGGAGAGCTCACGGGAGCTCCTTTAGATTGTCTGGACCCGACGCGTAGCCCGGGGTTGGCGGCGCTTTGCGCCGAATACCCCGGGCATACGCGCCGGGCACACGGGCACACACGGGCAAGATGCGCCGATTGGGGTGGCGGGTCAAGAGACCCGCGAATAGGCGACACGGGGCTGGAGCCCTATGGCTTATACACAAGTGCAAAGCCGAATATAAGGCACACTCTTCTGCTCGCTTGGCTAGTGCATTTGCAAGCTCTAGAGCCACTTTTTCCGATCAAATATCAGAAACAACATAGTCTTCTTAATCAACCGAAAAGACGCTGGGCAGCAATGATAATCAACCAGTTGCAAACTTGTGTATAAGCCATAGGGCTGGAGCCCCGCGTCAACCGCGTTTTAATCAGCCGCGTCCCAATAAAACATTTGTAATACCCCGAAGGGGTTTCATATCAGAAGCCCCGGGTTGCCCAAAGCGAAGCGTCGGGCTACCCGGGTTCCGCGTGGGGTGCGCGTGGGGTGCGCGTGTATAACAACAGAGGTGCGCTTGGATTTTTTGACACAAACTCGATTATTGTAAGCTACATAAAAACCGGCCACTCATCAAGTGCCTTCGCAGTTGGATAAGCGCCATAGCCGCTAACAAGAATCAATTTTGTTTTTCCAGTTATGTTGACTTTCTTATTCAAAACTTGCCCTCCTCTGCAATTTTTAACGCAGAGGAGGACGTCTCTTTGACCTTTACTGAAAAATGAAATCTTACTCGAAGCTCGACCAGTTATTGGACTAGTTCTCACATAGGATTGGTGTATTTTTTCGTTGTTTATAAACACGACGAAACAATCCTTGAAGCAACAACCAAAAACAACGGCAATGCTTTGCCTGCTCGACTTTTGTAATTCACCCGAGCCAGCAATCGGTTGGCTGCTTGAAAAAGAGGGCAAGCAGCAACAAAGAAGTGAGAAAATTATTTTTTTTCATCAATCTGAATCCGTGACAGGAACAGCATTTTGCTAGCTCCTACCCCTTTCCTACCCCTTCCCTCCCACCTTCCCCCCAGCTTTCTCCTCCGAAACCTCCTTCACGTTATCCTCCAGCGTGCGGTCGATGAAGACGTGATAGGGGTCTACGCCGGCTTTGGCGGGTTTTTGCGTGGTGGTGAAGTCGAGGACGTTGCGGCCGGTGCGCATGCGGCGGTATTGGAAGACGAGTGGTTTGGGGGGCGCGGCGCCACGCTTACGCTCCGGGAAAACGGCGACGGGGAGCCAATCGTCTTTCAGCGGCACATCGCGCTCGGTGCCGAGCGAATCGGCGTAAACTTTCTTGGCGTCGATCACGAGGCGTACGTGCCATTTGCCGCCGGGGAGAGGCGTGGAGGTGGCTTCGGAAACCTTATTTTCGTAGAGCGTGATGCGCTCCAGACCGTCGGTGATGACGTTTTGGAGCGAATCGGGGGCGCGCTTCCGAATCGCGGCGACCCAGCCGGGCGTAGTCGGGTATGGGGGACGGGCGAACCGGTTCGTCCGCAGATAACCGCCGACGGCGGCATTCAGACTGTCTTCGCCCATCAGCTCCGCCAACCCATACATCACCATTGACCCCTTCTGATAGTAAATGTGCTGCTGACCGCCGACGCGGTACAGCGGGCGCTCGTAACGGTCTTCGCTGGAGCGACCGAAGAGGTAGCGGTTCAGCTCCGATTGCAGAAATTTCTGCATCTGATACGGCCCGACGTGCTGCCGCATCACCATCAGAGCGGCGTACTGCGACATCGTCTCCGAAAGCACCGCCGAGCCTTCCACGTTCGCGGGCATCACCTGGTGGCCCCACCACTGGTGGCTCATCTCGTGGGCGGTGACGTAATACGGGTAATCGACGTCCTCGGGATTCGTGGAATCGACCTTCGCCACGAACCCGATGGCCTCCGAGAACGGAATGGTATTGACGAAGCTCTGCGCGAACGACTGGTAGCCGGGGAACTCCAGAATCCGCACCTGACGGTCGGGGTACGGCGCGAAATGCTTGGAATAATAGCTCAGCGACGCCTTCACGCCCTTGATCATGGCGCCGAGGTTGTACTCGTGGCCGGGCTGATAGTAAACGGTAATCGCGACGGGCGATCCACCGGCGGGGTTCGACCACGAATCGGTGCGCGTGGCGTAGCGGGCGGATACGAAGGAGAAGAAATTCGCGACCGGGCGGTCCATCTTGTAATGGAAATAGCGGCGGTCGTTGGTGGCCCACGTCCTTTGCAGGTAGCCCGGCGCGACGGCGGTCTGGTCCGGCTCGGTCCCAACGATGGCTTCGAACCGCACCCAATCCGACTGGTCGTCGATGAATTGGCGGTTCAGCTCGCGCTTGTCGTTGAGGGGTGCCACATCGGGCTTCGCTTTCAGCTTCAGGCGTTTACGGTCGTCGATGCTTCCGATTTCGTAGTTGCCGCTGTACCCTATGTGCGGGAGCAGCGTGGAGTTGATGAACGTGCCGTTGTAGACGAGGCTCGTGTTATTGCCGCTATTAGGGAAGCCCCGGTAGCGGTATTCGATATCGAAAGAAAGCTTGACCGAATCGCCGGGCGTGAGCGGCTTTTGCAGGCGCTCGATGCGGTAATTGTGCGCCCGGTCGTTGACGAGGTTCGAGGAACCGGTCGCGGCTGCCAAGCTGTGGATGGTGGCGTCTTCGGAAACCTCCAGATGGAGCGAATCGAGTGCCCGCCCGCTGCGGTTGACCAGCCAGTAGAACCCCCGGAACCGGGCGCCGCGTTGGGCGGGGTAGAGGTCGGCGGTGAGGTTCACTTCGCTGATGCGCGGCTGCGGCGCGTACTTGAAACGGCCGTAACGCTGCTCGTACTCCACTTGCAGCGCCTCGTCCTGATCTTCGGTGCGGTAGTGGTTGAGGACGTTGGTGTTGTAATAAATCAGCGTGCCCGTGCCGAGCGCGGCGATGGTGGCAAGCGCCGTCAGCCCGATGGCGGGGCCCTTGAACCGCCGTTTCACCTGTTTCCAGCGTTCGGGGAAAGCCGTGTCGGTGCCGCGCACCCAGAGCAGGTACGCCAGAATCAGCATCAGCAGCGCCACCGTGCTCCAGTGGAGCGTCCAGGCGCCGACGGCGGGCATAAAGTGCCCCCACCCGTTCAGGGCCGAGTAGCTGGGACTGGGGATGTAGGAATAGCCGAAGAGGTTATGCGAGAGGCCGATGTTTCCGCGATAAATATCGAAGAGGTAGAAGATGATGAGCATCATGTGCCCCACGTACTTGTGGTTCACGACGCTCTGAATCGTGAGCGCGAGCACAATCGTGAGTAGCAGCCCCGGCAGCGTCAGGCCGAGGAGTGCCGTGAGGTACACATCCAGCTCGTAGCGGGTGTAGCCGGTCACGGTCTGCGCGAGCAGCCCGAACACCATAATCACCGCCAACAGCAGCAGCTGCACGCCGCCGAGCGCCAGAAACTTCGCCACGAGCGGCACCCAGCCGGGCACGGGCGTAGCGTCGGTAATCTGGTTGAGGTTGGCGTCGCGGTCGCGCCAGACGGCTTCCCCCGAATAAAAAACAATGATAATGAACAGAAAAAGGCCGAACTGACCCGACAAGCTGCTCACGAGCTCGCCGGTCACGAGGTAGGTGCGGGTGTCGTAAATCTTGCCGAGCTGGGTGGCGTTGACAATCAGAAACAGAACCCCAGCCGCCACGATGGCAACGAAATAGACGTTACGCACGATGGCCCGCCATTCGAGCCGCGTCAGCGACGAGATGGTTTGCCAGATGTACGCCGCCCCCAAATGCTGCGTCGTGACGGGCAGTTGCAGCCGTTCCGTAGCCACGGCAAAGCCTTTCGTGAGCGATTCGGCGGTTGGGCCGGTCGGGGCGGGCTTGCCCTTCACGGCTTTATCGGTGGCGAAGGCGCCGAACTGGAACCGCACATAGCAGAAGCCTAATAAAAGCAGCCCAATACCGAGCCAGAGCGCCCGGTTGAGCATCAGGTATGAGGAAAGCGGCAACAGGCGGGTGTTTTGGTCGACCGACGTCCAGTATTGCGTCGTGTAGCGCACCGCCGACGCGCCGAACGGGTCGAGCGCCGCCGCCAGCAGCTTGTTATCGAGGCTATTGACCAAGCTCAGGGCAACCAGATACCCGATGAGCAGCCCGATAGCCGCCAGATACGTGCTCAGAATATTGCGCGTGAGCGTGGCAAGGGTAAAGACGATACTGCCGACGAAAATCAGGTTCGGCACCACAATCACTACGTACGGCCACAAATAATAAAGTAGGTGATTGGGGCCGATTTTTACCGCCTCCGCCGTCGGCCAATACGTGCCGAGCCACAAGCCGAGCGCCAGCGCCGAAAAAACGCCAATCGCCACCACCAACGACCCCAAAAACCGTCCCCCCAAATACCCCCATTTGGTGATGGGCGTGGTAAAAAACAGGGAATGTGTCCGGTGCTCAAAATCGCGGTAAACGCCATTCCCAAGCAGCGCCGACGCCACCAACACCCCAAACCAGCTCAGGATGGCGATGTAAAAGTTAATCGGCCCCGGTGCGTTGGCGTGTACGTTAGGCGTATTACCGCCCAGCACCACCGAGCCATTTCCGAATGCCCCGGCCGCGCCGAGCATCAGAATAAAAGCCAGCAGGAAAAAGAGGCTGAAATAAATCCACGTCGCCGGTCGGCGGAGCCGGTAACGGATTTCGAAAAGGAATATCGGGAGAAACATGCTAGTATGAAGTCGATTTGGTTTGATGTGGAGATGTGGTTTCAGGATGTGGGAATGTGGAGATGGGTTAAGAATGTGGCGTTGGGTATCCGGCACCGTCTCGGTGCCGGTTTGTGCGCTAAAACCGGCACCGAAACGGTGCCGGGTAAGTAGGAGCGCACCCCGATTTCACATCCTCACATCCTTCACACCTCCCTCACATCCCCCACATCTCCTCTCCCCCTCTACCCGTTGATTTGGGCGAAATAGACGTCTTCCAGATCCGGCGCCACTTCTTCAAAACCCACATCGGGGCGGCTATCCGCCAGCACGTGCACCACCGTGCGGCCCGTGTGCAGCCGCGAAGAGATGATTTTCACGCCGACCGTTTCGAGGGCTTTCGCTTCTTCTTTCGTCACGAGCTTGCGCCACACGCGGCCTTCGAGGGCGCGCATCACGTCGGTGGGCGTGCCGGTGAGCATCACTTGGCCGAGGTTGATGACGGCCATTTGCGGACACAAATCGCTCACGTCGCTCACGATGTGGGTGCTCAGAATCACCACCCGGTCTTCACCGATTTCGCTCAGCAGATTGTGGAAGCGGTTGCGCTCGGCGGGGTCGAGACCGGCCGTTGGCTCATCGACGATGATGAGGCGCGGGTTGCCTAAAAGCGCCTGCGCGATGCCGAAACGTTGTTTCATCCCCCCCGAATACCCACCGAGGTTTTTATTCCGAACGTGGTAAAGGTTCGTCTGCTCCAAGAGCGCCTTCACGATGGCCGACCGCTCGCCCTTGTTCGTAATCCCCTTGAGCACGGCGAGGTGGTCGAGCAGCTCTTCGGCGGTAATCTTCGGATAGACGCCGAATTCCTGCGGTAAATAGCCCAACCGGCGCCGCACGGCATCTTTTTCGACCAGCACATCCAGCTCATCGAGCCGGATGCTGCCCGAATCCGGCTCTTGCAGCGTGGCAATGGTGCGCATCAGCGACGATTTGCCTGCACCGTTCGGCCCCAACAGGCCGAACATCCCGACGGGAATCGTGAGCGTCACGTTTTGCAGCGCCCGCGTGCCGTTGGCGTAAGTCTTCGAGAGGTTCTCGATCAGAAGCATATTAGGAATAAAAGGGAAAGGGGGAAAGTACCGGCAAGGTAACCGAATGCCGCCGTGTGAAGCGCCGCGCCACGGATGCCGACCAATGGTCGCCCAATGGTCACTCAGCAGGCGCTCAGTCGAAAATATAGAGGGTCGTTGGTTGCGGCAGGTTGCTTGCTTCCGTCCCGATACCGCGCAGTCGTGCAATCACATTCCTCTCCCCTCTCACCACATACAAATGTGATTGTGTAGGGGTTAGCTAGGACGATACCTTTGCATCAGTTCAAAATCATCCAGAAATCGTCTCATTTCAAATTGCCATGAAAACGCTCCTCCTCTCCTTGATTTCGATTCTTGCTCCCTTCGCCCTCAGCGCGCAGCAGGAAGTAGCGAGCACCTTCACGCCGCCGACCGAGTACGCCGATTCGGTCGCGCCGACGCTGGCTGATTTTGCCGTTGTTACGCCCACCACCGCACCAGTAGCCACCGTGGCCACCGCGCAGCTCAACGGCGTGAGAGTGCAGATGCAGGCGCTGACCGCCAGCTCCACGGTGCTGATTACGTTCTCGATGCCGACGCAGCAAGGCTGGGCCGCGCTGGAGCTGGCCGACGCCCAAACCGGCGAAGTGGTGTACAGCGGCAGCGTGCTGGTGAACGAAGGCCAATTGGAGCTGCCCGTGCCCGTCGCGAATCAACCCTACGAAGCCCGCCTCAGCACCGACCACGACGTGGTGATTGCGCGGATGGTGCAGTAATCAAGCGCCGATTAAATTCTTACAGGCTTTAGCAGTGAAGTGAAAGAAGCTCCTTGAGCAAGAGCACGTTTTTGAGCAAACGTAACTAGTTACCATACTTATTTACCCTCTCCCCTTCAATACCCCTGAGACCCGCCGGAAGCAATTGCTTCCGGCGGGTTTCTTGGTTTAGTGGCGGACCCTACGCCCCGGCGCGTAGTTTTGCGACTTCATTCTGACGCTAAACTCCTGATGCTTCGTACGCACACTTGCGGCCAGCTCCGCGCCGAACATATTGGTCAAACCGTTTCGCTTTGCGGCTGGGTGCAGCGCACCCGCGACAAGGGCGCCGTGCTTTGGGTCGACCTGCGCGACCGTTATGGCCTGACGCAGCTCGTGGCTGAGGCGGGGGTGGAAGCGCCGGAAATGCAGGAAATCGCCCGGACGCTGGGGCGCGAGTTCGTGGTGCGCGCCACCGGTAAAGTGGCCGAGCGCCATTCCAAGAACCCGAATATGCCGACCGGCGACATCGAGATTCGGGTCGAGAAGCTCGAAATCCTGAACCAGTCGCAGACGCCGCCTTTTTTGATTGACGACGAAACCGACGGCGGCGACGACGTGCGGATGAAATACCGCTACCTCGACCTACGCCGGACGCCCGTGCGGCGGGCGCTCGAATTGCGGCACCGCGTCGCGCAGCTCACGCGCTCGTACCTCGACGGGCAGGGGTTTTTGGAAGTCGAGACGCCAGTGCTGATTAAATCGACGCCTGAAGGCGCGCGCGATTTCGTGGTGCCGTCGCGGATGAACCCCGGCGAGTTTTACGCCCTCCCGCAATCGCCGCAGACGTTCAAGCAGCTGCTGATGGTGGCGGGATTCGATAAGTACTTCCAGATCGTGAAGTGCTTCCGCGATGAAGACCTGCGCGCCGACCGGCAGCCCGAGTTCACGCAGATCGACTGTGAGATGTCGTTTATCGAGCAGGAAGATATTTTGAACACGTTTGAGGGGCTGACGCGGCATTTGCTGCGCGAAGTCAAAGGGCAAGATCCCGGCGAATTCCCCCGCATGACCTACGCCGACGCCATGCGCCGCTACGGCTCCGACAAGCCCGACACGCGGTTTGGGATGGAATTCGTGGAGCTGAACGACGTGGCAAAAGGCCACGGCTTCCCCGTTTTCGATGCCGCTGAGCTGGTCGTGGGCATCTGCGCGACCGGCGCCGCCACCTACACCCGCAAGCAGCTCGACGTGCTCACCGATTACGTGAAGCGCCCGCAAATCGGCGCCACCGGCTTGGTGTACGCCCGCGTGGAAGCCGACGACTCCGTGAAATCTTCGGTCGATAAATTCTTCGATGCCGAAAAGCTGGCCGCGTGGAAAGCCGCTTTCAACGCCCAACCCGGCGACCTCCTCCTCGTCCTCGCCGGACCGGCCGAGAAGACGCGCAAAGCGCTCAACGAGCTGCGTCTGCTGATGGGCGAGCAGCTAGGGCTGCGCGACAAAAACGTGTTCGCGCCCCTCTGGGTCGTCGATTTCCCGCTGCTGGAGTTCAACGAAGAGGAAGGCCGCTACTTCGCGATGCACCACCCCTTCACTTCCCCGAAACCGGAAGACATCGGCCTCCTCGACACCCACCCCGGCGACGTTCGGGCGAACGCGTACGACATCGTCCTCAACGGCGTCGAGATTGGCGGCGGCTCCATCCGCATCCACGACCGCGCCGTGCAGAGCCGGATGTTCTCGCTCCTCGGGTTCTCGCCGGAAGAGGCGCAGGCGCAGTTCGGCTTTCTGCTCGATGCGTTCACGTACGGCGCCCCGCCGCACGGCGGCATCGCGTTCGGGTTCGACCGCCTCTGCTCGCTCCTCGGCGGCGCCGACTCGATTCGGGATTTTATTGCGTTCCCGAAAAACAACGCCGGGCGGGATGTGATGATTGACTCGCCATCGCCGATTTCCCCCGCTCAGCTCAAAGAGCTGAGCATTGGGGTGGCTTTGCCGCCTAAGACTGTGTAGGTTTTACGGCCCGCGCCCCTCTACCCTGCCTGCTTTTATTCGTCTTTTTAATTCACTTCTATGCTGACCACTTTTCGCGCTGCTTTGCTGGCAGTAGCACTTCTTTCTGTGCCCGTCGTGGGCTTGGCGCAAGCCCCCACGCCATCGGCAGACCCTCTTTCCAGTGAGCTGTTGCCGCCCTCGAAAGTACCCGGCAAGTATTCTACCTACCTCTATCAGCGGTACGCGCAAGACCGCGAGGCCCGGGCCGTGACGCACTTGTTCAAGCGCAAGAAGCGCGGCGGGCTGATTTGGCTCGGCACGGGCGCCGTCTCGATCGGCTGGCTTTCCACGCAAACCGGCACGCGCGAATCGGGTGGCGGCACCCGCACAGTCAGCGTTTCGCCGCTCGGCTGGGGCGTGTTGGTGGGCTTTTTCGGCGGAATTGGAGTCGGTAAGCTCGCCCGGTTCGACAACACGCGCCTGTATCATATCATGAAGGAGCACGACCAGAATTTTCCATTTCCGAACTACGTCCGCAAACGCCTCCGCGACCGTGATTACGAGAACACCGGCAGCGTACCCGCGACGGTTCAATAAATAGGTTTTGGGCAGACGCCGTTGCGCGCAAGTGCCCGGAAATACGCAGCCATTTTTTCAGGCGCTGATGACGGTCTTGGTGGCCGTCGTCAGCGCCTGAATCACTTCGGTGATGTCGTCATCCGTCATCGTGGGGTGAATAGGGAGGGCTAAAACCGTTTGACAGAGCGCCTCGCTGACGGGGAACGCGCCGGGTTGGCCGAGGCCGGGGTAGGCGGACTGCTGATGCAACGGCACCGGGTAATACACAGCCGTGGCAATCTGTTGGGCAGTGAGGTGGGCGCGCACGGCATCGCGCAGGGCGGGTGTGGCGCAGGTGATGACGTATTGATGGAAAACGTGCGTCGAGCGCGCCTCGCGGGCGGGCGGCTGCACGCCGGGCAGCGCGGCAACCGCGGCATCGTAATGCGCGGCGATGGCTTGGCGCCGCGCCGTCCAGTCGTTCAGGTACGGCAGCTTGACGCGGAGCAGCGCCGCTTGCAGCGTATCGAGCCGCGAATTGAGACCGATGCGCTCGTGCCGGTATTTGGTCCCGGCGGGCTGCCCGTGGTTGGCGATTTCGCGCAGCCGCACCGCCAACGCGGTATCCGTGGTGATGAGCGCCCCGCCATCGCCGAAGGCACCGAGATTTTTTGAGGGGAAGAACGACGTCGTGCCGACCGTACCGATTGCCCCCGCCGCCACGCGTTCGGCGGTGCCGGGAAGCTGGTAAGTGGCGCCCAGCGCCTGCGCGGTATCCTCTATTATGTGCCAGCCGTGGCGCGCGGCCAACGGCAGCAGCCCGGCCATATCGGCGCACTGGCCGAAGAGGTGAACCGGCACCACGGCCCGCGTGCGCACCGTCGCGACGGCCGCGACGGCGGCGGGGTCGAGGCAGAACGTATCGGGCCGCACGTCGGCTAGGATGACTTTCAGGCCGAGCAGCGCGGCGGCTTCGGCGGTGGCGACGTACGTGAACGCCGGGACGATGATCTCATCGCCGGGCCGCAGGTCGAGGGCCATGAAGGCGAGCTGCAAGGCGTCGGTGCCGTTGGCGCACGGCACCACGCGCGGCCCGCCGAGGTATTCGCTCAGCTCGGTCATCAGCGCGGCCACATCGGGGCCTTGGATGAAGGCCGCGTCGGCCATTACCCGTTCAAAAGCCGCTGTGAGGGCAGCCTGTAAAGGCGCGTGCTGGGCCGGAAGGTCGAGGAGAGGAATCACGGGCGAAGAAACGTCGGTAGGGCGGGCGAAAGTACGGCTGATGTAACCGGCGCCGGGGGCGGCTGCGTATACGGCCCGCAGAAGCGCCTCGCGGCGGGCAACAGACCGGCTCATCCGGTGCGCGCTTCCATTTTTCGAACCCTGAAATCCCCCATCACCTTTCCCATGATTTTTCAACCTTCGTGGCGCCCGGCGCTCACTCTGGCCCTCGCCATCTCCTTCGCGGGCGCTGCCCCGGCACTCACCAGCTGCTCCAGCGCCGAGCGCCAAGAGGCTTCGGCGAATACCCAAAACGCGTACTCCGACTTCAAGACGTATGTCGAGACCGCGGAAAGTGACGTGCAGCGGATTGATATGAGCGACACCGAGTTTTCGGCGGATATGAACCGCGCGAAAGCCGATTACGACGCCAAGCTCGCCGCCGCCGAGCGCGATATGGACCAGTTCACGGCCGAGCAAAAGGCCGATATCGAGGCGCTGAAAACGCGTTACTCCACCGCCTACGACCAGCGCGAAGCCGCGTACCGCAGCAAAGTGCCCACTATGGCCGTGGGCAAGCTCTACACGCCCGTCGCGCCGACGTACGCCAGCATCCCCGCCGCCGGCCTGCGCGCCACGTACGAGCAGTTTGTGCAGACGGTGAAGGCGAACGAGAACCAATACGAAATCGCGGATTGGCAAGCCGTCAACGCCGATTGGAAGGCCCTGAACGCCCGCAAAGAGCAGGTAGAAGACCAGCTCTCGACGGCTGACAAGGCGGAGATCGCAAAGGAAAAAATCAAGTACGCCGCCTTCAAAACCTTCGACAAGAGCGAAGCCCGCGCTTCCGAAGGTGCCGCCGAAACGAAAGACGCCGCCTATAAAACCGGGCGCGCCATCGGCGAAGGCGCCAACAAAGCCGGTCAGGTGATTGACCGGGGCGCCGAGAAAGTCGGTAATGCCGCAAAAGGCGCTTACAAAGGCGCCCGCGACGGCCTCAAAAGCGCCGAAGCCGAGCGCGAGGGTATCAAAAGCAACGACGACCGCGACTAGTCCAACAGCACTATAGACTGACGGCCGCCACTGAGCGCCGTCAGCGTCGCGGAATCCCGGCCATTAGTCGGTGATTTTTGGCAATCCATCTACAAAAAAGCCCACCTCGCGCACGAGGTGGGCTTTTTTGTCGTCTGGCTAGAGCGGAACAGCCGCTGCGGCCGTCTGTTATTGCTCGGCCGACGGGCCAAAACCGCCTTCTTCCTTCACGAAATGGTCGAACACCAGCTTATCCGCCAACCCCGGCAGCCAGCGGTTGAGGAAAACCGTGAGGCGGCCCTGCCCCGTGAGCACCAGGTCGCGCTGCCGCTTCTGCACGGCCCGCAGGATATGGCCCGCCACTTCCTCGGGACTCATCATCTTGGCCTCATCCCGCGGCGAATCGCCCTGCGGACGGCCATCGGCCAGCAGCGCCGTGGAGCGGATATTAGACGCCGTAAACCCCGGACAAGCCAGCAGCACATGGACACCACGCGGGCGCAGCTCGGTCCGGAGCGCTTCAAGGAAACCGTGCATCGCGAACTTGGACGCCGAGTAGCCCGTGCGCCCCGGCAAGCCCCGGTAGCCCGCAATGCTCGAAACGCCCACGATGGAGCCGCGCGCGGCCAACAAATGCGGCAAAGCGGCTTTCGTGGTCTCAACGGTTCCGAAGAAATTCACGTCCATCAGGCGGCGCAGCACGGCCGTATCCACTTCCTCAAAAAGCGCCCGCATCGAGATGCCGGCGTTGTTGATCAATACGTCGAGCCGCCCGAACGCCGCCACCGTCTCGGAGACGGCGCGGTGGCAATCGGCCGCCACGCTCACGTCGGCGGCCACGGCGAGGGCGCGCGCCCCGGCGGCGCTCACCAAGCGGGTGGTTTCGGCCAAACCGGTCGCATCGCGCCCTGTGAAAGCCACGGCGGCTCCTTGCTGAGCAAACGCCACCGCCAACGCCCGGCCGATACCCGCCGAACCGCCCGTAATGAGGACAACTTTCCCTGTCATATACTGCCTGATTTTCGGCGCGGCGGCGCTCCAAAGGTCGTTCTAAGCCGCGCCAAGTGCTTTTCCGCCGCCCAAGTGGGCGGGGCCGTCAAAAGTACGCGGGCAGTTCCGGTGACCGGGAGCAACGTTCGGCCTGAGTGGGCCGTCTTATCAACACACGGCTCGCCTATAAAGGGCAATTAAACTTTTCGTGGTAACCACCTTCTTCACAGTGAACTCGCTGGCCGAAAAAGAGGAAGCCGCGCTTTCCCGCACGCTGCTGCGCTGTTCCTAGAGTACTTTTAGGACTTCTACGAGGTCTGCCCGTTTTACACCTCCCTGTCAACCGATTATGATCGCACCTTTTCGCGCACGTCTGCTGACGTCCCGGCGCTTATCAGGTTACCTGTTAGCGCTTGCTATGGGCCTCGGGGCAACCCCAGCGGCCTTTGCGCAGTGCCCCGTTGCAGCCAACTGCACGCCGGGTACCGCCACCAGCCCCAATGCCGTATTATTCAATCTGGGAATTTACCAGGTGACTTTCGGCACCATCAATAACGTTACGGCCGGGTACAGCGAAGGTTATCAGAATTATTCCTGCACCATCGGCACGACCATCACGGCGGGTGCGCCTTACTCGATCTCGATCAAGACGGGAACGCTGTCGGCGGAGAACGTGCGGGTTTGGATTGATTATGACAATAACGGGATTCTGAACGCCACGAGTGAGCTGTTTTTCTCCTCGAACGGCGCGATGATGCACAACGGCACCAACCTCCGGGTGCCGGCTACGGCGGTGCTGAACACGCCGCTGCGGATGCGGGTCTCGTCGGACGCGACGCTCGCGACGGCTTCCATCACCCCGTGCTCGACGCCGCAGTACGGTCAGGTGGAAGATTACGCCGTCACGATCACGAGCAACACCAACCCGCCCGTCGCGGCCTTCACGGCCGGTAGCGATACGTTGACCTGCACCGGGCTGGTGCGTTTCACCGACCAGTCAACCAACGCCCCCTCCGCGTGGCGCTGGCGCTTCGGCGATAACACCGCCAGCACCGTGCAAAACCCGCAGCACCAGTATGCCGCCCAAGGCATCTACTCGGTTACGCTGACGGTCACGAACGCCAACGGCACCGACTCGCTCACCAAGACCCGGTACATCCGCTACGATACCCAAGTGCCAGTTGCCGCCACTTGTACGCCGCAAACCGTTGCGTATTGCTGCGGTTACGGCATCACCCGCGTGCAGCTCGGCAGCATCAACAAAACGTCGGCGAACGGCACGGCGGGTTACGAAGACTTCACGTGCGGCTCCCGCGCCAATCTGATCGTGGGCAACTCGTACACGCTGACGGTCACCACCGGCACCGGCACGCACGATACCCGCGCGTGGATCGACTTCGACAACAACGGCCAGTTCAGCGCGAGCGAGCAGGTACTGACCGCCCTCGGCCAAATTGGCGCGAGTGCGCAGATCGTGATTCCGGCGTCGGCGCCGCGCAATGCGCCGCTGCGGATGCGGATCATCGCCGATGCGCCCGGTCAGCCGGGCGGTACGGCTTGCACAGCCCCGCAAAACGGTCAGGCCGAAGATTATACGGTGGTGGTGAAGGAGAACACGCTACCGCCGGTCGCTGCTTTCTCGGTGGTAGCGGCTGCCTCGCCGTGTGATACTACGCGGCAGTTCAACGATGTGTCGCAGAATGCTCCTACGAGCTGGCTGTGGTATTTCGGCGACGGCACGACGAGCACCGTGCAATCGCCGCAGCATACGTACCGCGCTGCGGGCACGTACACGGTTTCGCTGGTTGCGTCGAACGCGTTTGGGTCTGACTCTGTCGCCCTCGTCAATGCCGTGCAAGTGGTGCTGCCGTGCCGCATTTACTGCGTCCCGACGAACCTGCAAACGCAGTCGGTTTGGATCAGCCGCGTGCAGATGGAGAACCTCGACCGCGCCTCGCAGCTCGATTCCGGCGCTTATGTATCGGTGACCAGCCCAGTCATCAACGTCACGCAGGGCGAGCCGACGACGCTCACCGTCACCACGCAGGTGACGCAGGGAATGGGGCCGCCGTTCTACTTCGTGGCCGCTTGGATCGATTATAACCAAGATGGCACCTGGGATGCCAGCGAACAGGTTTTGGCTGCGCAAAGCAACCAAAATCTGCCCATTCAGCAGCAAACGTTCACCATTCCCTCGTCGGCCCGCCTCGGCGTGACGTCGATGCGCGTGCTCTCGACGCGGAACCAGCAGTTCGCCAACACTTCGTGCCCGCCGAACCGGGCGCAGGGGCTGGAGATCGAAGATTACACGGTGGTTATCACGCCGCAGCAAGCGCCGCCTGTAGCCAACTTCACGGTCAATCAAACCGTGAGCTGCGACGGCTTGGTGACTTTCACCGACCAATCGAGCAACGCCCCAACGAGCTGGTCGTGGAGTTTCGGTGATGCCTCGACCGGCAGCACGCAGGCCAACCCGACGCACCAATACCCCGCCGGAGCCGGTACCTACACGGTGAAGCTGGTGGTGCGCAACGTGTTCGGGGCCGATTCTATCGTCCGGACTGCTGCCGTAACGGTGACTGGCTTCCCCGTGCCAGTAGCGGCGTTTTGCCAGCCCGCCTCCACAACGCCGAACTTCGGGCTGGGTATCGACTCGGTGCGGCTGACGGCATTCGGGCGCGTGCTCACGAACAGCACGCCACTGCCGACCGATGGCTATCAGGATTACACCTGCGCCAAGCAGGGCGCGATTTTCAGTGGCGAGGCCGCCACGCTGCGGGTGCGCAACATCCAGCGCCAAGGCGCACGGGTAGTGGCTTGGATCGACTTCGACAATAACGGCGATTTCGATGATGTTGCCGAGCAAGTGATGCTCTCGACGGCGCAGAACGGCGCGCACGTCTCGACGTTCAACGTGCCAACGACGGCCATTAAGAACACGGCGCTACGGATGCGCGTCGGCTCCGATTGGGTGAACAACGCCCCCCTGACGCCGTGTGCTTCGCCGCAATACGGTCAGATGGAAGACTACACCGTCTACGTCCGTGATACGGTGCTGAGCACGGCTGCTGCCCGGCTGCCGCTCGCGGTTTCGGTGGTGCCTAACCCCACGGCCGATGGCCGGGTGCAGGTGCAGTTCCGGGGCGATGTGCCCGGCGTGACCAACGGCGCCATCCTGACGCTGACCGTGCGCTCGATGCTCGGCAACGTGGTGGCCCGCCGCACGGTAACCGTCCGGGCGGCCGCGACGGTGGCGCTTGACCTCGCGGATCTGCCGCGCGGTGTCTACATCCTCACCACCGATGGCCCTACGGCCGCCCTGCGCGGCACCCTGCGCCTGGTGCGCGACTAACTTCTCAGTCGAAGCCGCCCCCAACCGATTCCTTTCGGCCGGGAGCGGCTTCTTCGACTTATAGCTGATTACCGATTACCCACTGCTTACATTTTCTTCCCCTCCGATCGCTCCAATGCGCTCAACTCTACTTCGTCGCCCGCCCGCTATACTGGGCTGGATCGTCACGGCATTCCTGCTTTTTTTACGAATCAGTCCCGCCGCCGCCACTCACCTGGAAGGCGGCGAGCTGCGTTACCGGTTCGTCGATTTCGATTTCTCGAACCCGACCCGGCCCGCCCGCTATGAGATCACATTTTCGATTTACACCAACTGCGGGCCTAACTCAAACGTCCCAGACGGCCGGGGAGTCATCGGTCTAGAAATTTACGACCGCGAGACGGGCATTCAAATCCAAGACCCCGACAACCCGAGCGGCGTGCAGGTGCAAAACCCGCAGGGTACGGCTCAGCCGGGCACGTTCCCGCTGTTCCCCATTGCCACCCCGATTATTACGCCAACCCCACCGGCGGGTTGCAACATTACGGCGGGCTGCATTCGGCTGGTACAATACAGCGCCATTGTCAATCTGCCGATCTCACCGGATGGTTACTACGGCGTTTATACCGACCGGACGCGTAATGCCACCGTCGTCAATCTTGATGCCCCCGACCAGCAAGGGCAGTACCTGTACGTCCTGATTCCGTCGCCGATTCTCGATAACCAATCGCCGATTTTCTCCGATACCGTCAGCTCGCTGCTGTGCGCTGGCCCGGACACGACGTTCCTGATCAACAACGCTTTCGACCCCGACGGCGACCAGCTCACCTACCGCTTCATTGCCCCGTACGACCGTTCCGACGCGCCGAACGGCACGTTCGACATCAACTCCGTCGTGCCGGTAAACTACGCGCAGGGCTTTAGCCAAACGCAGCCATTCGGCGCGAGCGGTTACGCCTTCATTAACCCGATTACGGGGGAAACGCGCTACAGTATCCCAACGCCCGGCGATTACGTCGTCGCGATTCAGGTGGATGAGCACCGCACGATCGGCGGGCGCGACTCGATCATCTCTTCTACGCTGCGCGAGATTCAGTTGAAGGTGCGGCAATGTCCGACCACGACGAACCCGGTTCTCCAGTTCAACACCACCGGCGGCTCGACCAACATCACCATTGAAGAAGGACAAACGACGGGGTTCGCGGCTACCGCGAGCGTCTCGATTGTGGGCAACCCCGTGCGGCTGAGCGCCACCAGTCCGCTGCTCGACGGGCCGGGCGGCTTCAACGCCACGTTCAACAACCAGCAGGGCACCGCGGCGGGGCAGCCCATCGTCATTAACGGGATTACGCAGCAGACGGGAACCTTCCAGTTTATCTCGACGTGCGGCTCGGCGGGGGTGTATAACGTCAACCTAACGGCCCGCGACGAGCAAGGCTGCCCGGTGAAGGAAACGTCGATTCCGTACGTGATTACCGTGCTGCGCCCCGCTCCCGCGACGCGCATCAACGGCGACACCACACTTTGCCCGAACTCCACGGCCACTTACACGGCCGTTGGCGCTCCAACGACAACGACCGCCTACCAGTGGACGGTGACGGGCGGCGGCACGATTCAGGGTTCCGCGACCGGCGCCACCGTCACGGTGCGCTGGACGACGGCCGGAACGGGCACGCTGAGCGTGAAAGCCGTTTCGCGGTTCGGCTGCCCTAGCCCGGAATTGCTCCGGACGGTGGAAGTATCCGCTGGCGTGAACGCCACGCTGAGCGGCCTGAACCCGCAGTATTGCGTCGACCCCGCCGCAACCGGCACACCGCTAGCGTCGTCCCCGACCGGCGGCACGTTCCAGATTACCGGCACCGGCGGCACCACGAACCTCGTGAACGGCGTGTTCACGCCACGCGTGGCGGGCACGTTCACGATCACGTATTCCGTGACCGACGCGAACGGCTGCATCGGCACTTCTCCTTCGGTGACGGTGGTGGTGAATCCGCTGCCGGTCGTGGCGCTCGCCACGGGCTTCCCCACGACCGTCTGCTCCAACGATGCGCCGCTGCCCCTGACGGGCACCGTGAACGGCGCGGCCGTTACGACGGGCTTCACGATTGACGGTCAGCCTGCAACGGTCTTCGACCCGGCCGTGCTGACGGCCGGGCCGCACGTAGTGGCGCTGCTCGGAACGGGCGTTGGCAACTGCACGGCGACTGCCACGCGCACCATCACTGTCAACACCGCCCCAACGGTTCTGCTCACGAACCTGCTCACCAGCTATTGCAAGAACGACCCAGCGGTTTCGCTGACCGCCACGGCCAACGGCACGCCGGTTACGGGCGCCAACGTCACGTTCTCTATCGACCGTGTGGCGGCTACCCAGCTCAACCCGGCCACGCTTTCGGTCGGCTTCCACATCGTATTCGTACAGGGAACCGGCCCGAACGGCTGCCGCGATACCGACTCGCTGCGCGTTGAAATCAAGGCGCTGCCCGTGTTGGCGATTACCGGCCTGAACGCCGCGTATTGCCGCGATGCAGCGCCCGTGGCCCTGACCGGCACGGTGGACGCCGTGAGCGGCGGCTCATTCACGATTGACGGCCAGCCTGCTACGTCGTTCAACCCCGCCGCCCTGAGCGTGGGGCTGCACACGGTGATTTTCAGCGGAACGGGCTTGAACCGTTGCGGCACCACCACCACCCAAACCGTGCGCGTGAACGCCCTGCCGGTGGTCAGCATCACGGCGCCGACCGCCACGAGCTTCTGCCTCAACGAACCAGCGGTTTCATTGACGGGTAACGCGGCCGGTCAGTTCTTCATCGACGCCGGTGTGACGGCCGTGACGAGCTTCCTGCCCGCCAACTTGGGCGTCGGTCAGCACGTCATCCGCTTCACCCGCACGGAAGCGGCGACGGGCTGCTCCAACGATACGACCCTCACCATCACCATCCGCCCACTGCCGGTGCTGGCGATTACGGGTCTGCAAAACGCCTATTGCGCCGATGAGCCAGCCGTTACCCTCACCGGAACGGTCGATAACGTGGCGGGCGGTACGTTCACCATCGACGGCACGGCTGCCACGGTGCTCAACCCGGCCACGCTGACGCCCGGCGTCCACACCATCCTTTTCAGCGGAACGGGCGCTAACGGCTGCGCCACGAGAGATACCGCTCAAGTGACCATCAACGCGCTGCCGACGGTGGCGTTTACAGGCCTGAACGCGGCGTTTTGCCAAGGCGAACCAGCCGTAACGCTGGCCGCCACCGTGAACGCCTCTACCACGAACGGAACGGTGACCTTCACCGTGAACGGCAACCCGGCCACGAGCTTCGACCCCACGACCCTCGCGCCCGGCACCTACACGGTGGTAGCAACCGGCACGCTCACCGCGACCGGCTGCCGCAACATCACCACCCGCACCATCACCATCAACGCGCTGCCGACGGTGGCGCTTACCGGCCTGAACCCCGCGTACTGCGTCAGCGCTGCTCCAGTGCCGCTGACCAGCACCCTCACGGGCGGCACGGGCAGCGTGACGTACACCGTGAACGGTACGAACGCTACCTCCCTCGACCCCACCACCCTCGGGCCGGGCACCTACACCGTGATTGCCACGGGAACGGTTACGGCCACCGGTTGCCGGAACACGGCCACGCAAACCGTGACCATCAACGCGCTGCCGACCGTCGCGATCCTCGGTTTGAACACGGCGTATTGCCAAGGCAGCGCCCCAGTGACGCTCGGCGGTACGGTATCGGGTAACGGCGCGATTACGTTCACGGTGAACGGCACGGCGACTTCGGTCTTCGACCCATCGACCCTCGCACCGGGTACTTACACGGTTATCGCGACGGGCATCGATGGCAATACCTGCTCGGCTTCGGTGACGCAGACAGTGGTCATCAACGCCCTACCAGCGGTGGCGATTACGGGTCTGAACCCGGCGTACTGCACGACTTCGGCAGCGGTGACGCTGGCGGCTACCGTGAGCGGCGGCGGCACCTCGACCTTCACCATCGACGGTCAGCCTGCGACGGTGCTCGACCCGGCGATCCTCGCTCCCGGCCCCCACACCATCGTGGCGACCGGCGTGGTGACCGCCACCACCTGCCAAAACACGGCCACCCAGACCGTGACCATCAACGCCCTGCCAACCGTGGCGATTACCGGCCTCAACGCCGCGTATTGCCAAGGTGAACCAGCCGTAACGCTAGCCGGAACCGTCAACGGCGGCGCCGGTACCGTGACCTTCACCGTGAATACGGCGGCGGCCACGAGCTTCGACCCATCGACCCTTGCGCCCGGCACCTACACGGTGGTGGCGACGGGCCGCGACGGCAATACCTGCGAAAACACGACGACCCAAACGGTGACGGTTAACGCGAAACCAACCGGCGACCAGATCAGCGGACCGCCTTCGGTTTGCCCCGGTCTGACGGCGGTGCCGTACGCAGCGGTGGGCGTCAACTTCCAGAATTACTTCTGGCGCGTAGTGGGCGGCACGATCAACGGCGCCAACACCGGCTCGACGGTGAGTGTGGATTGGGGCGCGGCCAATGCCAACGCCAAAGTGCAGCTCGTGAGCATCGCCAACGCAACGGGTTGCGCTTCGGATACGGTGACGTTCGCGGTGCGCATCAACCAGGTGTTGGCGACCCAGACGCCGGTCGGCGCGCCTTCGTTCTGCGTGAACGGCGGACCGCAGACCTTCTCGATTCCGACGCCTTCGCCGGGTTCGAGCTATAGCTGGGCACTGACGGGCACGTCGGTCGGGACGATCACCGGCAACGGCGCCAGCACCGTAACCGTGACCTTCACGCAGCCGGGCACTGCCTCGTTGGTGGTGACCGAAACCAGCTCGACCCCGCTCGCCAACTGCTTCGGCACGTCGGCAGCTTTGACCGTGAACGTGCTGGCGGCGCCTGACGCCACGCTGGCCGTAGCTGGCCCAGCGGCGGCATGCGCGGATGGTTCGAACCAGAGCTTTACGCTCCCCGGCGCTCCCGGCTCCACGTATCAGTGGACCGTGGACGGCAACGTGCAGACCGGCGTAACCGCTGGCTCGTTCGCTTACCCGGCCGCTACGGCGGGCACATTCACGATTGGCGCGCAGGAAACCAACGCCGCCGGTTGTGTGGGTCCGGTGATTACGACCTCGATTACGGTGAATGCCATTCCGCAGACCGCCGCCATCGGTGGGCCGCAGTTCATCTGCCCGCAAGGGCTGACGGGCCGATCGTACACGATCAGCGGCAGCTTGCCGGGCTCGACGTTCCAGTGGAGCGTGACCGGTGGGACGATCACCGCCGGACAGGGAACGAGCACGGTGACGGTTGATTTCGACGGCACGACCGTGCCGTCAGTGACGGCGACTGAAACGTCGTCGGCGGGTTGCGCAGGTCCGGCGGGCGTCATTGCCCTGACCCTCGACCAAAGCGCTCCCCAGATGAACCTCGCGACGGTGGACCCCGCGAACCCGGTGCAGATCAACCTCGGCCTCGGCGCAATCAACGCGCAGCCGAACACGCAGCTCGTGGTGCAACGCCGCGAGCTGTCGGGCACGAGCTTCTCGACCCTGACGACCCTGCCCGGCACCACGACGACCTACACCGACGGTGGCGTTTCGCCGAACACGACGTCTTACGTGTACCGCGTTGACGTGACGAACGGCTGCGGCACGGTGCTGCAATCGACGGAGTACAACACGATGCTGCTGACCGTCACCGGGCAGGAAGCGACGGGTAACGTGGTGCTGACGTGGAACGAGTACGGCAGCCGCAACGTGACGGATTACCGCATTCAGCGCTCAGTAGCAGGCGGTGCCTTCACCGACCTCGCCACCACGACGGGCACCGGACAGCTGACGTACACCGCGACCGGCATCGGCCGCGATGCCTTCGACCAAACCTTCCGCGTGATTGCCGACGCGCGTGGTTCCGACCCCGCCTCGTACTCGAACCAAGCGAAAGTGCAGTTCAGCAACGCGCTGGCGACCTACAACATCATCACCCCGGACGGCGATGGTAAGAACGACACGTTCGTCATCGACAACGCGACCCTCTACCCCGACAACGAGCTGGCCGTGTTCAGCCGTTGGGGCCGCGAAGTGTACCGCCGCAAGAACTACGATAACTCGTGGAACGGCGGCGACCTCAGCGCCGGCACCTACTACTACCTCTTCACCGCCAACGGTCAGACGTTCAGAAGCTGGGTTGAGATTGTGAAGTAGGGGTTTGAGCCTTTCGTGAGGCTCCCTTGAAAAAAAACCGGCCGCTTCTCCTGAAAAGGGGGAGCGGCCGGTTTGCGTTGGGGGATGTATGGTGCTAGCAACAGGCCGCGCTGTGCCGCGTAGCCCGGGGTAGATTTTTTTCAAAATCAACCCCGGGCTTCTGGGATGAAACCCCTTCGGGGTAATTCAGACTAAGCAATTCTTGACCAATCGTGACCAATC
>JANNMJ010000121.1:0-4670 GCA_031397815.1 Hymenobacteraceae bacterium
GTCCGCGACCTGAGCCAGCAATGGCAACACGACTACAACTACCATCGACCCCATCAGGCACTCCAAAATGTGCCCCCAATGACTTTCCTCGCCCAAAAAACCTCTACTAACTCCTGACTACCTTTTCGGGGTAGAGGACACTCATCTGCCAATTCGAGATACTACAATCCTGAATTGGATAACACGTCTCACACCGGGAAGTACTCACTGCGTCCGCCAAATCTGCGCGAACAGATAGTATATGACGACGAAAATCCCGATGGTAGTGGTCATACAAGGCCAGCGCTGAGCCAAATTGTAACAGATTCGACCAAAACAGGATCACATAACAGGCCTAACTTGCCTCCATGCCCATTAGGTGCTCCTATTCCTGCGCAAGACCCCATTGTTAAAGCGGTCATACGCTCTGCTAGCAATACAGATGACCCTTTCTGGTGTCTGACGGCAGGCATGACGTCTATAATGGGTGATGATGAATACATTTTAAGCTTTTGGGCACGCCGTGCTGATAAAGCAGGAACCGGTATACTGGATGATGGTGAGGCTTTTGTCGGTGCCTGGTTTGCGCCGTGCAACAACGATCCCAAAATCTTCAAGATGCCGGAAGATGGTAAGTGGCGCTTCTACTCTGTAGCGATTCATAAGACCCAAAATTTAGAAGATTTACCGGTTTTTATGGGAGGGCACAAAGTACTTATCGATGACATTCGCTTGGTAACGCGTGATGCCCGCGTTACCACCTACACCCACGAGCCCCATGTGGGCGTAACGAGCATCATTGACGAAAATAACCAGACTGTATTCTACGAATACGATGACTTTGGGCGGCTGCGGGCAGCATTCGACACCGATGGCAATTTGCTTCAGGCGAACCAGTATCAGTTAAGCCAGCCGTAATTTTTAAGTCAACTGTCTTTATGAAAACGCTACTAAGATTTCGGACGCTGCTATTTGCAACGTTGCTAGGCGCTGGGGCCCGTGCGTTCGCGCAGCCAAACCCCGTGCCCGTGGTTACTCCGAATTTCATCCGCTCCTGGACGGCCCTTCAGGCGGGCATTGGGCCACGGGCCACGACGCCCACGCAAGTTGTCAATCCAGGTTCCGCACCGCCCTTTACCGCCGTCGACCAGGATTTAGGCCCGCGTCCTCCCGCTGAATGCGTCTCGCGCACTACCTACATCGATGGGATGGGACGGGTCGATCAGGAGGTTCTAAATCAGAACACTCCCGGTGGGCGCGACCGCGTGCAACCGCATCGGTATGATGCTTTTGGTCGCGAGACGTTTCAGTACTTGCCCTATTCCCCTTGGCAGCCGGGCGGGTACCAGGAAAATGCGCTGGGCCAGCTAACGGATTTTTATCAGGCCTCCTGGGATCGGGTCGCCAATGACAATGCCCCGTGGACGCAAACGCACTATGAAAATCGGGGTGCAGCAGGGCGGCCGTGGCGGAGTTCGGCGGGGCCGGGCCAGCAATGGCAGCCCGGCTATAACCACGATCAACGTATTGGTTACCGCTTCAATAGTACGATTGAAGACGGTCAAATATGGAAAATAACGCCGGCCAGCTGGCGAGCTGCTCGTCAGCCAAATCCGACCCCACTGCCCGTTTGGCCAACGGGCGAGTTATCAGTCGTAGAAACGATCGATGGGGACGGCCGTCGGAGCGTAACCTACACCGATACCAATGGACGGCTGGTCCTGAAAAAAAGCAGCCTCGGAACGGCGCCGGTTGGCGCACCTACACCAACGCAATGGGCGAAGACGGGCTACGTGTATGATGCAAAAGGCCAGCTGCGCTGGATCATTCAGCCCCAAGGAATGGAGGAATTGCGGCTGTTGAATGGTCAGCCGCCCATCGATTACTCGCAACGCCAGGCTAACCGCCAGCCGTCGAACGACCTGATCGGCCGATGGGCCTTCCAGTATGACTACGACAACGAAGGCCGGAAGACCCGTACGCATACCCCGGGCGGTGCTGATCAATGGTTTGTCTACAATCAGGAGAACCAGGTAGTAGCGACGGCCCAAGTACGAGCCGGCTTCGCGCCCATGGGCTCTGTAACGACCGCTGATCTGCAATGGCGCTTTACCAAGTATGATGCGCTGAGTAGGCCAATCCAATCCGGTATCTACGATCCTGCCCAGTTCTCGACCACGCAAACATCTGTTTCATCTCTACCCAATGACCCTGTAGAAGCTCAAAAGGAGCTGCAGACCAGAATTTACACGCTTCAGGATATTGGCGAGCGGCTGCAAGGTATCGGTAGTGATCAGGTGTATACCTGGAATCGCACGTTCCCCGACTTTATGGATGAGTCGGATGCCAAGGAGTCTTTGTTGACGCAGATGTTCTATGATACGTATGCCGTAGCAACACGTCCAGCAGATCACACCTTTACGAATATTGAGCTGCGCGGCAGGGATCTCGACCCGCTCGATCCCAATCATCCGGGTTTCTCTGTTACCGAATCCGACGTTTCCCAGCGCACCACGAATCTCGTGACGGTGCAGCAGGAACGCATCGAGGGCAATACCAGCCTGTGGCTCACCACCACCACCTGGTACGATGAGCGCGGGCGCCCTATCCAAGCCATTACCGATCTGCCCAATCCCGACGGTACTGCAGTGGTTGGGTGGGAGCGCACGTCGTGGATGCGTGACTTTACCGGGACAGTGCAACAGCAGGTGGTGCAACACCACTACCAGGCTGACCCCAATGCCCCACTCTATGAGGTGCAGCTCTACACGCAGTATCACTATGATGCGGCGGGCCGCTTGTTAGAAACGGATCTCAAAATCGATGATCAGCCCATCGTCCGGCACAGCCGGTTGGAATACAACGAGCTGGCACAGCTAGTGGATAAACGCCTGCACTCGGTCGATGGGGGGCATACGTGGATGCAGTCGCTCGATTACCGTTATCACATTCGCGGGTGGTTAACGCAGATCAACAACCGCAACCTGAATAGTAGCGTGGTCCCCAACGGGGAGGGTCTGGACGGTAACTACGATGGCCCGACGCCTAACGACTCGCGGCAGGATATGCGAGACCTGTTCGGCTTGGAGCTACGCTACGAGCAGCACCTCGACGGAATGAATACGGCAGGCGAGTGGGGCGGCAACATTACCAGCCAAGCGTGGCGCTCCAATAATCCGCTTACCCAAGACCCGGTGGATGGCCCGCTGATTCGCGCCTATTCCTACGACTACGATGGGCTAGGGCGACTGACCAAGGCTGATTTTCGTTCCTGGGCAACCAACCCCGCCACGCCGGGCTGGGGCTGGCAGACGCATAAAGGGGATTATTCCCTCAGTGGCCTCACCTACGACCACAACGGCAACCTTCTTACGCTCAACCGGAAGGGCGACGGCCCGAACGGAGCCACCGACCCGCAGCCCCTCGATCAACTCACCTTCCGCTACACCGCTCCAGCTGCGGGCTTCCATCAGGCGACCAACCGCTTACAGGCCGTGAGCGACGCAGTGAGCGCTTCGGCGCCCACGCACGATTTTGAAGGTACCGTGCCGGTCGGCGACCAACGCTATGAATATGACCAACGCGGTAACCTAACGGCCGATCAGCTCAAGGGAATCGAGGAAATCACGTATTCTTCGCTCAATATGCCCACCTACATTCAGTGGGCGGCAGGGCAGGAGTTGCGGTTCGTATACACGGGCACCGGGCGGCGAATTACCAAAACCGCGTATGATAGGCCCAGCGCGCCGCATTTGACAACAAGTGTAGGCAGCGGCTTCGAGTACGAAAACGGCGAGCTGGTGAGCATCGGCGTGCCCGAGGGGCGGCTGCTGCACAGCGCCGCCGTCGCCGCCGACCCCAACCAACCCGTGGCGCGGCGCTGGCAGTGGGAGTACCAGCTCAAAGACCATCTGGGCAACCTGCGCCTCGCGATCCGGATGGCCCAACCCGGCGACGGCGATATCCTCATCGACTCGTTCGAACCCGGCGGCTCGGCCCGCAGCGCCTCATCATCCGCATCCTCCACTACGGCACCGCCGATGGAGAACGTGGCCGCCGTCCGGCGGCGGCTCCCCCAACGCGCCCGCACCGGCGAGCACGTGCTGATGCTGAGCACCCCGCGCGGCACGGCCGCCCGGCAGATCGGCCCTACGCTGCGGCGGAACGTCACGGCCGGTGACTCGGTACAGGCGGAAGTCTGGGCGAGCTTCGACCTGCCCCAGCGGCCGGGCTGGCCCGTGCGCCCCGCCCTCGGCGGTGGCGCCGGGGTGCCCGAAGGCGTGGCCGGCAAGCCCCGCACGGGCCTGCTGCCGCGCCTGCAGCTGAGTCTGGCGGGGCTGCTGGCCCTCGCCCACCGCTCCGCCACCGACCCGCTCCCCGATGCCTACCTCAAGCTGGAAGTGTACTCGGCCGATTCGGTCAAGCAGGCCGAAGCGTGGGCCTACGTCTCCGACACGGTGCCCCCGGGGCAGTGGCAGCGGCTGATGGCCAAGCTCGCGGTCGCGCAGGACGGCTATCTGGAAGCCAAGCTCGTCGACGAAAGCCCGACCCCCGTGTACTTCGACGACCTGCTGCTCAAAATCAGCAAGGAGCGCGGCCTTCAGGAGAACCACTACGACCCGTGGGGCCTCAACCTCGTCGGCATCGAGAGCCAGCCCGTCGACCGGCTGGAGCGCAAGCAGTACAACGGC
>JANNMJ010000134.1:0-13502 GCA_031397815.1 Hymenobacteraceae bacterium
CACTCCACGTCCTCGCCCGCCGCCCCGAATTTGCCGCATTGCTCACGCCCGACGGCCGCGAAGCCCGCCTCACCGGGCGCCTCCCCGATTACGGTTCCGCGCATTGGCGCCTTCGCAACGCCGAGTTCCGCCGCTGGACCCGCGCCAACCTCGATTCCACGGTCCTGCGCGTCCGCCTGACCGGTTCCGGCCCGCTCCTCGACAAAAACAACGACACCCTGACGGTCGATATGCTCTCCGGCGTGTCCCTCGATGTGCTCCTTGTCATCATCATAACGCTCGCGCTGTTCCGGTCGTGGCGGATGATTCCGGTGGTGCTCATTCCGAATCTGTTTCCGCTGGTGCTCGTGGCGGGCGTCATGGGTGCGTTCGATGTGAACCTCAAGGTCAGCACGAGCATCATTTTCACCATCGCCTTCGGCATCGCCGTCGACGACACGATTCATTTCATCGCGAAGCTGCGGCTCGCGCTCACGAAATTCTCATCGGTCCGGCAAGCCGTGGCCTACACGTACCGATTGGCGGGCCAAGCCGTCATCGTCACGGCGCTGATTCTGGTCGGCGGTTTCGGCACCCTCCTCTTCTCCTCCTTCGACGGCACGTATTACACCGGCCTCCTCATCGGCCTGACGCTCCTCATCGGCGTGGTAGCGGAGCTGACGCTGCTCCCCATCCTGATTCTGACGTTCTGGCGCACCGGCAAGCGCAAGCGCCCGCTTCAGGGGAAACCTGCCGCCGAAATCGTAAACGCCAAACCCTGACCGCTGCTCTTACCGGCAAGCGGGCGAGCAAGGGTCAGGGTTTGATGAGAGGTGAGAAAGCGGCGGAAGCCGTGGCAATCAGCCGGTTTGCGTCGCTAATTCGCAAGCAATTCTCTACCGATTTGTCATTGCGAGGAGGCTTTGCGACGAAGCAATCCCCGTAGGATTTGGGCGTTTGCTCAGCGCAGTTACTCAACCGCCGCGCCATTGCAACGAGGTTTGCTTCGCTCCGCTCGCAATGACAAGCGCTTTTGGCAACTACTTATACAAGCGCGCTCAAGCACGGCGTAATACCAAGCCTAGTGCCCCGCCGGATGCGCTTCGTGCTTCCACATTTCCCGGCGCTCTTTTCCAACGGAAAGCACTAGTCGGGTGGGGTTTGGCACGAGAACCAAGTGGGCTTTTTTCCCCGGAAACTCTTCTGAGTCGATCCAGACGCCTTCTTTTGGGCCGAACTCGCCGCCTACCGTGGTCGGCAGGTAGGCAGTTGGGAGAAGGACGTCGGTATCGGAGCGCAGCTTACGGTGGACGCCGTCGAGGGCTTCCTCCAGATAGTCGCCGTATTCCTCGTTGAAGGAGTCTTCGAGGTCGTGGAGCTCTTCTTCGACATCGTCGTAGCGCGTGTCGTTGTAGGCCAATTGCGTCAGCTCGTGCTTTTTGCTGATAAGCGAAACGAGAGCGGCATTGAGGTTGGCGAGATTCATCGAGGTCGAGGCGAAAGCGGGGCCGGTTGGCCCGGTAGCGAAACGTTTAAGTGCCGCAAGTTACGGCCAGACGGCGCGGCTTGCCGCACCAAAGTTCGTACGGTGGGCCAAATGGCGTACTTTTGAATAGCCGCCGCGTATCCAGCCTTTCCGAAACGCGGCGTCCTTTCCCTCCCCTTCACCCCAATCCTCTAATACGCTCGTGAGCCAGTCAACCCTCGCCGCTGCCCCTGCCACCGCAGAAGCAGTTGATTTCCTGCCCCTTCTCGGCACCGACCACGTCGAGTTCATCGTCGGAAACGCCAAACAGGCGGCTTTCTTCTATCAAATGGCCTTCGGCTTCGAGCTGGTGGCGTATTGCGGCCCTGAAACCGGCATCCGCGACCGGGCCTCTTATGTGGTGCAGCAGAACAAGATTCGGCTGGTTCTGACGACGCCGCTCCAGCCCACCGGCCCGATGGCCGACCACCTCGCGCTCCACGGCGACGGCATCAAAGTCCTCGCGCTGTGGGTCGATGACGCGCGTAAATCGTTCGAGGAAACGACGAAGCGCGGCGCCGTAGCCGCCCAAGAGCCTATGGTCCTCTCCGACGAACACGGTGAGGTAGTAATGGCGTCTATCCGCACCTATGGCGACACGCTGCACACGTTCGTGGAGCGCAAAAACTATAACGGCCCGTTCCTGCCCGGCTACGTGGCCCGCAAGCAGGAGCTGCCGCCGATGACGCCCGTCGGGCTGCAATACGTAGACCACGCCGTCGGCAACGTCGGTTGGGGCGAGATGAACCAGTGGGTGAAGTTTTATGAGGATGTGCTGGGCTTCAAGCTCCTCATCACCTTCGACGACGACGATATCTCGACCGAGTATTCGGCCCTGATGTCGAAAGTGGTTTCCAACGGTAACGGCTACGTCAAATTCCCCATCAACGAGCCAGCGGAAGGGAAGAAAAAGTCGCAGATCGAAGAGTACCTCGACTTTTACCACGGTCCCGGCGTGCAGCACTTGGCTATCGCCACGAACGACATCATCCACACGGTAGCTGAGCTGCGGAAGCGCGGTGTCGAGTTCCTGCGCGTCCCGGATACCTATTATGAAGACCTGATGGACCGCGTAGGCGCCGTGCAGGAAGATATCGCCGACATCAAGCGCCTCAACCTCCTCGTCGACCGCGACGATGAAGGCTACCTCCTCCAGATTTTCACCAAGCCCCTCGAAGACCGCCCCACGCTGTTCTTCGAAATCATCCAGCGGCGCGGCGCCAAGAGCTTCGGCAAAGGCAATTTCAAAGCCCTCTTCGAGAGCATCGAGCGCGAGCAGGAGCTGCGGGGCAACCTGTAAGCTTCCTGTAAGCACCTGTAAAAACTAGTGTCGCTCCACTGTGCGGCACGCCGAAACGCATCAGGGCCTCTGGCTCCTCGCCTTGCATCAGGTAACACCTGATCGGGCTTGGGGCCAGAGGCTCCTTCGTGTTAATAGCTTTTTACATTACTCCGTCAGTAAAACGACAATTACCATTTTCCTGCCGCCGTTAATTATTTTCAGCATATAGCTAACCTCGGCCGCCCAAACGCGTACATATCCGCAAGCGCCGCCGCTTGGCAAAAAGCCGCTTGGCTGACGTTCCTCCGCATTTTTCGCTGTTCCTCTTTTCCTTCCTGAATTCCGATGAAAACCGTACCCTCCTTCCTCACTGCCGTCCTTTTTTCGGCCGCATTTGCTGCTCAGGCACAGACGCAATCGGCGGCTCCGGCAGCTGCTCAGCCCGAAACCACGGCTCCAACGGCCACCACCACTCCTGAAGCCGTCGCACCAGCTTCTACTACGGAAACAACTGCCGCCACAACCCCCGCTACCGACCCAAAAATGACGGATGCCGCGATGCGCGCCCGCGCTTCGGCGATGCGTCGGCCGGGATCGCATATGGCTGCCGCCGGAAAGCCGTCTACCACGCCGGGTTTCAAAGACGGCATCACGATGCGCGACGGTAAAGTGGTCGCCACCGAAAGCGGCCGTTCAATCTTCCTCTCCGATACGGCTTCAATGAAAACGCTCACCGGCCTCACCGCGAACGGTCAAGGCGTGATTACCCGCACCGATGGCACCACCCAAACGCTCAAAGAGGGAGATTATATCTCCCTGACAGGCCGTTACACTTCCGCTGAAGAAGTGAAAGAGCACAGAACAGATCTGAAGGAAAACCTGCAAGAAAGCCGGAAGAAAGCCGCCAAAAAAGCGCGCTCCCCTTTGGGCCGTCTGTAGAAATAAGTAGCCTTTCGGGGTTATTGATGAAAGCCTTCGGTCCTTTTTGGGTCGAAGGCTTTTTTATTTATTGATTGACGTGAGCTTGTCAGAAATTTTTTGCTGTGAATCCCTTCACTAACGCGGGGCTCTGGCCCCGTGTCGGCTATTCGCAGGTCTCTTGACTTGCCAGTAGCGTGCGTGGCCGGCTCTGTCTCAGAGATGGCGTTAATAGGCGAATCAACGCTATCTCTGGGACAGAGCTGGCCACGGCCAATAAGGTGCGCCGATTGGGTGGCGGGCCAGAGTCCCGCAAATAGCCCGCACGGGGCTGGAGCCCCGCGCGATTTCCTTGATTTAGGTAATGGGGTTCGTTTCCTAGGATGTATGTGACCCGGCAACCCTCAACTTGGGCTTATTATCTTCTTCACCGTCGACCTCACCTTCGTCAACGTCCACTCAATCTTCTTCACTGTCGACCTCACCTTCGTCAGCGTCCCCTCGACCTTCTTTACTGTCGACCTCAACTTCGTCAGCATCCCCTCGACCTTCTTTACTGTCGACCTCAACTTCGTCAACATCCGCTCAACTCTCTTCACTGTCGACTCAACCTTCTTCACCATCGACGAGAAAGCCTTTTGTGAAGAGGCTTTCTTTTTGAAAACAATTTTCGATGCCGACGCTTTAGGAATCGTGGTCGACATCTACATTTGCGGCCGTTATCAGTACTTCGTTGATGTCCTTGCTTCCCTCTTCTGCTTCGCTGTGGCGCACCCCCACTGCGGCTACCGGCCAACTTGGTTGGTGGTGGCGCGCAGCGTGCGGGCCTATGAGCGAAGACATAACGAGGAGAGCATCGCGCCGGAGGCAGTAAGCCGCCGTCGGTTCGTTTTCTTGTTTGCCGCCAGCCCGTCGCTTCTCCCGACGGGCTTTTTTATATTCCAACGGGGGAAATGATGCAGCGGGTGGAGCCGAATTCCCACGCGTAGCCGCGACGATTCGTCGCATTGTTCATTTTTCACTTTCATCTTTTTTCAGATGACTTTTTCCCCCAATTCCGCCCACAAGTATTTGCTCTCCGATGCCCAGCTGCCGACGCAGTGGTACAACGTGCAGGCCGATATGCCCAATCCTGCCCTGCCCCCGCTGCACCCCGGCACGCACCAACCGCTCGGCCCGGACGACCTCGCCCCGCTGTTCCCGATGGAGCTGATTCGGCAAGAGGTTTCCAAGGAGCGGTTTATTGATATTCCCGGGCCGGTGCTCGACCTCTACCGCCTGTACCGGCCGAGTCCGCTGTTCCGCGCCCGCAACCTCGAAAAACTGCTCGATACGCCGGCGCGCATCTACTATAAGTACGAAGGCGGGTCGCCGAGTGGGTCGCACAAGCCCAATACGGCCATTCCGCAGGCGTATTACAACCAGCAGGAAGGCGTCAAGCGCATCACGACCGAGACCGGCGCCGGGCAATGGGGCTCCGCGCTGAGCTTCGCGTGCCAGCACTTCGGCATTGATTTGCAGGTGTATATGGTCCGACTGAGTTACGAGCAGAAGCCCTACCGCAAGATTTTGATGAATACGATGGGGGCCGAAGTCATCCCCTCGCCGAGCCCATTCACGGCCGCGGGGCGGCAGATACTCGCCCAAGACCCGGACTCGCCGGGCTCCCTCGGCATTGCGATTTCGGAAGCGGTGGAAGTAGCGGCGCAGGACCCTGGCACCAAGTACGCGCTGGGGTCGGTGCTGAACCACGTCTTACTCCACCAGACCATCATCGGTCTGGAAGCCGAGCAGCAGTTCGCCCTCGCCGACGATTACCCGGACGTGATTCTGGCGCCGTTTGGCGGTGGGTCGAACTTCGCGGGCATTGCGTTTCCGTTCCTGCGCCACAACCTGACCCACCAAGCGGGTGGTCCGGCCGCGCCGAAACGGGTGCGGTGCGTGGCAGTAGAGCCGGCAGCTTGCCCGAAACTGACGAAAGGCGAGTTTCGGTACGACTTCGGCGATACCGTCGGCCTGACGCCCCTGCTGCCGATGTACACCCTCGGGCACGAATTCGTACCGGCGCGGATGCACGCCGGCGGCTTGCGTTACCACGGTGCGGGCGTGTTGGTAAGCCAGCTTTTGAAAGATGGACTAATTGAGGCCCGCGCCAACGAGCAGCTCGAATGCTTTGCCGCCGGGGTTCAGTTTGCGAAAGCCGAGGGCATTTTGCCGGCGCCGGAAGCCACGCACGCCATTGCAGCCGCCATCGCGGAAGCACAGGCGGCGAAAGAGGCCGGCGAAGCACGCACGATTCTCTTCAACCTCTGCGGCCACGGTCACTTCGATCTGAGCGCCTACGAGCAGTACTTCGCCGGAAATATGAAGAATTTCCAGCTTTCGAAGGAAGAGATTTCGGCTAGTCTCGCGGCTAGCGTGGTGATGTAATCGCTGAGCAGCTACGGTAGTCCGGGGTTGATGATGGCCGCATCAGCCCCGGACTATTTGGCTTTACTCGGCTTTGTGCCGGGCGCGCAGTACTTCATCCACTTCAGCGAGGGTGACACCTTGGCTAGCTAGCACGACTAATAAGTGGTAGAGCAGGTCGGCGGATTCTTCACGAAGGCGCTCGCGGTTGCCGCTGATGGCTTCGATTACTACTTCTACGGCCTCTTCCCCTACTTTTTGGGCGGCTTTGGCGGGGTTTGCCAAGAGACGGGCGGTGTAGGAGGTGGTGGGGTCGGCGCCAATGCGACTTTGGGTGAGGGCGGCGAGGGTGGCAAGGAAGAGCGGTTCGGGGACAGTTTCAGTGGCTGGTACGAAATCGGGCACGTCGTCGAAGCAGGTGGACGTGAGGCGGTGGCACGCGGGGCCGTTGGGGTCGGCGAGGACGAGGAGCGTGTCACGGTCGCAATCGGAATGGATGGAGATTACGCGGAGGAAATTGCCTGAAGTTTCGCCTTTCGTCCAGAGTTTTTGGCGTGAGCGCGACCAAAACGTTACCAGCCCCGTGGCGAGGGTTTGTTGGAGGGCTGGCTCGTTCATAAAACCCACCATCAGGACGGCGCGGCTGCGGGCATCCTGCACGACGGCTGGTACTAGCCCGTCGAGCTTGGTAAAATCGAGGGTGGAGCTATCGAAGGAAATAGGCATTGGGGGGAGTTATTCGTTGGTGAGGCGGACCGTGATACCGGCGGCGTTGAGGTAGTTTTTGAGGGCCGGGAGGCGGAGATGTCCGAAGTGGAAGACGCTCGCGGCGAGGGCCGCGTCGGCGGCACCGGTGGTGAGGACGTCGCGGAAATCGGCCAGCGCACCCGCCCCGCCCGACGCAATCACCGGCACCGGCACGGCCGTGCTGACGGCGCGGGTTAGGTCGAGAGCGAAACCGGCTTGGCCGCCGTCGTGGGTCATCGAGGTGAGAAGGATTTCGCCTGCGCCGCGCGTGGCGGCTTCTTGCGCCCACGCCAGCGGGTCTCGGCCGGTCGGCACGGAACCGGCGCGGGTGAAGACTTGCCACGCGCCATCGTCGGCTCGCCGCGCATCAATTGCCAGCACGATGCACTGCGCGCCGAACGCGTCGGCCAGCTCGGTGAGGAGCGCGGGCCGGGCCAGCGCCGCCGAATTGACGGCCACTTTATCGGCGCCCGCACGGAGGAGCGCGGCGGCATCGGCCACGGAGGCCACGCCGCCACCGACGGTGAATGGAATGTCGAGTTGCGCCGCCACGGCCCGCACCAGCGCGAGGAGCGGCGCACGACCGTCAGCGGTGGCAGTGATGTCGAGGAAAACCAGCTCGTCGGCGCCTTCAGCGGCGTATTGCCGGGCTTGCGCGACGGGGTCACCCGCGTCGCGCAGGTCGCCGAACTGAATGCCTTTGACGGTTCGGCCTGCCCGAACGTCGAGGCACGGAATCAGGCGCTTGGCGAGCGGCGAAGTAGCAGAAATCAGCTCCATTGGCTTGACTGAAGGGTTTCAAGGGTGATTCGACCTTCATAAAACGCCTTGCCGATGATGACACCCGCGACGCCCGTCGGGCGCAGCGCGTCCAAGTCGGCTACTGACCCGACGCCCCCGCTTGCCAGTAATTGTGCGGTAGGGAAAGCCGCTGCCAACGCCGCGTACCGAGCCGTGGCGGGGCCGTTGAGGGTGCCGTCGCGGCGCACGTCGGTGCACAAAAACCGGGTGGCTCCGGCGGCGAGCCAGTCAGTTAGGAAGGCATCGAGGGATAAGGCGCTCGTTTGCTGCCAACCGTGCGTGAGGACTTGGTCGTCGCGAAAATCAGCCCCGATGATGAAGCGTTCGGCCCCAAATTCTGCTAGCCAGCTCCGCACAAGGGCGGGGTCGCGGACTGCCTGACTGCCAATCGCGACTTGCGTAGCGCCAGCCGCGAAGGCTGCCGCGACGTCGGCAGTCGTAGTCAGTCCGCCGCTGAAATCGATTTGCAGCGACGTGGTTTCGGCAATCTTTTGCAGCAGGTTCAGGTGACGCGGCGCCCGCGTTCGGGCGCCGTCGAGGTCGACGATGTGCAGGTGCGTGCAACCGGCCGCCGCGAACGTCTGCGCGACGGCGAGCGGATCGGGGGAATAGGTGATGGCGGTGGCGAAATCGCCGTGGGTTAACCGGACGCAGCAGTTGTTGAGCAGGTCGAGGGCGGGAATTAATCGCATAAGGAGTCGATAGAAAAAGCGCTAAGGCGCCCAATTCAGGAAGTTTTGCAGGATTCGCGCGCCCGCCGCGCCGCTTTTTTCGGGGTGGAACTGCACGGCGCAGAAATTCCGCAGCTGAACGGCGGCGCTGAACGGCAACCCGTAATCGGCGACGGCGGTGGTGTAGGCGCCGAGCGGCACATAATAGGAGTGCACGAAGTAGAGCCACGCGCCCGGCGCCACGCCCTCGAAGAGCGGGCCGCGGAGGTCGCGGAGGCGGTTCCAGCCGAGGTGGGGCACTTTCAGGCCCATCTCCGGCGCAAACCGCTCGGTCCGGACGGGTAACAGGCCGAGGCATTCAGTCTCGCGCTCGGCGCTGGTGGCGGTCAGCAATTGCTGCCCCAAACACACGCCCAGCACAGGCTGCGTGAGGGTCGGGAGCAATGCGGCAAGGCCGGTTTCGTGCAGGCGCGTCATCGCGGCCCGCGCCTCCCCGACGCCCGGCAGAATCACCCGCTCGGCGGCGCGGAGGGTGTCGGGGTCATTCGTGAGCGTGGCGCTGACGCCGAGCCGCTCCAACGCCAGCCGGACCGATTCGGTATTCCCGGCGCCGTAGTCGACAATGGCAATCATAGGGAGCCTTTCGTGCTAGGAATCGTTTCAAAATCAAGCTCTTCGCGCCGGACCGCCGCCCGTAGCGCGCGGGCAAACCCTTTGAAGATGCTCTCGATTTTGTGGTGCTCGTTGGTGCCGGTTGCGCGGATATTGAGGTTCAGCCCGGCCGAATCGCAGAGCGATTTGAAGAAGTGTGCGAACAGCTCCGTCGGCATATCGCCGATGCGCTCGCGCCGGAAATCGGCGTCCCAGACGAGCCATGGGCGGCCGGAGAAGTCGAGCGCTACGGTCGCGAGGCTTTCGTCCATCGGCAGCACGAAACCGTAGCGGGTTAGGCCGCGCTTGTCGCCGAGGGCTTGGCGGAGGGCTTCGCCGAGGGCGAGAGCGGTGTCTTCGATGGTGTGATGCTCGTCGATGTGGAGGTCGCCGGTGGTGCGGATGCGCAGGTTGAGGCCACCGTGCCGCCCGAGCTGGTCGAGCATATGGTCGAAGAAGCCGAGGCCGGTTTGCACGTCGGCACCCGCGGGTCCGTCGAGGTTGAGAGAGATTTCGACGGTGGTTTCTGAGGTTTGGCGGCGCACGTTAGCGGTGCGGGGCGGCCAGCGGAGGAACTGATAGATGTCGTCCCAATCCGGGGTGGTGAGGGCGGCGTCGGGCACCGTCTCCCCTTCCGGACGCAGCAAAATGGCTTGGGCACCTAGGTTCTGCGCCAGCTCCAAATCCGTCAGCCGGTCGCCGATGACGAACGAGTTGGCGAGGTCAAACCGCGTGGCGTCCATGTATTCGGTGAGCATGGCGGTGCCGGGCTTGCGGGTGGGCAGGTTTTCGGCGGGAAACGAGCGGTCGATGTGAATGGTATCGAACGTGACGCCTTCCGTGGCGAGGATTTGTAGCATCAGGTCCTGCCACGGCCAAAACGTGTCCTCTGGAAACGAGGCGGTCCCCATTCCATCCTGATTCGTGACGAGCACCAAACGAAAATCGGTCTCCCGCACGAGGCGGGCAAGGGCGCGAATGACGCCCGGCAGGAACGCGAACTTGGCCAGTGAGTCAATCTGCTGGTCGGGCTGCGGCTCTATGAGGATGGTGCCGTCGCGGTCAATGAAAAGAAGGCGGGTCATTGGGGAAGATGTGAGAGAGATGTGGAGATGTGAAAGATGTGAGGACCGATGTGGGACGGCTACACTTCCCGCAGGGTCTTCAGCAGCAGGTCGTTTTCGGCTTCGGTGCCGATGCTGATTCTGAGGCACCCGGCGCAGCCCGGCTCGCGGGAGCGGTCGCGGACGACTACGCCGTGCGTTAGCAGCGCGTCGTAGAGCGTGCGGGCATCGGGGAGAAATCGAACCAACAGGAAATTCGCGTCGGAGGGAAAGACTTCCGCCACTTTCGGATTAGCTGTCAAGCCTGCTCTGACCCGCTCCCGCTCTTGCCGCACGTAGACCACGGCTTTTGCCGCGCCGTTTGGGTCGGCTAGGGCGCGGGCGGCTAGCTCCTGCCCTACTCCGCTTACGTTGTACGGCGGTTTGAGACGGGCGAGCAGGGCGACCAAATCAGCCGCTGCGTACAGCACCCCGACTCGCAAACCTGCCATTCCCCACGCTTTCGAGAGTGTTTGCAGCACCACCAGATTGGGAAAATCGGCCAGTCTGGTCGCCCAGCTCGGCGCATTCGCGAACTCCTGATAGGCTTCGTCGATGACGACGATTCCGTTGAACCCGCGTAGCAGCGCCTCGATGCGGGCGGGGTCAAGGAGGTTGCCAGTGGGGTTATTGGGGGAAGTCAGGAAGAGGATTTTGATGCTTTCATCAGCGTCGGCTTGCGCGAGGAGAGCGTTTACATCGGGCTGAAAGTCTGAGGTTGTTAGCGGCACTTTGCGCACCGCCACATCGTGGGCGGCGGCGGTTACGGCGTACATGCCGTAGGTCGGCGGGGCGACTAGCACGGCATCGCGGCCCGGTCGGCAACCGGCGCGGACGAGCAAATCAATGGCTTCATCTGAGCCGTTTGTAACGAGCACATTCGCCGGATTGAGCTGATGCCGAGCGGCGAGGGGCGTTTTTAGGTCGCGTTGGTGCGGGTCGGGGTAGCGCGCCCACGTCGCGCCGAGGGCCGGGTGCCCGAGCGGGTTTTCATTGGCATCGAGGGCAGCGCGGGCGGTACCGGAGAACTCGTCGCGGGCGGAAGTGTACGGCTGCAAGCGCAGGATGTGCGGGCGCACCCAGCTCGTCAGCGAAAAAACGGTCGTTTCAGCCATTGCCTCTATCCTTTCCGATTGAAAGAGTGAGTTCTTCCGTCTCTTCGTCGGCGGCTTCAGCGGCGGCGGACAGCCGGATTCGGACGGCTTCGGCGTGCGCCTGCAAACCCTCAGCTTCGGCGAGGGCGATGACGGTGGGGCCGAGGTCGCGTAGCCCGGCGGGCGTCAATTCCTGAAACGTGATGCGCCGCGTGAATGTCTCTACGGAAACGCCGCTATAGGCCCGCGCCGCACCGGCCGTCGGGAGCGTGTGATTTGGGCCACTCGCGTAATCGCCGCACGATTCCGGCGCAAAATGCCCCACGAACACCGACCCCGCCCGCCGCACCTGCACGGCGAGCGGCGCCGGATTCTGCACCGCTAAAATCAAGTGCTCCGGCGCGTATTCTTCTGCGAAAGCAAGGCCTTCCGCCAAGCTCGACACGAGTACTGCCCGGCTGTTAGCTACGGCGGCAGCCGCCACAGCCCGGCGCGGCAGCGCGGTGAGCTGCGTTTGCAGGGCGGCGATTGTCTGGATCAAGACGGCTTCGTCATCAGAAATCAAGATAACTTGTGAGTCGGCGCCGTGCTCGGCTTGCGCCAATAAATCGGCGGCGAGCCACGCGGGGTTGGCGGTGGAATCGGCGAGAATCAGTACTTCCGAAGGCCCGGCGGGTAGGTCGATTGCTGTCCCGACTTCGGCGGCGAGCTGCTTGGCGGCTGTCACCCACGCATTGCCGGGGCCGCAAATCTTATCGACTCGCGGCACGGTGGCGGTGCCAACGGCCAGCGCCGCAATGGCCTGCGCCCCCCCGACGCCCACGATGCGCTTCAGGCCCAAAACCTGCGCCGCCGCTGCAATCACCGGCGCCAGCGCTCCCGTCGGGCCGGGCGGCGTGCAAACCACCAGCTCGGCGCACCCGGCCAATTGCGCGGGAATGGCGAGCATCAACAGGGTCGAAAAAAGCGGGGCCGACCCACCCGGAATGTACAGCCCGACGCGCCCCAGCGGCACCCGTCGCGCCCAGCACCGCACGCCCGGCTGCGTGATGATATCGGCGGAATCGGCAGTAATATCCTCAGCAGCAGCGGCGTGGAAGGTTCGGATATTCCGCACGGCGACTTCCAGCGCGGGGCGCAAGTCGGCAGCGGCTTCGGCGGCAATCGCAATCGCGGCCTCGTCCCAAACGATGACTTCCGGCGCCGTGAACGCATCGAAACGCGCCGTGTACTCAATCAGCGCTGCATCGCCTCGCTGGCTGACTTCAGTGAAAATGGCCTGCACGACCGGCCGAAGCAATTGTAAATCAGCGGCCGGACGGCGGCAGAGCGCGGGCCAATCGGCGACGGCCGGGAAACGGGAGATTTGCATGAGATGGACGAGTAAATGGACAGTGTGAAGAGCGCGTTAGCCAATCATTTTCTCAATCGGCATCACCAGAATGCCTTCCGCTCCGGCGGCTTCGAGCTGCCCGATGACATCCCAGAAATCATCTTCCGGCACGACGGATTGAATCGAGCTCCACCCCGGCTCGGCGAGGGCGGTTACGGTGGGGGCTTTCAGGCCGGGGAGCAGGGCGCGCACGGCGGCGAGCGCCGAATTGGGGGCGTTGAGCACAATGTATTTGTTGCGCCGCGCGCGCTGCACCGCCCTGATTCTGAAGAGCAATTGCCGCAGCACGGCGCCCGCTTCGCCGTTGAGGTCGGGCCGCGCGGCTACCACCGCTTCGGATTGCAACACGGTTTCCAGCTCGCGCAAGCCGTTCGCTACGAGGGTTGAGCCGGAAGAAACCAAGTCGCAAATGGCATCGGCGACGCCCAAACTCGGCGCAATCTCCACCGACCCGGATAGCGGGTGAACATCGGCCTGCACGCCCTGCGCAGTGAGGTATTCGGTGAGCAGGCGCGGGTACGACGTGGCCACCCGCAACCCCGCCAACCCAGCGGCTGACGTCATCGGGCTTTCGCGCGGAACGGCCAACGCCAACCGGCACCGACCAAACCCGAGCGCCTCGCGCCGCAGGTCGGCGAGGCCGGCTTCAAACAGCACGTTTTCGCCCACGATACCGGCATCGGCTGAGCCGTCGGCGACGCACGCGGGGATATCATCGTCGCGGAGAAAGAGGATTTCGAGGGAAAAGTTGGTCGCCCGCGACCGTAGGCGCATCGGACTGACGTCGAACTTGATGCCGCAGGCGCGGAGTAAGGCGAGGCGGCCGACCTTCACCGACATCGAACCCCACGTCCTCGTCGAGCCCTGCGCGCCCGGCAACACCTACCTCCTGTGCAGCGACGGGCTCTACGAAACCATCGCCGAGGACA
>JANNMJ010000143.1:0-1752 GCA_031397815.1 Hymenobacteraceae bacterium
CCGCATTAGCCCATCGCTTTAGCCCGCCGCGTTAGTCCGCCGCGTTAGCCCGGGGTAGTCGGCTCGGAGCGCCGCCAACCCCGGGCTTTGGAAAAGACCCCCGATGGGGTTCGCATGATGTGTTCAATCGGGGAACCCCAACGGGGTTCTTTTCCAAAGCCCGGGGTTGGCGGCGCTCCGCGCCGACTACCCCGGGCTAACGCGGCGGACTAACGCGGCGGGCTAATGCGATGGGCTAATGCGGCGGGCTAATGCGGCGGGCACACACGGCGAGTACACCCGGCACGGGCACACGGCAGCCCCACGCCACCCGGCCCCGCCCCTACCTTTGCCCATCCAATGCCCGAAACTCCGATTCCTGCCGCGCCTTACGCCATTCTTGACCTGCCGTCGGGCTTGCGCGTCATTCACCAGCCGGTGGCGCACACCAAGGTCAGCCACTGTGGATTCATCTTCGATACCGGCTCCCGCGATGAGGCCCCCGACCAGCTTGGTCTGGCGCATTTCTGGGAGCATATGGCCTTCAAAGGCACCCGCAAGCGCCGGGCGTGGCACATCCTGAACCGGCTGGAGACGGTCGGCGGGGAGCTGAATGCGTACACCACGAAGGAGAAAATCTCGTTCTACGCGTCGGTCCTGAGCACCCATTTCGAGCGGGCGCTGGAGCTGTTGGCCGATATCACCTTCCACGCCACCTTCCCCGAAAAGGAGATTGAGAAGGAGCGCGGGGTGATTCTGGAAGAGATGTCGATGTACCTCGACGCCCCCGACGACGCCATCGCCGACGAGTTCGACGCCCTCACCTTCCCCGGTGGGCACCCGCTCGGCACCAATATCCTCGGCTCCCGCGAGAGCGTGCAGCAGTTTCGGCAGGCCGATTTCCAGCGATTCGTGCAGCACCAGACGTCGCCCGCGCAAGGCGTGTTCGCGTCCGTCTCGAACCTCCCGACCAAGACCGTCTTCCGCCTCGCCGAGAAGTACCTGTCGGATATTCAGCCGCGCCCCGCCCGGCCCGCCCGCGTAGCGCCCAGCGGCTATAAGCCGACTTGGATTACCGAAGAAAAGCCGATTCAGCAGGCGCACTGCGTCCTCGGCGCCCCCGCCTACGCCCTCCACGACCCGCGCCGCGTGGCCCTCTTCCTCCTCACGAACGTGCTCGGCGGCCCCGGCGCCAACTCGCGCCTCAACCTCGCGGTGCGCGAGAAATACGGCCTCGTCTACACCATCGACGCGTCGTACACGGGCTTTCAGGACACCGGGCAGCTCAGCATCTATTTCGGCACCGAAAAGCGCCAGCTCCAACGCACCCTCGGACTGGTAAAAAAGGAGCTGAAAAAGATGCGCGACGTATCGCTCACCACCTCGCAGCTCCACAGCGCCAAAGAGCAGCTAATGGGCCAGCTCGCGATGGCCGAAGAAAGCACCTCCGGCCTGATGATGCTCCTCGGCCGCTCCCTCCTCGATTTGGGACGGGTGGAGTCGATTGAAGAGGTCTTTGGGCAGATTAGGCGGATTACGGCGAAGGATTTATTGGAAGTGGCGAATGATGTGTTGGCAGAGGATAAGTTGAGCGGGTTGATGTTTACTCCGTAGGGGCGGGTCTTGTGCCCGCCCGACGCGGTTACGGCCAATGAGAACGAACGTGTTACCTCCGTAGGGGCCGGTATTGTGCCCGCCCGAAGCGGATACTGCCCAGGAGAACGAACAACCCACGGCGCGGGCGCGGACAAAGCCCCGCCCCCAACTTTAGAG
>JANNMJ010000235.1:0-24357 GCA_031397815.1 Hymenobacteraceae bacterium
GTCCCCGTTAGGGGATACCGTTTGGTACCGCCTCCTATCAGCGATTACCGAACGGTATCCCCTAACGGGGACGCCTTGAATAAATGTTTTTCGCTAAACCGGGGGCGCTGCCCCCGGCTACCGAACGGTGTCCCCTGACGGGGACGCCTGACTAGGGTTTTGCGCTTACAGTGCCCTACTGCGTCAACGCTTCCAACGAACGCTCGATGAGCGTATCGACGGCGGCGTCGGGGTTGGGGTGAAAATGGCCGGTGGCGCGGTTGGCGACTAATGCGCTCAGGCTGAGGACTTCGTGTCCGAGCAGGCGACCGAGCGCGTAGAGTCCGGCGGTTTCCATCTCGAAGTTCGTGTACCGGAAATCACCGCTGCGGAAGTCGATGAAGCGGCGCACCAGCTCGCTGTCGCGACCGCGTTGGCGGAGCGCCCGGCCTTGCGGCGCGTAGAAGCCGGGGCACGTCAGGGTGTTGCCTTCCACGATGGTGGCGTTGCCGTTGCCGCCAACGAGTAGCTGCCGCAGGCTTTCGGCTCCGGCGGCGCAGTATGGGCGGAAACCGAGCGCCAGCGCCTCTTGCGTGGCATCGACGAGGTCGTTCTCTTGGTCCGTCATCAGCAGCGGATAAAACTGCATCAGCGTATCGAGGCCCACGGCGTGGCGCGTGGCGAGGAGCGTCCCGACGGGCAAATCCGGTTGCAGCGCCCCGCTCGTGCCGACGCGCACCACGCGCAGTGCCCGATGCTCGGGGCGCACGGTGCGGGTGGTGAGGTCGATGTTGACGAGTGCATCCAGCTCGTTGAAAACGATGTCGATGTTATCGGTCCCGATGCCGGTGGAGAGGACGCTGATGCGACGGCCGTTCAGCTCGCCGGTGTGCGTCACGAACTCGCGTTTCTGGCGGCGCACGTCTACGCGGTCGAAATGCCGACTGACGCGCTCCACCCGATCAGGGTCGCCGACGGTGATGATGGTATCGGCCAGCTCATCCGGGCGCAACGCCAAATGGTAGATGGAACCGTCGGGATTGATGATGAGCTCGGATTCGGCAATCATTTTAGAAGGAAGTACGAGGCGATGAAATCAGCTTTGCAGTGGGGTTTTCAGTCAGGTTTTCAGACCGAAAAGCGACTTCATTTGCTCATTTGTAACGCGCCAGCGCCATCGCTGGATTGTAGTTCTGGGTTTGTTTTGGGTAGAAGCCGGTGCCGTCGTAGGGGCGTTTTTCGGGGGCGGTGCGGCACTCTTCCGAGCAGGCGCCTTCGAGCTTATCGCCGCAGCTTTCGCACACGATGAGGTGCGCGTTGCACGCCGAATTGGCGCAGTTGATGAGCCGGTCCGACGGCTCGGCGCAGACGTGGCACGTGCCGACGATGGTCGGGTTTACGGTATTGACATCGATAGCCAAGCGGTTATCGAAGACGTAGCATTTGCCTTCGAAGTCTTCGCCGCCCGTTTCGAGGCCGTACTTAATGATGCCGCCGTGGAGCTGGTAAACGTTCTCGAAACCCTGCTTGATGAGCCACGCGCTGGCTTTTTCGCATTTCACGCCGCCGGTGCAATACGTCACGAGGCGTTTGCCGCGCGTCTGCTCGCGGAGAGCTGCCAGCTCGTCGGCGTGGTCGGGTAGCTCGCGGAAGTTCTCGATGGGAAGCGTGAGGGCATTTTTGAAGCGCCCGACCTCGTGCTCATAGCGCGAGCGCACGTCGAGGAGAACTACGTCGTCGGCGTCTTTGAGAGCGCGGAATTCTTCCGGCTCTACGTACGGCGCGGTGCGGTCCCAAGGCTTCACGGCGGGCAGCCCAGCGTGAACAATCTCCGATTTCACCCGCACGTGCAGCTTGCGGAAGGTGTGCGCGGGCACGTCTTCGGCCTTGAACTCACAGGCGGCAAAGCGCGCATCGGCGTGGACGGCGGCGATGTAGGCATCACACGCTTCGGGCGTGCCCGAAACGGTGCCGTTCAGACCTTCCTCGGCGATGATAATCCGGCCGCGCAGCTCCAGCGAGATGCACAGCCGATGATGCGCCTCGGCGAACGCGGCGGGGTCGGCGATGGGCGTATAGCAGTAGTAGAGCAGGACGCGCATTTTTCTGATTGCTGATGACGAATGGCCGGTTTTCGCACCGCTGACCGGAAAACCAGTCGCGCGCAAAAAGCCCGAGTTAGCGCCTTAACTAAACTTGTTTTGCAGGGTTCCCGAACACCGTGGCATTCGCCGGAACATCCGCGACCACCACCGACCCAGCCCCAACCCGCGCATTCTTCCCGACCTTAATAGTGCCCGGAATCACGGCGCCGGCGCCGATGAACGCGCCCGTTTCCAGCACCGCCCCGGCTCCGACGAGCGCTCCGGCGCCGAGCTGCACGAATTCTTCGAGCTTCGCGTCGGGCTCAATCACGCACCGGGCACCGAGGTAGCAATGGTCGCTGACGTGCGCGCCGGGACTGACGATGGCGCCCGCCCCGACAAAATTGCCGTGCCCGAGCCACGCGTATTCTGAGACTGCCGCCGTGCGATGGATGGCGTTCACGGGCGCCACTTTGTAGCGCTCGCGCAGGAGTTTCGTGATGGTGCGGCGCGATGCCACGTCTTCCGTCGCCACAAAAACCTCGCACTGCTTACCGAGGAGTTTGAGGAACTGGTCATCGTCGGAAGCGCCCATGACGCTCACAGTCAGCACTTCCTGACCACGCAGCGCAGCGTCATCGTCGAGGAAGCAATACACCACCACGTCGTTAGAGGCAAAAGCGTCGAGCGCGAGGGTGCCGGTAGCCTTGGCACCGATAATCATGACCGGGTTTTCCATAACGGCCGCAAAGGTACGGCCGGGCCGGAAGGCCGCACGGGCAAGGCGGCGTTTCAATGGACGACGCGCCTCCCGACGGTAACTTGCCGATGTTCCGCCCGTCTTACGCCTTATAAGTTATGGTCACGCCGTTTCGCTCCTTCCTCTTTCTGACAGCGCTTTTGGGCGCTTGGGCCTGCACGAGCACGCCGGAACAGACCGCCACCGTCAGCGGGGGCGCAGCAGGAAATACGTCAACGGCAACCGCCGCGCTCCCGACGGATGACGCTTCGGCGAGCGGCGAGCCGTGGCAGGCGAGTGAGCTCCTCGCTCCGGCTGCCTTGGCGGCTCAGCTCAACGGCAAAGGCCCGGCGCCGGCCATCTTCGATATGGGGCCGGCAGGCACGATTAAAGGCGCCCGCAAGATTGGTCCGGCACAGGAAGAAGCGAGCTTGGTGAAGCTGAAAGCCGCCTTGGTCGGCTTGCCGAAAGACCAGCCGGTGGTGGTGTATTGCGGGTGCTGTCCGTTCGAGCCGTGTCCCAACATCCGGCCCGCTTTCCGGCTCCTGAAAGCTGAGGGCTTCACCCAGCCCCGCCTGCTGAATCTGGCGCATAACCTGAAAGCCGACTGGATCGACGCAGGTTATCCAATGGAAAAATAACCGGCTGAGCGCCCGCACCCACGCGGAGCCAATCGAGCAGGAAAAAGACGAACGGTAGTAACCCCGCCCGGTACCGGTGCAGCGTCCCCAGATTCGGCGTCGAGAGGCCGAACATCACCGCCACCACCACCACGAAAAGCAGCACGGCTCCGGCCAGCAAGGGCAATCCCCACGGGCGGCCCCGGCGCCACCAACCCACAACGGCCCACGCGAACAGGCCCAGAATTACCGCGTTTTCGAGGCCGGTCACGCGCCAGAGCAAGCCGCTTCCTTCCCACACCCACGGGCGGGTGAATACGCCCACGGCGGCCAGCGGTGCATACTGCAAAAAGCTCCACAGCGAGGGTTCCAGCGGCAAAACCAGCTGCGGCTGTCCCACCGAGTGTGCGCTCAGGTAAGCCTGATTGATGGGGAGCTGAGTGCGCAGATAATCAGGCCGAAACGCTCGGTGGAACACGCGGCTCAGCGGCGCCAACAGCAGGGCTAATCCAAGGAAAAGCTGCCACGGACGGATGCGCGGCCACCGACCTTGCAACCGCTCGGCGAGCGCCAGCGCCCCGAAACTTACGAAAGCGACGGCCGCGATGAAGAACTTAATCTTCCAGAGGAGCCAGCTAATGATGAGCAGCGGCACAAGCAGTCCCCACGAGCGGCGCAGCTCCGCAGTGCGTACCGGATAAGTGAGCCGCAAAACCGCCGCCACGAAGGTGCCCAGGCACGCCAGCAACGCGGCATCTTTGCTCAGGCCCGTCGTCCAGAAGATGACCGAGGGCCATAGTAGGCCGACCAAAATCCCGCCGCGCGCGGCCGGAAGCAATCTCCCCAGCTCCCGCGCCAGCAGCCAGGCGCCCATGAATGCCGCCACGGAGAGCCAGAGCGCATCAATCCAGTAATTACTCGCGGTCAGAAAATTCAGCAGACTCAGGATTCGAACCAAAAAATAGGAGTTCGAGAACGCCGAATACAGCATCTCCGGGGAATGCGCCGACTCGATTCCCGTGCGGATGTGGTGCAGGTAAGCGTCGAAATCCTGATACGCCCACGCCGTGAGCCGGGCGCTGTAGCGGTGCATCGTGAAGGTATCGCCGCCAGACTGCTCGCCGTCCGTGAATTTGTCGATGTAGAAAATTCCCAGCGCCACACTGCCCACCAACCGCCCCGCCAGCACCACGCCGAAGCCGGAGCGCAGCAGGTTGGGGCGTCCCACGGCGCGCCAAAACGCCCAGAGCGCCAGCACGAGCAAGGGCAGATTTATGGTCCAGGCCAACCATTCGGGCATCAGCGGGGCGGCGCGGGCGCGCGTTTGAGGATGTTCGCGCCGATGGCGCATTGCAGGCAAGCGCGCGGGGTGCAGTAGGTCTGGTGCAGGCCCAGCAAGCCCTGCGCATCGGCGGCGGTGCGGTTGCGGAAGCCGAGCGACTCGTAGGGCGCCAGCACGCGGTTGTGCTCGGCGGGAAGGCGGTCGAGGAGCGCGAGGGCTTCTTCCACATCGCCAAAACGGTGGTGGTAACGGGCGTAGGCCATCAGCACGGGCACGGCCACGTTCATCACGAGCCGGTGCGTACTGGCTTCGCCGAGCTTTTCGGGGAGCTTGCCGGGCTTCCCGAAATGGTAGTGCGCCCGCCAATACTCGCTGACCGGCGCGGCGAAGAATTCGGCCAGTCGGCGTGGGCTATCCGCCGCGCCGCGCAGCCCGGCGAGCAGGTGTTCGTGGCGCCCCAAAACCGCCGCGACTTGCGCCAGCCGCACGGGCGGAAAGTTGGCGGGCCGCATCCGGCCGAACTTCCAATCTTCCGGTTTCAGCGCGGTGGTGGGGTCGAGCTGATGCTTATGGCGCAGGTGCTGCCAGAGCTGACGCAGATTGGTAGTGTACGAATCAGTAGGCTCTGAATCAGCCGGAATCAGGCCCGCTTGCCCGAGCAGGAGCGCTTCCAGCTCTTCGGGCTGGGTGCGGTAGCGGCGCACGATGCTCCACGGCAGCGCTTGGCCAAGGCGACGCATCGGGTCGTCGTTGATTTTGAAGCCGAAACCGGCCAGTAGCGCGTGCCACGTCGCGGCTTCCCAATCGGTGCCGGTTTGCACGAGCAGCGCCGCCACGCGGTCGGCTTTGCGCTCGGAGCGTTCGAGGAGGGCGCGTTCGAGCATGACGGTGCGGATGATGCCCGGCACAGCGCCCACTTGCCCGGCGCACGGAATCGGGGTTTCGGCCGTCAGAAGCTGCTGATAGCGCATCATCACGCCCCCAGCGACGCGCCCGCGCAGGGCGAGCGTGGGAATGAGCGTGCCATCGCGCCGACGGATATCGGCGTCGGCGTCCCAGACGATGTGCAGAATGACTTGGTCGTAGGCGCCGTCGGTGCGGTGGCCGTGACGGTCCCAGTCGGAGGCGCGCACGTGCATCTCGACGCTCCCCGACCACTCGACCTCTCCTATCCGGATACGGGCGGCGGCGAAATCCGGCCCAGCGTCGGCATTGCGCATGCCCGGCACGATGACGGTCAGCGGCTCATCGGCCGTGGTGCGCAGGCCGATTCTATCGAATGCCTGCTGCTGCCAGAGGTAGTACAGAAATTCCTCTTTCATCAGAGAAGAAGACCAGCTTGAGGAACAGAAAGTGACGCCGGTAGCCGCTGCGGTCTGCCGTCAGCGCACTTACAAGCCCGGCGAAAGATACTCTTCGGCGATGGTCTTGGGAAGGCGTCGCTCTGCCCCTGCCGCTGCGAGGTTAACGCGCAAAACCCGACAGCCCGCCGCAAACCGTCGGCGGACGGTTCGGGGCGGGCTGTCGGTAGGCTCAAGGCTTCAGAGGGAAGCGCGGGGGCCGGATAGCGAAAGAAACTTAAAGCAGGTTACTGCCGATGCGAGGTGCGGTTACGGCTCAGGCGCTCGCAGAACTCGGTCGGCGAGAAAGTGCTCACTATTTCACCGATTATATCAAGCGGCAAATCATCGGCGCGGTTGAAGTTGACGCAGCTCTTGCCGACTTTCAACTTCTTATCGATGCCATCGAGCTTCTGCTTGAGCGACGGATCGACGTAAACCGGTAGCAAGTACAGGGAAACGTAGTTCTTCTGATTCGCCAGCGCCACATAGCCTTCTTCTCCGGCCGCAAACTGCAGGAATTTCGGCCCTACCTGCTCAACGTAACCCGCCGGGATATGGTCGCGGACGACCTGCCAAACCTGCGCCACGGATTGGCGACGGTCATCGGGGAGGGTCGCCAAGTAATCGTCGTAAGTGAAATTTTTCTCTGCGGAAGTCATCATAAGCTAGTGAGAGGACTTGTCATAGCATCCCGCGCCGTTTACGAGCTTCGTAAAATTTTGTGTCACTTTATACGAGATTTTTTTCTTGGCCGCCGTTAAACCGCGCTTCCCGCCTGCCATCTGAGGGAGTGTAGCGGCTCACGGTGAGGCGCTGTCGCTGTTCCTCTCTATCTCTTTCAAGATCATGAATTTGAAATCCCTCGTGCTGTGGGTAGCCTGTGCGCTGCTGACCACCTCAACTGCTCTCGCCCAAACCGAAGCGCGTCGGCCGCACAAAGCGCCGGAAGAAAAAGCCGCCGCCATGACCCAGCGCATGACCCGCGAGCTGACCCTCACCCCCGACCAGCAAACCCGCGTCGGTGAGCTGAACAACAAGCTCGTGACGGACCTGACCGCCCTGCGCGCCGACAACCCCACGCCCGCCGATAAAGCTCAGAAAGCCGACCGTCGCGCCAAGATGCAAGCCATCCGCGCCGATTACGACGCTAAGCTGAAAAGCACCATCTCCGCCGACCAATACAGTCTCTACGAGACGAAGCGGGCGGAGCAAAAAGGCAAAATGAAGGAGCGCCGCCAAGGACGCAACAAGCAGTAGCCCCACTCCTGCCCTCGCGTAGCTCACAACTGAAAAAAGCCCCCGGAAGCAATGCTTCCGGGGGCTTTTTCGGTTTGGTCAGGATCTGAATCGGGCTTTTCCGCCTGACTCAGAAGCGCCGGTTTATTTCGTCAGAGCTACGCGCGTGGTGCGGGCGGTGCGGTTGCCCGTCAGGACCACTTGGTAGAGACCGGCGCGGAGGTCGCTGAGGTCGATGCTCGTGGTGGTGCCGACTGGCTGGCGACGCAGCACGCGGCCGTTGAGGTCGTACACGGTCACCGTCTCACGCGGGTCGGCACCGACGAGGTGCAGGAGGCCGGTGGTTGGGTTCGGGTAGGCCGAAGCGGCATCGCGAACGAGATCGGAACGGGTGGCGAGCGGCGTGCTCGCGTACTCGAACATCCCGCCCACGCCGCCCGGCTGCGTGAAGCCGCCGGTCCAGCCGCGCTGGTTATCGAAGAAAATGACGTCGGTGTACTGCGCCACCCCCGAATCGAGGAGCGCCCACGTCTGGCCACCGTCGTAGGTCACGGCCGAGCCGGTACCGGTCGTCGGGTCAGCGCTTACGCCCACGTAGGTGTCGGCTAGGCCGGGGATACGGGCGAGATTGTCGTTGAATACCGAGCCGGTTGGGGTGGCGATGAGCTGGAACGTCATGCCCCCGTCGGTGGTGCGGCGCATCAGACCGGCCGGGTTCACGAGGATGCCGTTGGTGGCACTGCTGAACTCGATCTCACCGATAGCAGCGGTGGTGGTGTTGCCGGTGAAGCCCGTGGCGTGCTTCATCCACGTCGCGCCGCGGTCGGTGGAATGGTAGATGGAACCGAGGTTCGACGTAAACCAGACGTTATCACCAATGACCGAATACTGATTCGTGAAGCCATAGTCACCGCGGTTGGCGGCGGGGATGTTGGCTTGCGGCACCCGCGTCCAGGTAGCACCGGCGTCGAGGGTCCGGAAGACTTCCCAGTACGTGCCCGTGCCGGTAGGGTCGCCGATGAGGAGGCCGTTGTTAGCGTCGAAGAAATGGACGATATTGAGGTAAGTCATCGTCGGGATCGTCGCTTCGGTGAAGCTGTTGCCGCCGTCGGTGGTCTTGAACAGTACGCCGCCGCCGTTCGTGGCATCGAACCCACCGATGTAAGCCGTGGAGCCATCGATGGCCGACACGTTCGTCAGGGTTTTATCCGCTGAGTTGGCCGTGGTGATGGTGTTGGTGAGCCAGGTAGCGCCGTTATCAGTCGAAACGAACATATCCTGCACAACGGCGCGAGCGGCCGAGCCGTCGTAGCTGACCCCCCACACGACATCGCGCGACGGCATATCCATATCGTTTACACCGAGTGATTCGGTGCTGGCGCCCAAGTTGGAAGGTGTCCAGACCTGTGCCATCGAGGTAGCGGGGCTGACCAGTAGCGTGGCCAGGGTAGCTGTCAAAAGTAAACGGTTGTTCATCAGTTGATTGAACGAAAAAAGTGACTATGGGTGAAAAACCTCGGCCCGGGCGCGTTGTAAGCCGCCCACGAGCTGGGGCACGCCAAAAGTACGGCCTGCCCTCTGGGCAGACGGCTGGGAGCGGCAGAAGGTTGCTACGAGGCAGCGCCGAAAACCTGAGCCGTACTTTTGTGCCGGGCCGATTTAAGCACTCAGCCCGGCGCTTCAGCGCTTTTTTACCGCCGTTTTCTCTGCTGTTTTCTCTGCCGATGCATCACATCGAACGCTTTTACGACAAGGGCCTCGCCCACGCTTCTTACGCCGTCGTTTCAGATGGCGAAATGGCCCTCATCGACCCCGCCCGCGACCCTCAACCCTACTACGACTACGCCACGGCGCAGCAAGCCCGCATCACGGCCGTCATCGAGACGCACCCGCACGCCGATTTCGTCTCGTCGCACGCCGAGATCAGCGCCACCACTGGCGCCCCGGTGTACGTTTCGCCGAAGGTGGGCGCGGCTTATCCGCACCAGCCATTCGCCGAAGGCGGGGCAGTTATCGCCGTCGGCAGCGTGCGGTTGCGCGCGCTTGATACGCCCGGTCACTCGCCTGATTCTATCTGCGTGGTGCTCTATGATGAGCACGGCCAGCCGGAAGCGGTTTTCACCGGCGATACGCTGTTCGTGGGCGCCACCGGGCGGCCCGATCTGCGCGAAGACCTTCCCGCGACGGATGCCGCTACGGGGCGCCCGGCACGTGATATTCTGGCGGAACAGCTCTTCGAATCGTTGCGCGGAAAGCTGCTGCCGCTCCCGGCCGCCACGCGCGTGCTGCCCGCGCACGGCCCCGGCTCGCTCTGCGGAAAAGCGGTCAGCAACGAGCTGGAAAGCACTATTGGGAATGAGGCGGCGCACAATGCGGCGCTGCAATTGCGCGAGCGCGCCGCGTTCGTGGCGGATTTACTCGCTGACCAGCCGTTTGTGCCGAAGTACTTCCCCGCGTCGGTCAATCTGAACAAAACGGGCGCTCCGGCGCTGGAAACCGCGCTGGCGGCCGTCCCGCGCTTGGCACCGGACGCGGCGTTAGCGCCGGGCGTTTTGGTGGTGGATGCGCGCCCCGCGACGGCGTTCCGCGCCGGGCATCTGCCGGGAGCCATCAACCTGCCCGATGGCGGCAAGTTCGAGACGTGGCTAGGCTCGGTGGTGGCGCCCACAGAAGCGTATTACCTGCTTGCTGACGACGAAACCGCCCTCGATACGCTGCTGCGCAAAGCGGCCAAAATCGGCTACGAGCAGCACGTAAAGGGTGTGCTCACGACGCCCCCAGCGGCACACCTGACCGCCACCGGCACCCTCGCCGACGCTGAGGCGGTGCGGGCTGATTCGTCGGGCTACACCGTGGTGGATGTGCGGAACGAGAGCGAGTTCGCGCAGAAGCTCTTCCCCGGCGCCATTGAAATCCCGCTGCATCAGCTCCGCGAACGGCTGAGCGAGATTCCCGCCGACCGCCCGATTCTGGTGCATTGCGCGGGCGGCTACCGCTCGGCGGCGGGCGCGAGCATCATCAGCGCCGCTTACCCCGGCACGCCCGTGGAAGACTTGAGCGACGCCGTGACGACGTTCCCGGTGCTGCAAGGCGTGGCTTAGGGCGGGTTCTCGCAGAGGGCGGGGAGGTTTCCGCAGAGGTGCGGGGAGGATTTTTTACTACTGAGACTTCTGAGGTTACTGAGCTGAGCTATGAAGGTTTTGCATACGGCGGATTGGCATTTGGGGCAGCGGTTTCAGCAGGAAGAGCGCACGGCGGAGCACCGGCATTTTCTGTTCGAGCAGCTTTTGCCGCTGATTCAGACCGAATCAGTGGAGACGCTGATTGTGGCGGGCGATGTGTTCGATACGGGTTCGCCTTCGAATGCCGCGCTCGATTTGTATTACTCGTTTCTGGCGGCGCTCCGCGAGACGCCGTGCCGCCACGTGGTGGTGGTGGGCGGGAATCACGACTCGCCCGCTACGTTGCAGGCGCCGCAGCTCGTGCTGCGGCATCTGGGCGTGACGGTGGTAGCCGACGTCCCCGACGACCCCGCCGACCAAATAGTGGTGCTGACCCGCCCCGACGGGCAGCCCGCGCTGGTGGTCGCGGCGGTGCCGTACCTGCGCGAGCGGCATCTGGGGCTGAGCATCGTAGGGAAAACCGGCGAGGAGATTGCGGCGCAGATTCGCACCGGCATCGCCCGCCATTACGCCGACCTCGGCGAGCGCGTGGCCGCGCACCGCGCCGCCGGATTGCCGATTCTCGCGACCGGCCACCTGTTCGCGGCGGGACTGGCGCGCACCGAGGGGATGCGCGATATTCAGATTGGAAACCTCGGTCAGATTTCCGCTGATTGCTTCCCCGAAATCTTCGATTACGTCGCGTTAGGCCACATTCACAAGCCGCAGACGGTCGGCGGTCAGGAGCATATCCGGTACTCCGGCTCGCCCATCGCGCTCGCATTCGATGAGGTGGACCGGGCACGGCGGGTGGTGCTGCTCACGTTCGGCGCGGGGGCAGGCAAGCCGGTCATTGAGGAGCGGTTGCTGACGCCGGTTCGGCGCCTGATTCGAGAGTGCGGCACGCCGCAGGAGCTGACGCAGCGGTTGCAGGAATTCGTGGCCGTGGACGGCGAGCTGCCCGCTTGGTTCGGACTGGAAGTGACCGACTGGGACGGCCAAACGCCGCTGGCGGGCACTATCGCTATTCGGACGGCCGAAACCGACCGCGCCGCCGATTTACGCGTGCTGCGTATCGTGCCGCCCACAACGGCCCGCGCCGCCAGTCTGACGGAAGCCGCCGCGCAAGGCCGTCACCTGCGCGAGCTGACCGAGCAGGAAGTGTTCGATGAGCTATTGAAACAGAAAAGCCTCGCCCCCGACATCAGCGCCAACCTTCAACGCACCTTCCGCGAGCTGCTCGAATGGGAGCAGCAGCGGTTGGCGTCCTGATTCTACCTTGATTCGACCTTGATTCGACCTTGATTCTATCTTGATTCGACCCTGATTCGGCCCCAAATTTCCTTCTCCTCTCCTCCTCTCTCCCCTGTTCGCCACCCACTTTTTCTATGCGTATTCTTTCGCTCCGCTGTACCAATCTGAACTCGCTACGTGGCGAGCAGCCCGAAATTCGCTTCGATAACGGCCCGCTTGCTGCAGCCGGGCTGTTCGCGATTACCGGCCCGACCGGCACGGGCAAAACCACGCTCCTCGACGCCATTACGCTTGCGCTTTACGGCAAAGTGTATCGGTTTGAAGACGATGCCAGCGGGCTGAAAGACGAGGAAGTGCGGGCGCAACTGATGACGCTCGGCACGGGGCGGTGCGAGGTGGAAGTGATATTTCGGGTCGAAGGCCAGACGTATCACTCGAAATGGGCGTGCAACCGGGCGCGGCAGAAAGCCGACGGCAAGCTGCAAGCGGCCGAGATGTGGCTCTCGCGGGTGGCGGCCGATGGCACGGCAGAATCGCCATACAAGACCCGCACGACGGATGTTCCGAAGGAAGTAGCCCGGCTTACGCACTTGGATTTCGGGCAGTTCGTGCGGTCGGTTCTGCTGCCGCAGGGCGCGTTCGCGCAGTTTCTGAAAGCCAAGAAAGGCGCCCGCGCCGAGCTATTGCAGAAGCTCACGAACACGCTCCGGTTCGCCGAAATCGGGCGGGCCGCGCACCAACGCAGTCAGCTCGCCGATAAAGCCCTTGAAACCGCCGCCGAGCGCGCTACCCTGCACGCGGGCCTGCTGCTGACCGAGGAAGCGCAAGCCGAGCTGGATGCGCAGGAAACCGCCGCCGCCCTTGAGCTGGCCCGCTTGAATCAAAAGCTGACCGACGTTCAGGCGGTGCTGAGCTGGTTTGAAGCTGACGGTAAATGGCTGCGCGAAGTCGAAAACGCTGTGCGTGAGTGCGCGGAAAGCGACGCCGCCGTCGCCACCCCCGACGTGGCCGCTCTGCGCGCCGCCCTCGCCCGGCACCACCAAGCCGAGCCGTGCCGCGAGGCGTGGGACGAATGGCGCCGCGCGGTGCGCGAAGTCGACGACCTGACCGGCAGCCACACCACGCTCCACGGCAAAACCACGCCGTTGCAAGCCGCCATCCGCGCGGCCGAGCCGGGCGTGACCGCCGCCGAAATCGCGTGGAAAGCCGCTCAGCAAACCCACGCCACCCGCGCCGTGCCGCTGCGCCGCGCCGAGCTACTCGATAGTCAGCACGAAACGGCGCTGAAACAGGCCGACGAGCAGGCGCTGCGCGTGAAGGACGCGGAACAAGCCCTGAGCGATCAGCAAACCCTGCTCAGCCGTCAGCAAGATCAGCTCGACCAAACGCGGCTGGCGTATAAAAAGGCGCAGCAATGGCTCGCGGAGCATCCGGCGGGCGCTGCCCTGACGGCCGATGCCCTCGCGGCGCCCCGTGCGGCGTGGCAGCGCGCCGAGCTGGCGGCGCAGCAAATCGGCACCCTCGCGCAGGCCGACCGGGTTGATACGGCCGCCATCGCGCAGCTCGAAACCGATTTGGCCGACAACCAAACGCAGCAAGCCCGTCGGAAGCGCGAGCAGCAGGACACCGCGCTCGCCGAAACGGCTTGTTTGGCCGAGTTCGACGCGTTTTTGAGTCGGCTGATTGGGCACGGGCAATGGCTCAAAGAGGAAGAGGAAGCCGCGACCAGTACCCTCGACCAGCTTCAGCGGCATCATCGGCGGCTGGAAGCGCTGCACGTGCTGCCCGCGTACCGCGATACGCTCGTCGGGGGCGAGCCGTGCGCGTTGTGCGGGAGCAAGCACCACCGGCCCGCCGATGTGCTGACGACTTCGGATGCCGAAGTCGCCGCGTCGCGCAAGGCGCTCGACCACCATTTGGCCGCCACCGAGCGCCTGCGCGGGCGCACCACCGACCTGCGCACCGCCTTCGCACAGGCCCGCGCGCACTGGCCCACCGACCGGCCCCTTCCGGCGGGCGCCGCGAAAGCCCCGCAACTGACGGCCGCCGACGAAGCCGCCCTCCCGACCGCCACCGCCGCTTTTCAGCAGCGCTTGAAAGCCGCCGACACCGCCCGCCAAGCCGCCACCGCGCGCCTTGCCGAGCTGAGCGGCACCGCCCAAAGCTGGCTGACGCAGGTCCAAACCCTGCGGCAGCAGCTCACGGAGCGGCAGGCGGCGCGGCAAGTCGCCACCGAGCAGCGCGCCGCCGAAGTGGCCACCCTGACGGCGTTTTTCGGGCAGGTAAAACAGCCGTTCGTCGAGACCAAAGTGGCGGCCGATCTGGAAGCTCTCCGAAAGCAGGGCGAGCTGTATCAGGCGGAAGAACGAAATCAGGCGACCGCCCTCGCCAATGGCAAGCTGGCGGCGCAGGGCGTGCAGGAGCTGGAAAAGGCCGTGGAAGCCGCCCGGCGCAAGCTCGCGGATGAGCAGAAATTGTATGGTGAGCGCACCGAATCGGCCGCCGCCTTGCTGGCCCAGCGTCTCGCGCTCTGCCCCGCCGACGTGCAGCCCGCCGCCGAGCTGCTGCGCTTGCAGACCGCCGAAGCCGCCGCCCTCACCGCTCTGGAGCTGGCCCGCGAAACCCTCGCCGCTGCCACCAAAGCCCACGCCGACCACCTGATTGCGGTGCAGCACGCCGAGCAGCACCTCACCGACGCCACCGCCCGTCGCGACCGCTGCTGCGATGCCTGGCACACGCACCGCACCACCCACCACATCCCCGATGATGCCGACCTCACGACGTGGCTCATCCGTGATACGGCCCGCCTCCACGCCCAGCGCGAAGACCTCCGCGCCCTCGACGACCGCTGCGAGGCCGCCCAAAAGGCGTTGAAGCTCGCGCAGACTGCCCAGCAAGACCACCGCAACCGTCCGCCCGCGCACCCGAATCAGGAAGCCGCGCAGTTGGAATTGGCGGAATTGACCGAGGCCCGCAACCAGCTCCTGATTGCCAAAGGCGAGCGCGACGGCAAGCGCTTGCAGCACGCGCAAGCCGCGACGGCCTCGGCGGAAAACATCCGGCTGCTCGAACAGCAGCAGCAGGAAACCGCTCGTTGGCAGGAGCTGAACAAGCTCATTGGCGGGTCGGACCCACGGGCGCCGCGGTTCAGCAAGTTCGCGCAGAGCCTGACGCTCGCGCACTTGGTGCGGGAAGCGAACCGCCACCTTTTCCGCCTCGCCCCGCGCTACGAGCTGCTCCCGAAAACCGACGACGACGAGCTAGGCCTCTGGATTCTCGACGCCGACAACGCCGGGACGCAGCGCGCCGTGGAGTCGCTGTCGGGTGGCGAGACGTTCCTCGTGAGCCTCGCCCTCGCCCTCGGCCTATCCGACCTCGCCGGGTACCGCGTCCAGATTGAGTCGCTCTTCATCGACGAAGGCTTCGGCACCCTCGACCCCGAAACCCTCGATACCGCCATCTCCGCCCTCGAAATCGTGCAGCAATCCGGCCGGATGGTGGGCGTCATCTCGCACGTAGCGGCGCTCAAGGAGCGGATTAAAACCCAGATTCAGCTCCGGAAGGTGGCGGGCGGGAGCCAGTGGGCGGTGGTGGTGGAGCGGTAGGGGGCGGGCGGTAGGCACGCTTTGGCTTTTATCTCGGCTAACCCATTCTCCCCTACCCCACGTAAAATCTATTGCCTTACTCCTCACCCCCACTCCCATGTCCCGCACCTCCTTCAAAACCCTGATCAACCCCACTGACCGCCTCCCGGTCCTCGTGGATTTTTTTGCTGATTGGTGCGGGCCGTGCCACGCGATGGCCCCGGCGCTGCAACAGGTGGCGCGGGCGCACACGGGGCGGCTGCGGGTGGTGAAGGTGGATGTAGATAAGAATCCGGCGGCGGCGGCGCAGTTTAAGGTGCAGAGCATCCCGACGCTCATCCTGTTCCGGAATGGGCAGCCGGTGTGGCGGCAGAGCGGCGCCCAGACGGCGGAAGCGCTCGGGCGGGCGATTGGGCCGCACTTGCCGGGCGGACATCAGGGGGGCGGAAATTAGTCGGCCCGAATCCCCCGGATATGTGATATAGCTCGTTTTTGGGTGCCGGTAGCTTTGCAAAACCGCCGACGCACGCCTTGCGCGTGCCGGTAGCGGCCAGCGATTCCCCCTCATCACATCACTTGCTATGCGCATTTCTCAGCTCTGGCTCTGCCGGACGTTGCTAGCGATGGCTGCCACTATCGGCGCCATTGGGCTAGTCAACGGACAGGCCCTGCTGCCGCCGGGTCTACAGACCAACGGCCCCGTGTACTCGACCACCCGTAGCGGGTCGGCGCAGTACGTGGGCGGGCAGTTTACCACTGTGGGCTACCGCACGGGCGGCGCCAACCTCGTGACCACCACCACCGACCTCCCCACCGCGAGCTTCCCCCTCGTGGAAGGCACCGTGCAGGTGGCGATTGCCGACGGCGCGAACGGGTGGTACATCGGCGGCGCGTTCTCGAAAGTCGGGGCCACGACCCGCGCCAACCTCGCGCACGTGCTGGCCGATTTCAGCGTCGATGCGGCGTTCAATCCGGCGCCGAACGGGCAGGTGAATGCGCTGGTGCTGAGCGGGGCGGTGCTGTACGTGGGCGGCTCGTTCACGCTCCTGACGGGCGTGTCGCGGCGCTACCTCGGCGCGGTGAATGCCACCACGGGGGCGCTCCAGCCGTTCAACCCTGACCTCAACGGCAGCGTCAATGCGCTCACGATTACCGGCACGAAGCTCATCGCCGGGGGCGACTTTACGACCGTCGCCGGGGGCGTGCCGATGCCGTACCTCGCCGCGTGGGATACGGCTACCGGCAGCCGCGTGGCCTACCCGGCCGCCAACGGCAGCGTCAACTCGCTCCTCACCGATGCCAGCACCACTTTCGTGGGCGGCGCGCATAGCGTGGCGGGGTATTACACCGGCTACGGCGCCCTCGTGACCACCACCACCGACCAGCCCATCGCGGCGTTTCCGGCGTTTAATGGGGAAGTGAAAGTGGCGATTTCGGATGGCGGAACCGGGTGGTACGTCGGCGGCTCGTTCTCGAAAGTCGGGAGCCTTTCGAAGAGCTACCTCGTGCATTTGCTGAGCGATTATTCCGTCGACCCCGCCTTCCTCCCCACGCCCAACAACGCCATCACCAGTATGGTCCTGAGCGGCAACACGCTGTATGTGAGCGGCTTTTTCACGACCATCGGCGGGGCGTCGCGCAGCCGTGTGGCGGCCCTCGACAAGACAAGCGGCACGGCGGGCACCTTCGATCCTGCCCCAAATACCACTGTCAATGCCTTGGCCATCAGCGGCACCACACTGTATATGGGCGGCGATTTCACGCAGCTTGCCGGGGGCGCTCCGGCGGCTTATCTGGCGGCGTTCAACACCACCACCGGCACCCGAATCGATTACCCTTCGGCGAACGGGTCGGTGACGACGCTGCTCCCCGATGGCACCACGGGCCTGTTCGTGGGCGGCTCGTTCCAGAGCGGCGGCTACTACACGGGCGGCTCGGCGCGGCTCAGCACCACGTCGGACCAACCGACGTCGGCGTGGCCGATCATCACGGGGACGGTGTACGTGACCCTCCCCGACGGTTCCGGCGGGTGGTACGTGGGCGGTCAGTTCAATAAAGTGGGCACCGTGACGCGCTCGAACTTGGTCCATATTCTCGCTGACAACAGCGTAGACGCCGTTTTCCTGCCGAACCCGAACAGCGCCGTTTACGCCCTCTGGCGCGACGGTGCGACGCTCTACGTCGGCGGGCAATTCAGTCAGCTTGGTGGGGCAGTGCGGGCATATGTGGCTGCCGTGAGCGCCACCGATGGGCAGATTGTAGGAACCAGCACCTTCAACGCCACCGCCAACAGCACCGTGTACGCCCTCACCGGCGACGCGTCGGCGCTCTACGTCGGCGGGCAGTTCACGACCATCGGCGGGCAGACGCGCAACCGGATTGCGGCGCTCAACAAGACCACCGGCGTGGCGGTCGCGGCGTTCAACCCGAACGCCGACGGCGCCATTCAAACCCTACTCCTCGACGGCACGACGCTGTATGCGGGCGGGTCGTTTACGAACATCGGCGGAGCGGCGAAATCGTATCTGGCGGCGCTCAGCACCACGACCGGCACCGCCACGGCCTTCGCCGCCAACGCCAACACCACGGTGAATACGCTCGCGCTCAGCGGCACCACGCTCTACGTCGGCGGGTCGTTCACGACCCTTGCCGCCACGGCGCGCAACCGCGCGGGAGCGGTGAACAAAACGACCGGCGCGCTGGTCGCTTCCTTCGACCCAAACGTCAATAACACCGTCAATTCCCTGACCGTGAGCGGCACGAGCGTGTACCTGACGGGGTCGTTCACGACGGTTGGCGGGACGGCGCGGGCGCGGGCGGCGGCGGTGGACGCCACCTCCGGCGCCCTCGTCACGACGTGGGATCCGCGCCTCGATACCGACGGAAATAGCGTGGCCGTTTCGGGCACCACCATCCTGCTCGGCGGCGGCTTCAATTACCTGAAGAATCTCGCCCGGACTAATCTGTTCCGAATCGATAACGCCACCGCGCAGCTCGATGCCGCGTTCAGCGCGCAGCCGAACAGCACCGTGTACAGTATGGGTCTGAGTGGCACCACGCTGTTCATTGGCGGGCAGTTCAGTACGGTCAATGGCGGCACGCCGCGCACGTTTCTGGCGGCCCTCGATAAAGCCACCGGCCTTGCCAATACGTGGAATCCCGCGCCGAATGCGGTGGTGTACTCGCTCGCGATCAGCGGCGCTACGCTGTTTGCGGCGGGCAACTTCACGCTCGTCAATACCTCGACGGCGCGCAACCGGGTAGCGGCGTTCAGCACCACCACCGGCACCGCCACTGTGTGGAATCCGTCGCCGAACGCGGCGGCCACTTTCGTGGGTGTGAGCGGCACGAGCGTCCTGCTCGGCAGTGCGTCGTTCGAGTACCTGAAAGCGCAGGCGATTCCGCGGCTGACCCTCATCGGTGCCACCGACCAGATCACCACCACGTTCACCCCGAACCCGAACTCGACGGTTTTCTCGCTCCTGCTGAGCGGCTCGACGCTGTACGTGGGCGGCTCGTTCACCACGATCAACAGCGGCACGCCGCGCCCGTATCTGGCGGCGATGTCGAAGTCGACGGGCGTGGTCACCACCTTCAATCCGGCGTGCAGCAGCACGGTGTACGCGCTCGGGCTGACCGGCACGACGCTCTACGCCGGCGGCGGGTTCACGACTGTCAATACCACCACGCCGCGCCTGCGGGCGGCGGCGTTCAACACCGCTACCGGCACCGCGATTACCACGTGGGCGCCGAACCTCAACAGCACCGTGTACGCCATCTGCGTGACCGGCACCAACGTGCTGCTCGGCGGGTCGTTCGACTTCTCGAAAATCGTCCTCCGCAACAACGTCTTCTCGTACAGCGTGAAGACGAACATCGTCACCGCCACCTTCGACCCTAACCCCAACGGCGCCGTGCGGGCGCTCGCCGTCAACGGCACCACGCTTTATATGGGCGGGACATTCACGACCGTCAACGGCGGCACGCCGCGCCCGTATCTGGCGGGGGTCGATAGAACCTCCGGACTGCTGACGGCCTGGAACCCGACGCCGAACAACGCCGTGTACGCTCTCGCGGCCGATGCCGTATCGGGCAACCTGTTCGCGGGCGGCGCCTTTACCACGGTGGCGGGCGGCGCTTCCACCCGCAACCGCGCGGCCGCGTGGGCGCTGGCGGCGGGCAACGCCCTGAGCGCTTGGGACCCCAACTTCTCTAATAACGTAGTTGCCGTCGTGGCCGACGGCGTAGCGGCCGGAGCAGTGTATTTGGGCGGCAGCTTCACGACCGTCGGCGGGACGGCGCGGACCAATCTGGCGGCGGTCAATAAGACGACCGGCGCCCTCTCGACCTTCAACCCCGCCCCGAACGGCAGCGTGAACGCGCTGGCCCTCAACGGGACGACGCTTTACGTCGGCGGCAGCTTCAGCAACGTGGGCGCGCAGGTTCGGAACAACATCGGCGCGGTGAGCACCGCCACGGGCGCGGCCACGACGTGGAACCCGAACGCCAACTCCACAGTGTCGACCATCGTAGCGGACGCGACGAACGTGGTCTTCGGCGGCGACTTTACGCAGGTCGGGGCGGTGGCGAACCGGACGTACGCGGCGGCCGTCACGGCCAGCACGGGCGCGTTCGTGTTCTCGCCGCAGCTCAACGGCAGCGTGTTTTCGCTGACGATGTCGGCGGATACCGTCCTGTTCGGTGGTCAGTTTCTGACGGCTGCTATCGGCACGCAGTTCCGCTCGAATCTGGCACTCGCGAAGCTTTTGCCCGTACCGACCATCACCAGCTTTACCCCCACGAGCGGGCCGGTCGGGACGGTCGTTACCATCACCGGCACCAACTTGAGCGGCGTGACGGGCGTGAAATTCAACGCCACCAACGCCGTGACTTTCACTGGCGTGAACGCCACCACCGTCACGGCCACCGTGCCGACGGGCGCCACTACCGGGCTGATTACCGTCACCACCACCGGCGGCGTGGCGGTTTCGGCCATCGCGTTCACCGTCGTTCCCGTCCCGACCATCACCAGCTTCACCCCCGCTTCGGGCGGCATCGGCACGGTGGTGAGCATCGTCGGGACCAATTTCACCGGCGCCACCAGCGTCCGGTTCAACGCCACGAACGCCATCACTTACACCGTAAACTCGGCGACGAGCATCACCGCGACGGTGCCTGTGGGCGCCACTACGGGCACGATTAAAGTGATTTCGGCGGGCGGAACGGGCACGTCGGCGACGAATTTCACGGTGGTCGCGGCCCCCACGATTACCTCGTTCAGTCCGGCTAGTGGGGCGGTGGGCGCGGTGGTGAGCATCGCGGGCACCAACTTCACCGGCGCCACCAGCGTGCGGTTCAACGGCACGGCGGCCGTGACGTTTACGGTGATTTCGGCCAACAGCATCAGTGCCACCGTGCCGACGGGCGCCACCACCGGCGTCCTCAGCGTGGTGACGCCGGGCGGAACGGGTACTTCCGCCGCGAGCTTCACCGTCACCACCCCCGCCCCGACGATTACCGCCTTCAGCCCCGCCAGCGGGCCAGTGGGTACGGTCGTGACCATCACGGGGACCAACTTCGTGAGCGTGACGGCGGTGCAGTTCAACACCACCAACGCCATTACCTACACCGTGAACTCGGCGACGAGCATCAGCGCGACGGTGCCCGTGGGCGCCACCACCGGCACGGTGAAAGTGACGACAGCGGGCGGCGGCACCGCCACCTCGGCAACGGCCTTTACCGTCACGACGGCGGTCATCATCAGTGCCGATGCCATCGCGAATGCGCTGCCCGGCGCGCAGGTGCTCGTGCCGATTCGGCTGACGAACTTCACCTCGATGGTGGGTTTGCAGGCGACCATCGCGTTCAACCCCGCCCTGCTGACGTTCGTGCAGGTCGAAACCTTCGGCCTGACCGGCTTGACCGCCGCCAACTTCGGCACCAGTCAAGCCGCTGCCGGGAAGCTGACCTTGGCGTGGAATGCCGCCAACAACACTGCCACCACCGTGGCCGCGAATGCGCAGATAGTAGCCGTCCGGTTTCTGGTGAACGCCGCCGCAGTAGGCGGTGCCTCATCGAGCATCTCGTTCCCCACCACCCCGATTGCGGGTGAAGCCGTGCGGAGCGACCTCATCGCGGTGGCGCTCACGCCGACGTCCGGCTCGGTCACGACAGCCGCCGGGGTCAGCGTATCCGGTACGCTCACGACCGCCACGGGCTTGCCGGTGGCTGCCTTGGTGAAAGGCGTGGGACCGGGCGCCGCGCGCGGCCTGACCGCCGCAGTGCCCGCCACGGGCAACTTTACGCTGAGCGTCGTGGGCACCGGGGCGTACTACATCGCCCCGCAGCGCGTGACCGATACGCTCCCGACGAACGGCGTGACGGTGGCCGATATCGCCCTCATTCAGCGGCATATTCTGGGCGCCACGCTGCTCGGGAGCGCCTACAAAGCGGTGGCGGCGGACGTCGATAAGTCCTCGACGATTACCGTGGCCGACGTGACCTATGTGCGCGACCTGATTCTCGGCAACCGCGCGACGTTCCCGAAGGGCCGGACGTGGCAGTTCGTGCGCGGCAGTCAGACGTTCGCGAATCAGAACGCGCCGTGGCCCGTAGATACCGCCATCAGCTACGCGAGCGTGGCGGCGGCTTCGGCCCAAAACTTCAGGGCCGTGAAGCTCGGCGATGTGAACGATTCGTGGAACCCCGCCATCGCCCGTCCCCTCGCCGTAGGCACCCCGACAGCGAACAGCCCGCGCCTATCAGTGGCCGAGCACACCGTGGCGCCCGGCGCCCGCGTAGTGGTACCGGTGCGCGTGGGCGCGTTCCGCAACATCGGCGCCTTGCAGCTGACCGTAGCATGGAACCCCGCCATCCTGCGCCTCACGCAAGCCACCGACGGCGCCCTAGACGCTGATTTCGGCCTAACCCGCACCCCTGACGGCCTCCTGACCATCGTCTGGTCCGATGCCACCGGCACCGCCCGCACCCTCCCCGACGACGCCCCAGCGTTCAACCTCACCTTCGAAGCAATAGGTGGCAATGGCGCGATGAGCAGCATCGAGCTTCTCCCGAACGCCCCCCTCGCCGCCCGCCTCTACGACGACGCCCTCACCGAGCAGCCCGTGCAGCTCACGAATGGCGTCGTCCGCATCGGTCAGCCCCTCAGCCTAAACCCTGACCTGACTAACGCGCTCACCCTGCAAGTCGCGCCGAACCCGGTAGCTGCCGGGCGCGCCGTCACGCTCCACTTCACGCTCCCCGCGAACACGCCATCGGCCACCCTGACGGTGCTCGATGCCCTCGGCCGGGTGGTGCAAACCGCCACGCTATCCGGCGTTAGTGGTCCGCAGCAAGTGCAGTGGAACCCGACTACTGCCACCGGTCAGCCCCTCGCCGCCGGGACGTACACGGTGCGTGTTCAGGCGGGCGCGGCGCACGCGCAAACACGGGTAGTGGTGCTGCCGTAAGGTTTTTGTCGTTCGATTCCTTTACCTGTTCCCCACGGGGCACTTTCGATGAGAAGGTGCCCCGTGTTGGTTTTTTTGGGGGGGGGAGAGATGTGGGGATGTGGGGATGTGAGGGGATGTGGTTACAGGCCGCGTCCTAGAATCGCGTCCGAGAATCGCGCGGGGCTCTGCCCCGTGCGGGCTATTCGCGGGCCTCTGGCCCGCACATCCCAATCGGCGCAATCCTCTACGTACCCGGCACAGCGTGTGCCCGGGGTAGTCGGCGCGGAGCGCCGCCAACCCCGGGCTGTGGAATAGAACCCCGTTGGGGTTCCCCGATGCCATGCGTCATGCGTACCCCAACGGGGTTCTTCTCCTATGCCCGGGGTTGATTTCGCAGAAATCTACCCCGGGCTACGCGGGCCTAAAGCTTACACGATACATCTGTCAGGTCGCACGGCACTTTTATCTCCTTACACGATACATCTGTCAGGTCGCACGGCACTTTCAACTCCTTACACAGCCGTTCTGTCATCTTACACAACCGTTTTACCTTCTTACATCATCGTTCTGCCTCCTTACACAGCCACTATGTCAGGTCGCAAGGCAGATATGCCTTCTTACACGACCGTTTTAACATCTTACATCACCGTTTTACCTTCTCACACGACCGTTCTGCCTTCTCACACGACCGTTCCATCTTCTCACACGACCGTTTTAACTCCTCACACAACCGTTTTGCCTTCTCACGGTTCATCTAACAGGTTTACCGAAGCACGCTGAAAGCGAACGTATAGGGAACCCGTTACCGCAACCGGACCTTTGCATTGTCACGCTGACCTGTTTTCGCCTTTTGATGATTGTTGACCTACCTCGGCCCGTGCGGGCGTTTTGCGCGTTTTTGCTGTTGATGGGCGCCCCAACGGCAGCGCTTTTTGCCCAATCTGGAGGGGCGGTAGTGCGGGGGATGGTGCGCGACGGACGCACCCGCGAGCCGTTGGTGGGCGCCACCGTAGGGGTGCCCGAGCTGAACCGAGGAACCGCGACCGACCCCGAAGGCCGGTTCGAGCTGTCGCTCCCAACGGGGAAGCACGCCGTGCGCGTAACCTTCCTCGGTTACGAGCCGCTGACGCGCACCGTGAGCGTCAGCGACGCCGATACGCGCCTCGATTTTATGCTGCAACCCACCGAAAGCCAGCTGGATGAGGCGGTGGTGGAAGGCTCCCGCGAAAAACTCTCCGATAAGCTCAAGACGCCGCAGATGAGCGTCGAGCGCCTCACGATTGCTGAGGCGAAGCTGCTACCGGCCTTGTTCGGTGAGGTGGATATTTTGAAGACGCTGCAATTGAAGCCGGGCGTGCAGAACGGCGGAGAGGGCACGACGGGCCTGTTCGTACGGGGCGGATCGAATGACCAGAATCTGGTGCTGCTCGATGGGGCGCTGGTGTATAATCCGCAGCATTTATTCGGGCTGTTTTCGGTGTTTAATCCGGATGCCGTGTCGAGCGTGGATTTGTATAAGGGCGGTTTTCCGGCGCAGTTCGGCGGACGGCTTTCTTCGGTGGTGGATGTGAAATCGCGGGATGGGGTGGAAGATAAATGGCACGCGTCGGGCGGGATTGGGCTG
>JANNMJ010000150.1:0-9123 GCA_031397815.1 Hymenobacteraceae bacterium
CCCTTCGGGGTTGGGGAATCTGTATTGTTCACCTATACCAACGAACTCCCCGCCCCGGAGGGGCGGGGTGGCCGGAACGGCCGGGGTGGGGCGACACGTAGATACAGCCCGCCATAGAAACCTATTGGTGTTGCTCAGCCGCGTTGCCGTAACCGCCTTCCCCACCCCGCCCCTGCGGGGCACCCCTCCCCCAAGGGGGCGGGGAATCTTGGGCTGCTACTTGCTTAGCGCCCTCTCCTACCCCGTCACCGGCAGGCTGAACCAGAGCTTGGCGCCCGCTCCCGGCAGATTAGCGACCCGCAGCTCGCCCGCGCCGAAGAGCTTTACGAATGCGTGGCTCACGGCGAGGCCCAAGCCGGTGCCTACTTCGCCTGCCGTGCCGGGCGTGGAGAGCGGCCCGACCGGCTCGACCAGCGACGTGAGGCGTTCGGGCGGTAAGCCGGGGCCGGTGTCGGTCACGGCGAGGGTGACGGTGCGCCCCGTTTGCTCGACGCTGACCGTTACGCGCCCGCCGCGCGGCGTAAACTTCACGGCGTTGCTGAGGAGGTTGCGCAGGACGGTCCCGACGAGGAAGGGGTCGGCCCACGCGGAGGGTATATCGTAAGGCAATACCGCGAGTAGCTCGATTTCCTTGGCCGTCGCGACGGCGCGGTACAGGCGCAGCGTGTCGGCCACGACTGGCCCGATGGGCAGTGCCTGCGGGTGGTTGATGACGTCGCCGGTCTGGGTGCGCGCCCAGTGGAGGAGGTTATCGAGAAGGGCGGAGAGGCGGTTGGCGTCGGCTTCGATATCGTGGGCGAAGCTCATCAGCTCGGCTGCCGGGTTCGGCTGTTCGGCGTAGCCCCGAAGCAGGGGCCCCACCTGCTGGAAACCCGCGACGAGGCCGCGCAGGTCGTGCCCCACGATGCTCATCAGGAGGTCTTTGCGCTGGTTGGCGCGCTCCAGCTCCTGCTGCCGTCGCTGTTGGCGCCGCCGGTACCCAAACCCCACCGCGCCGAGCATCAGCAGGGCCGCGCCGCCGCTCGCCAGCTCGCGCTGCCGTCGTAAATCGGCCAGCTCGCGGTCCTGCGTCAGCAGCTTAATCTGCTGCGCGGCCTGCTCCGATTCGTACCCGATGCGCAGCTCCTCAGAAAGCTTCTCGTTATCCTGCCCTTGCAGCTCGACATCGAGCTTCCACTGCTCTTCCAACAAGCCATAAGCCCGCTGATAGTCGTGATTCTCCACGGCCGCCTTGCGCAGCACCCGCAGCGCCATACGCACGAAGCGGCCACCCGGATGATTGCGCCCAATCGCGAGCGATTTAGTGGCCCAGAACACGGCGGAGTCGTTCTGATGGTTATTCAGGAAGAACTCCGCGAACGCCGCCATTCGCTGCCCCAGATCGGTAGGCCGTCCGCTGAGGCTGCCGAGGCGCAGGCTCTCGCGGTAAAACAAGCGCGCCGAATCGGGACGACCGAGCCGTTCGTACGCCTTCCCGATGTTGGTATAGGAGTTCCCAACCGCCCCGCCCACCTGCTTCCGCCGGTTCATTTCCAGCGACTGCTGAAAGTACCGCAGCGCCTGCCGCAAGCTATCGGCCCCGAGCGCGAAGCCGCCGAGGTATTCGAGGGTGATGGCGAGGGCGAGCGTATCGCCTTCGGTGCGCTCCAGATTATACGCCTGCCGGGCGTACTTGCTACCTTCCGCATAGCGGCGCTGCCCGTACAGCATCACCGCCACATTACCGAGGGCGGCGGCTTCGGCGAGGCGGCGCCCAAGCTGATGCTGCACGCGAACGGCCCGAAACAGGTACACCGCTGCTGAATCGTACTCGGTATCATACTGATACAGCAAGCCGATAGAGTTCAGGACTTCGCCCTGCTGCGCGCGGTCGTTGAGGGCGCCGAACAGGCGGTAGGACTCGCGGTAATACTGAAGCGCGCGGTCGGTGCGGCCCAAATCGCCGAAGAGCATACCGAGGCGGTAGTGCGCGTTGGCATAGTCGGGGCGCGGTGCGGCGGTCAGGGCTTCGTGCGCGGCTTGTAGCAGGGGCGCCGCCCGTACCAGATCGCCCGCCTGCCGGTAGTACTCGCCGCGCAGACCCTGGGCGCGGGCCTCGTTAAGTTTATCGCCGATGGTTTTCGCAGCGGCTTCGGCGGCTTCCGCGTAGCGCACGACGCCCGCCGAGTCGAAGGGCTCCATAAACGCATTCGCGATGCGGAGCAGGGCGTCGGTGCAGGCCGTGGTACGCAGCGGCGCAGCGCGCAGGACGGCGCGCAGGCTGTCGGGCGGCGCGGGAAGGCGCGACGGTGCGCCCGCGAACACCTGCCACCCGCTCAGCATCAAGGTCAGCGTAATCAAGAAGATGCGCATCGGCAACGAACGGCTTGCGGAACCCGCACAAGCCGTAAGAAGGGCAAGTTCGGTAGTGAAGGGCGTCTATCCAATGAACGCCTTATCTACCGACAACCTCATGGCAAGCGGTTTGTTGCCCAGCAGCGGCGGCCGTGCTTTTCTCGGTCGGCCGCGCACCGGCAACTGGGCCTAAGCCGACGCGAAAACGCCGACCGTCCCTCCGCGCAAGGACGGAGAGACGGTCGGCGTTTTCGAAAGAGAGATCGATTTAGAATCGATGCCGAAGCAGAAAGCCGTTCGCGTCGAAGTCTTTCGCTTGGAGCTTCTTGACCGGCTTGCGCGCCCATTCGGGCAGGGCATCGAGGCGGTTGAGGTCGCCGGAAGCGCGGAGGCGGAACCACTTGGGCGTCTCGACGGGGCCGGAGCGGCGGGCTTCATCGCGGCCGGGGCCGTCGAAAACTTCCAGTTTCGGCCCTTTTTGCGGCAGAGCGCCCGCCAGCTCGATCTGGTCGCGGCCGTCGAGCTGGTAGAGGCGGATGTGCTTGGTTTCGGTCGGGTTGAACGAGCGCCCGTAGGTGCTCATGCCGTGGCGCCCGGCCGAATCGAGACGGGCTTGCCAGGTGATTTTCAGCTTCTGACCGTCCATCTCGAACCGGTAGCGGTCTTCGCCGTCGGTGCCGACGAGCACGGCCTCTTTCGCCAGATAGCGATACAGCTCCTTCGCCTTGGCGGGAAGCTGGTCGCGGCGCTGCTGCAACGCCTGCCGGAACTTGCGGCCGTCGAGGCGCTGCACGTTAGAGGGCCACTGGGTGAGCGCCTTATCGATAGCCGCATCGGTAAGGGCGGTCTGCAAGGCGGCAGCTTCCGCCGTGAAAGCGCCTTCATCGAGCCACCCGAGCAGCACCCGGTCCAGCGTCTCGGAAGACTGCACGTACCGGCTGACACGCTCGATCTTCGGCCCGAACGACACTACCTGCCGCTTGAACAAGACCGCTACCGCCGGAAATACGCCATCGGCGTAGCGCGAGAAGGCGTGGTCGCGGTCGCGGGGGATGGGTCGGTACCTTGGGGTGCCGTTTTCCTCGGTCATAACGGCCCAGCGCCACTGATCTTCGCGGCGGCTCCAGTCGCCGAGGTAAATGTCGAGGAGCCGGGCGCGCAGGTAAGCGCGCGCGTCGATATCCGCGACCGGCGCCTGAAAGTTGGTGCCCGGCGCCGCGTAGCGTGCCCGCAGCATCTCCTCCGACGACACCACGCGCGGCGCATTGCCGAACTCTTTCCGGGTGCGCCAGTCGCCGTCGGGCCGCTCTTCCAAGTAAACCAGACGGCCCGCGAACGATTCCTGAAACTCGCCGAGCACATTTTCGGTGGTGGGCACCCGATAGAGCTTCGGCGACGCGTGATACACGCCCGCCGCATCGGCCAGCGAGGCCGCCACGAGCGCCCCGTACGGGTTGACGGCCGATGTTTGGTCCTGCAAGGTGCGCGCCTGCATCCCGTTGCGCTTCTTTTCGGGGAGCGCGCGCGCCAGATCCTTATCCACGGAGCGCAGCACGTACTGATGCCCGTCTGGGGCGACCATCCGCAGGTTCAGCGTCTGCATCGACCCGCCCTCCTTGACCGGCTTGAGGCCCCCGAAGAGCTTGTCGGGCCGAAAGGCGGGCACCGTTACGGGCATCTCCCAGGTGGGGCGGTAATGGGTGCCGAAGAAGAACCGCCCAATGGCGCCGCGCCGGTACCGGTCAGACGCGGGGCCGGTGAGGCTGTCGCCGGGCGCCGCCGTCGCGAGGAGCGCAGTGGGCACTTTAAGGGGCGGAGCGGTGGTCGGGGCGGGCGCGGCCGACTGGGCGAAAGCCGCAGCGTGCAGGCCGAGCAGCGGGAGAAAAAAGCGGGTAGTCAAGCGCATCGGCGCAAAGATGCTAAACGACGGGCGCCAACCAGATATTCAGCCGTCCGTTTGAGCGCTTAATGATGATTCGGTTTCTCTTCCTTGGACTGATAGGCGCCGTCGGCGGGGCGCTGGCGGGGTGCGCCGGGCGCGACCATTACTTCCAACCCGACGCCCGCATTGCGCCCGCCGCGAGTGGCGCCCCCGACTCGGCGCGCGTGACCGTCGGGCGGCACTACGCCGACCACGGCGCCGTGTATCGCGCCTTCTTCGGCGACCATTACCGCGCCGTCTGGGCCACCTCCGTCACCCTCCCCGTGCTGGCGCTGGGCCGCTTGCCGGGCACCCCCAAGCCCACCGAGCTTGGGGGCGGCTTCCAGACCACCAGCATCACCCTGGAAACGCCCGCGCGCAACAAAATGGTAGCGCGCACCCTCGACAAAGACCCCTACAAGACGCTTCCGAAGTACGCACGTAAAACTTTCCTGCTGAGGCTGGTACGCGATGAAACCTCCGCCGCCAATCCCTTCGCCCCGCTCGTGCTCCCGACGCTGAGCCAAGCAGCCGGAATCCCCTACACTACCCCCCGCTTATACTACGTCGGGAGCCTCGACAGCACCTTCGACGCCCTCACGCCGAAGCTGCGCGGCAAGGTGGTGTTGGTGGAAGAGAAGTTCGACGGGAAGCCGATGGCAACGGCCACGCGGGTGCCGGGCGCGGAAGATGTGGTCGATTCCGAAGACGCGCTCCGCGCCCGCTACCACTCCCCCGACGAGCACCTCGACGCGCTCGCCTTCGCCCGCGCCCGCCTGTTCGATATCTGGATCGGCGACTGGGACCGCCACGAAGGGCAGTGGGATTGGGCCGAAGTACCGACCGACGGCAAAGGGCATCGGTACGTCCCGGTGCCGAAGGACCGCGACCAAGCTTTTTTTCGTTTCGATGACGGATTTCTGCCGTGGCTCGCGTCGCGGCGGTGGGCCGTGCGGAAGCTCCGCACCACCCACGCCCACTTCGACGACGTGCGCGGCCTCGTCCTAAACGCCCGGTTTATCGACCGGCGCGTCCTCGCGGCGGTCACAGCCGCGCAGCTCGACTCGCTCGCCCTCGACCTGCAAGCCCGCCTCACCGATTCCGTGATTGCGCGGGCCTTCCGGGCGTGGCCCGCGCCCATCCGCGCGGCCGAAGCCGAGCGCACCGCCGCCATGCTCCGTTCCCGCCGTGCGGAGCTGCCCGTCGCCGCGCGCACCTTCTACGAATCCCTCGCCGAAGAGCCGCTCGTAGCGGGCACCGACGCCGACGAGCGCATCGTCGTGACGCGCCTGCCGGGGAATAGCGTGCGCGTCAGCCTAGCCGTCGCCGATGATCCAGATTCGCCCGCCCCGCTCCCCTACTACACCCGCATCTTCACCCCCACCGAAACCACCCGGCTCCGCGTCTACGGCCTCGGCGGCAACGATGAGTTCATTCTCCTCGATTCTACCGCCGCCAACGCGGCCCGCGTCCGCATCCACCTCTACGGCGGCGAGGGCGAAGACAAGCTGAAAGTGCCCGGAATGGCCGCCCCCAGCGTCCGGTTCTACGACACCAAGCGCGGCATTCAGCTCCCCGAAGACCGCGTGCGCGGCCTCAAAGTCAAGCTCGCCAAGCGCGGCGACGTCCGCATTCACGCGTTTGACCGTGAGGGGTTGTAAGTTGATTTGGGGTGGAAGCCGTTGCTTCTCAGTCCCAAAACCCTCGCAAACGCAAAACGGGCGGAGCTTCTTTGAACGCCCGATTGAATCGGGATGCGTTCGGCGAAGCTCCGCCCGTTGGTGACTGGGAGTGGCGGCTACTTGAAGCGGCAGCTCAGAATGGTGATGTCGTCGGCGTAAGGTTGGGCGCTGTTGGTGATGCTGTACGCCGCGATATCGCGCAGGAGCGCTTCGTGCAGCTCGGGCAGCGGCAGGTGAGCAGCCATACGCAGGGCGGCGAGCACGCCCTCATCGCCGAACTCAACGCCCGCGTGGTCGAAGACTTCTGTCAGGCCATCGGTGTAACCGAGCAGCACGGTGCCTGTCGGGAGCGCCAGCGTACGCCCTTCCACCAGAAACGGCAGCGGATCGAGGACACCGAGCATCAGCGTACCTTCAGTGAGCAGCTCGATGGTGCCGTCGGGGCGCACCAGCAGCGGCGCGTTGTGCCCGGCGTTCACGTAAAGAATCTCGCGGGTGTTGCCGTCGTAGAGCGCCACGAATGCCGTGATGAACTTCTCGGCCTGCGCGTTCACATAAATCAAGTGGTTCAGCTCCACGACCACCTCGGCCAGGGAATCGGTGCGGCGCGCCATCGTGCGCAGCCCCGCCTGAAAATTCGACATCAGCAACGACGCCGGAACGCCCTTCCCCGACACATCGGCCACGCAGAGCAGGTAGCGGTTCTGACCGAGGTCGACACAATCATAATAATCCCCCCCGACCCGCGCGTGCGGGATGTACGTGGCGTGGACGTGGACGGCGTCGGTATCGGGCAGGTGCTTCGGAAACAGCATCCGCTGCACTTCCCGCGCAATCTCAATCTCGCGCTGCAACACTTCCCGCGCCAGTCGTTCCCGCGCAAGCTGCCGGTTCTGCGCCGCTACCAGCACGATAGAGCTGAGCGTCTGCACGAACGTCAGGGTGCCGTGCTCGGTGTATTCCATCACCGTCTTCCCCTGCAACGCCTCGCCGAGCAGCACGAAAGCGAGGAGCCGCTCGTGGTGGAGCACCGGCAGCACCGTCCGGAAGACGTGCCACGTCGGGGGCACGTCGGCGGTGGGCACCGGGGAAGGCGTGGCACACGCCGCGAGGGCGGCGGGCAGCTCGACGCCCCGGAAATCGTGCTTTGTGGGAATGCTCATCCGGCACACCCAGCGTTGGGAAGCATCGGCCTCCAACCCGATTTCGGGTACGAACAACGCCACCGGACTAAAGCCAAGCTGCGCGAGCAGCGTGAAGCCGAAGGTGCGGTAAAGCGCCTCCTCGGTCAGGGTTTCGTTATTGACCGCCTCCGTGATATCGAGCAGCGCACGTAGCTCCTGCCGCCGCATGCGCAGCTCACGGGTGAGGTCGGGGCCGCCAGCGCTATCGGAGATGAAGGCGGGATCAGCGCCCGGCGGTGAGGGGGGTGGCGGGGTCAAAAGCATCGCGTAAGCCGTTTCCGAGAAGGTTGAAAGCGAAGACGAGAAGAGAGATGGCCACGGATGGCAGTAAGGTAAGCCAAAAGCCAGCGCGAGTGCCAAGAAGCTGGAACCCCTCGCTCACCATCAGGCCCCACGACGGGGCCGGAGGCTGCACGCCCAAGCCCAGAAAGCTCAGGCCCGCTTCGAGCAGAATGGCGGATGCAAAATTAGCCGTCGTGACGACGATAAGCGGCCCGAGCATGTTCGGCAGCAGGTGCCGCGCCACAATCCGCGCCGTCGAGAGGCCCAATACACGTTGCGCATCGACAAATGGTTTCTCGCGCAGGCTCAACATCTGGCCGCGCACCACGCGCGCCACATCCACCCACATCGTCAGCCCCACAGCGACGAACGTCACCCACACCCCTTTCGAGCCAACGGCCAAGGAAATCGCCACCACCAGCATCACCCCCGGCACCGACCAAACTACCGTCATCACGAACCGAGCAGCGCGGTCGGGCCAGCCGCCGAAATACCCGCCTACCGCTCCCACCACCGCCCCCAACACCAACGACAGCAGCGCCGCCACCAACCCAATCCCGAGCGAGATGCGCGTCCCGAGGAGCAAGCGGCTCAGCACATCGCGCCCGGCGCGGTCGGTGCCAAGCAGGAATCTTTTGGGGAGCAGTGGATAAGTAGCCACTTGATTCCGCGGCAGCGGCGGCAACAGCAGGTCGTGCCCGGAGATTACCTCGCCGCTGCCAACGGGCAAACCAAGCTCCGCCGGGGCTTCGAGGCGAACCGAGTCGTGCCCCAGCTCCACGATGCGGGCGGCGGGCACGAGGCGATACGTCGGCTCTTCCCCATAAAGGATAAAGCTCAGCCAACCGAGCGCAGGCACCACATCGGGCCGACGAACCTGCGCTACCAGCACCTCAAACCCCGGCAATTGCTTTTGCAGCGAAGGCACCGCCACGTTCGCATTCGGCGAATCATCGGGCATAATCGCGTAGCCGAGCAGCGCAATCAGCGCGGCCAGCCCGATGATGAGCAGCCCGAGCATCGCTCCCACGTTCCGCCGCAGCCGCTGCCACGCATAATACCCCGGCGAGTGGCCGACGGGGAGCGCCGCAGGAATGAGAGTAGCAGTGGAAGCCACGAGATTCGGAAATCAGAGGAAATAAGGGAAATCAGCCGCCGCCCGTCCGCGCCTACTCGCCGCTGGTGTGCGCAATCAGCCCCGCCTTCGACGCCAGATACAGCATCTGCAAGTAATGCTCACCGAAGAGCAGCGGATGATACGTCATCTCCGAATCAGGGTCGGGGAAATACGTGCGGACAAAACCCCGCTTGACCAACGCTTCCATGGCGGTCCGCAGGTCGGGGTCGGTGACGGGGCGCTGGAGCGTATTCGCCAAAGCAGGCCAGCCAGTCACGAAGTACAGCTCGTCGAGGATGTCGTATTCCAGGTCGGTCATCAGGCACGGGGGCGCAGCTAAGCGGTCGCCACGGCGCGAAGTTCGGCGCAGGGCGCGATACGTGGGGTTGTGTGAGGGAAAATGGTGGTGGGTTTGGGGGGATTTGGTGAGGAATGGTACTCCCCCACCTGCTGGCCCGTGAACACATCGGTCATATCTCCAAAAACTCTTTTAAACTCCGAGTTGCCACTCGTTATGTTCAGCACAAATTACTGCACATTCCGGCCCTTCCACTGATACCGTCCCCGCAGGGCCAGCAACCCCGTCAGTACCACGTAGGGCAT
>JANNMJ010000020.1:0-48131 GCA_031397815.1 Hymenobacteraceae bacterium
CTGCAGTTTAGCTAGTTTTCTGGTTCGTGAGTTAGTTAAGGACTATCATGCTGAAGGACGGGAAGAAGGCGATGGCAAGGCTTCGTCGGCTCGACGGCTACGCGCAAAGCCAAGCGCCGCCCGGCATTCGCTTCTTTGTAGCGCCGTGGCTTGAGGCCAATCGGGCTTGGCAGACTGGCAGCAGCAACTCGTACTTCACTTTCCAGCGCGACCAATCCGGCCATCACTTCGGCGGCGGCCTTGCCGTGGAAATGATGCCCTCGCCGAAAATTGGGGTCGGCTTTGGCCTCGGCTTGGTGGAGCTAGGTGGCGGTTACACCGGCACTTACAAAGTGGACGAGTTTTTCAGCAAAACCACCGAAACCTACCGCGTCAGCCGCCAACTGAAGCTGACGTACGTGCGAGCGCCGGTCTATGTGCGGTACACGCCTCACTTGTTCGGGCCGGTGCGCGCCTACCTGCTCGGCGGGCTGGAGCTGGGCTTGCTGATGACTGTCCGGAATTACGGCAGTAAGATTAATGCCGCTGGCGAATCGTACTGGGATGATTACGGGGCGATTGACGGCGCTTTCCTCTGCGGCGCAGGCTTGGAATACTGGCTCAGCGCCAACACGGCCGTGTCGGTGGGCATCCGTTACCGGCACGGGGTGCTTGGCGTCCAGGACTTCCGCCCGCCCCACCCCGATGGTGGCGATTTTCCGTCCGGCTTTCCGTTACGCAGCTACTCGGCACCAGACGAGGTGGACTACCCGGTGCGCAACCGCTCGTTGAGCGTGGAAGTGGGTCTCAAATTCGGCCCGCGCACCGAGCGCGCTAAACTGCGAAACAAGCCGACGGAATCGGCCCCGTCCCAAGCGCCAATTCGCACGATTTAGGCGCGACCGACAGCATCAAAAGCAAAAACGACTGGACGGTGAAGCGAACTTCAACATCCAGTCATTTTTTTGTACAATTCCGCGAATTTTGTCTGCGCAATTATTACTCTGTTTCAGCGCCTTCGAAAACCTCGTCGGGCACTTGGCGTTGTTCGGGGCGTGAGCGGGGCCGCAGCTCGATTTCCTCGCCGCGCTCGTCGGTTATGCGGAAATCGGTGAGGCCGAGGCTGGTATCTTTCGTCAGCTTTACCCACTTGTAGTACCGCAAGTACCACTTCATCTGCCGACTGATGATGCCTTTCGTGTAGAAGGCGTACAGGAACGGATGAACGTGCAGGGTAATGCCCGACTGATTCTGACCGACCAGCAAATCTTCCACGATCCGGTCGATTTCATCGGTCACGAGGATCGACGCGTTGATCGTACCCGTGCCGTTGCAGGTCGGGCAAACCTCGCTCGTCACGATGTTCTGCTCCGGCCGCACCCGCTGACGCGTGATCTGCATCAGCCCGAACTTCGAGATCGGCAGAATGGTAAATCGCGCCCGGTCGTGCTTCATCGCATCCCGAACGGCGTCGAAAACCTTATCGCGGTCCTGCGCGGCGCGCATATCGATGAAGTCGACCACCACAATCCCGCCCATATCGCGGAGCCGAAGCTGCCGCGCTACTTCGCGGGCAGCCGTCAGATTGACGGCCACAGCGGTGGCTTCCTGATTGTTCTCGGCATTCGATTTAGAGCCACTGTTCACGTCGATGACGTGCAGCGCCTCTGTGTGCTCGATGACCAGATACCCGCCGCCCGGTACGCTGACCGTTTTGCCGAACAGGCTTTTGAGCTGTTTTTCGATGCCGTGGGCCTCGAAAACTTTCGTTTTGCCGGTGTAGAGCTTCAGAATCCCAATCCGTTCCGGCGCGGCGCGCTGTAAGTACGTCTTGGTATCCTCAAAAACTTCCGGAGAATCGACGATGATTGAATCGAACGACTCGTTGAGCATATCGCGCAGAATGGACGTCGAGCGCCCCAACTCGCCGATGATCTTGTCGCGTTCCTTGGCTTGACGCAGCGTGGCGAAGCCCTTTTCCCACGTTTCCACCACCGACCGCATATCCTTATCCAGATCGGCCACCTCGCGCCCTTCGGCCACAGTGCGTACGATAACACCAAAACCTTCCGGCTTGATGCTCTGAATCAGGCGCTTAAGACGGTCGCGCTCCTGCTTGGAGATGATTTTCTTCGAGACGCTCACCACGTCCGAAAAAGGCACCAACACGAGATAGCGCCCGGCGAGCGACAGATCGCACGTCAGACGCGGGCCTTTCGTTGAGATGGGCTCTTTCAGAATCTGGACCAAAAGCGGCTGCCCTTTCTTGAGGACATCTGCCACTTTGCCGAGCTTATCGAGCGGAGTTTCATCGGGGCCGTAACCCCGGAGCGTAGCCGACTGCGCTTTACCGCGCCGCACATCGGTTACGAATCGGTCGAGAACGAGGAATTGCTCTCCCAGATCGCCGTAATGCAGAAACGCATCCTTTTCGTAGCCAATGTCTACGAAGGCGGCGTTGAGGCCGGGCATGACTTTCTTGACGGTGCCCAAGAAAATGTCGCCTACTGCGTACGGGGTATCCCGGCTATCGAGATGATACTCGACTAGCCGCTTATCCTGCAGTAAGGCGATGCGCTCCCCGTCCAGAGTGGACGTAATTATCAGCTCGTTGCTCACGTAGGCACGGTTGGCTGGAAGGATAGAATGAGACGCGCGGAGCCGCGTCCGACCCGAAGATAGGTTGGGCGGACCGCGAAAAACAACCGGGAGGCGATGTGGAACGAACGAACCTAGCCGGTAAGCCGGCACGGACTGCTGCCGCCATTCCAGCCACCGAAGTGGCCGGCGCGGCAGCAGCCCGCACGAAGAAGCTTACTTCTTCTTGTGGCGGTTCTTGCGCAGACGTTTCTTGCGCTTGTGGGTTGCGATCTTATGACGCTTTCTTTTCTTACCGCAGGGCATACCTGTAAGGCTGAGAGTGAAAAATGAGGATACGATTCGGGTCAACGACCCCCGCGGCTTTCCGAAGGGGCCGCAAAGGTCGGGAAAATCCGGCATATTGCCGCACTACTTCGGCAACTTCGCCAATTCCTGCTCCACCGAAGCGCGCAATTGCGGGTCGGGGGAGAGGGCGAGCGTCTGCTCGAAAGCGGTTCGGGCCTCGGCCGCTTTACCCAGCTGGGCAAGCGTGACGCCGAGGTAAAAATGCCCATTGAGGTTTTTGGGGTGCGCTTTTACCAGTTCCTGGAAGCGCCCCACGGCCTTATCGGTCTGCCCCGATTGCATCGAAAGCATGCCGATATTGTAAAGCGCCAGCTCGTTGCTGGGGTCGGCGGCGAGGACTTCGCGAAGCAGAAAAATTCCTTGCATCGGCTGCGGACTCGCCACGTATGTCATCGCCAAATTGGTTTTGGCGCGCAGATTCGTGGGGTTCGCCTTCAATACCTCTTGGTATAAGGTCTGCGTTTTCTTGCTGAGCTGCTCGCCGCGCTGCGGAGTGGCGGCAAAGCCGAAGGCCTCGAAGTACTGGTCGGCGGCTAGCTGGGTGTACTTCTCGCCGGGCCGCGCGAGGGCAGCCTGCTCGTAGTAATAGCCAGCCGAATCGTAGAGCTGGGCTTGGGCGAACTTGCCCGCCAGCTCGGCCGCACGGCCCGCCCGACTAGCGGGGAACGTTTCGGCCCGGAAAGCGGCCCGAAGCTTCGATAGCTCCTGCCGATCAGTCGCTGACAGCTCGCGGTGCGGATGTTCGGGACTGGCGGCGGCGGGGTCAGCGGCCGTGGAAGCGACCGGGTGATCGGGGGTACCGTCGCCGTCGTGGTCGTGATCCGCTTCGCCGGAAGCTTCCACGGCCGGTGCCGTACCGCCATCGCGGTTGGCACCGGCCGTGGAAGGGGCTCCGGGTTTGCTGGTGTTACGAATGATGCCTTTAGGCAGAGCCAGTAGGCCGGCAGCTGCCGCTATGGCTACTCCCACGACGAGCAATTGGGGGCGCTTCATCGTGGAAAGCAGAAAACAGGGGAGTCAGACACGGGCAACACCATCAACAACCGACGTTTACTCAACCGGCATCTTCTCCGCCGACTCGACGATCTTATCGCTCGCCTTGACGGCTTTCATGAACGACTTGGCCGGCTTGAACGACGGAATGAAGTGCTCTTCGATGATCAGCGAAGTGTTCTTCGAAATATTGCGGGCCACCTTACGGGCACGCTTCTTATTCACAAAAGAGCCGAATCCACGGACATAGATATTGTTACCGTCGACCATCGAGTCCTTCACCACGGTGAAGAATGCCTCTACGGCGGTAGTCACATCGGCCTTCTCCAGGCCGGTCTTGTCCGAAATCTCGGCGATGATCTCTGCTTTAGTCACGCTGAACGGGAATTTTGAAAGGTTGATTGAAAAACCGGGTGGCTAAGCCATTGACCGGCAAAGGGTTCGATTTCAGGAAATCGGGCTGCAAAAGTACGCCACCACATTGGGCCAGACAACCGAACCCGGCTATTTGGTTTCATCGCCCCCGGCGAAGGCATTCGGATTGCTGTCAGCCGGTTGAAAAAATTGTACAATCCCGCGTTGATGCGCAGTACTGTACGCGTATATTTCGGCCGCAAATAGCGTTTTGGCGCACTTGCAACGACTCTTTGTGCATTTTTTCTTTCCATTTCATCATTTTCCAGTGAAAAACCTTTTACTCACTAGGTTCTCACCCATCATTCAGCGGTTTTTGCTGAGTCTGATGACTTTGCTGCTGCCCGGCATTTTGTTGGCGGCACCGGTTGTCAGCTCCTTCGCACCGACGAGCGGGGTTGTAGGTACCTCTGTCACGATTACCGGCACCGGCTTCACGGGTGTCACGGGCGTCCGTTTCAACGCCACCAATGCGGTGTCGTTCACGGTGAACTCGACGACCAGCATTACCGCTGTAGTGCCGACCGGCGCTACTTCCGGTCGGGTGCGGGTGCTGTCGTCGGGCGGAAATGGCGTTAGCGCCACCAATTTCACGGTGCTTCAGCCGCCGACCATCACCACGTTCACGCCGGCTACGGCGCGCGTTGGGCAGACGGTTACGGTGAACGGCACTCGGTTCGCGGGCATCACCAACGTGTCGCTCAACGGGCTGACCTTGGCGTATACGTTCGTCAGCACCGCCCGTATCACGTTTGTGGTGCCGAGCGGCGCTACCAGCGGGTTCATCACGATTACCACGCCGGACGGTACGGCCACCAGCGCCACCCAGTTCGTGGTGCTGCCGGATGCGCCGACCGTAACCTCGTTCTCGCCGGGCAGCGGGGCCGAGGGCTTCACTTCTGTCACGATTACGGGCACCAACTTCCTGGATGCTTCAGAAGTGCGGTTCGCTACCACTTCAGCCGCCGTCTACACGGTCAACTCTGCTACCAGCATTACCGCTACGGTGCCAGTAGGCGCTATCACGGGCCGAATTCGGGTGGTGACACCCGGTGGGACCGGCGTGAGCGCCACGAACTTCCGGATCGTAGCAGCTCCGACGATTACGTCGTTCGCCCCAGCGGCGGGAGCTATCGGCTCGACGGTGGTCATTCAGGGCACCAACTTCGTGAACGTATCGGGCGTGAGCTTCAACGGCACCGCCGCTAGCACGTTCACGGTCAATGGCACGGCGACGCGAATCACGGTTACAGTACCGGCCGGTACTACCTCCGGAACAATTTCGGTCACCACCCCGAGCGGCTCTTTCAACAGCGCGGGCACGTTCACGGTCAACGCCGCCGCTCCTACCCTGCTGAGCTTCACGCCTTCTTCGGGGGTGCGGCCGGTTGGCGCTACGCTCGGCACGCTGGTAACGGTCAATGGTGCCAACTACATCAGCGGCGCGGGCAACACGTTGGTTTACTTCAACAGCGCTTCAGGCCCGATTGCGGGTACCAACCAAGCCTTCGTCAGCGCGACCCGCGTGCGGGCACGCGTCCCAGCCGGTGCTATCAGCGGCCCGCTGACGGTGACCACGGCGAACGGCTCGGCCGTTAGCTCGGCCTCGTTCACCGTGACCTTGCCGAATGCTTTGCCGACGATCACGGCGGTTCCGGCGCAGCGCGGTTGCGCTAACTCGATACTGGCCGTGAATTTCACGGTAGGCGATGCTGAAACCGCCTCCGGCGACCTGGTTGTCACTAGCTCGTTCAGCGGCTCGACGGTGGTTATCGACCCCAATGCCGGTGGCTTGGGCAGTGAGCGGACCGCTGTCATCGAAGCTGGCGACGCTACGTTCGGCGGCACCAGCAGCGTGACCCTCACCGTGACCGACGGAGCCGGCCAAACCGCCAGCACTACGTTTAACGTGGTTTTTGATGGTTCGATTTCCGTGGAAGCCGGTTCCGACCAGACGCTCTTCGCGAACCAGCCGGTCAGCCTGAGCGGCTTTGCAACCGGCAGCCCCGACTTGCTGTGGACGACCGACGGAAGCGGCTCGTTCGACAACGCGAACGCCGCTGTGACCAACTACAACCCGTCGCAGGCTGATTACCTCGCCGGAACGGTGCTACTGACCCTGACCGGCTCACCCGCCAGCGGCAGCCAGTGCGCCGGTGCCAGCGATGCGGTGCTCGTTTCCTTCGTGCGGCCGGATATCATCGTGGTCGGCGAGCAGGATTTGAGCGGCATCTACGGAAACGTCCTCATCACCGGCGGCGGGGTGGCAAACCTCGTGGGCGCGCTCGACATCTCGGGCAGCCTGAGCGTGCAATCGGGCAGCTCGCTCGTGGGCGGCGGCTCTTGCCAGCCGATCACCGGTAGCGGTTCTTTCGAGCTGGAAGCCGGTGCCACCATCAGCATCTGCCACCCACAGGGCATCGCGGCAAGCGGCGCACTGGGTCAGATCCGGACGACGGGCACGCGCATCTTCAATGCGGCTGCTAACTATACGTACGCTGGCACGGCGGGCGCGCAACAGTCGGGCACGGGGGTTCCAATGAACCTGACGGGTACGCTGACCGTCAACAATGCCAGCGGTGTTGACCTGACGAGCAACGTCGGCATCAACCGGCTGCTGGTACTCGCGAACGGCGACCTGCGCCTTGGCGACGGCAACCTGACGATTGCTTCGAACGCCACCGGCACGGGTATGGTGGTGAACACGGGCGGCGTGGTGAGCGGCTCGGCGACTGTCCAGCGCTACATCAGCCCAACGTTCAGCACCGGGCTCGGCTACCGCCACTTGAGCGCGCCGGTTGTGAACACGTCGTTCTCCGACCTGGCTACCGCTGGTTTCACACCTGTAGTCAACTCGGCTTACAACACCGCTCCAAACCCACTATCGGTTACGCCATACCCGAACATCTTCGGGTTCGATGAGACCCGCTTTCCGGCTTCGGCAGATTTCACGAGAGGCTACTTCTCGCCGACTTCGGTGGTGCAGCCAATGGTATCGGGCGTGGGCTACTCGGTGTACATGACGGGTGCTTCGACCCCGAACTTCGTCGGTACGCTCGGCAACGGCACCTTTACCCGTACGGGTCTGACGCGCACCGGTAGCTTCCTGGCGGCTGGTCAGAAATCGGGCTGGCATATGCTCGGCAACCCCTACCCATCGCCTATCGATTGGGATTTGGTGACCGTCCCCGCCGGGATGAGCACCGCCGTGAGCGTCTTCCGCTCGACGGGCGGCAGCAACGGCTCTTACGTGACCTACACGAACGGCGTCGGCACGCCGGGCACCGACCTGATCGGCCTCGGCCAAGGCTTCTTCGTGCGGGTGACCGGCAGCGGCCCCGTCGATTTCACCTTCACCAACGCGTGCCGCCTGACCTCCTACGCCAATGCCGCCGTGTACCGCACGGCGCAGGACATCCGTCCGCTGGTGGCAATGGCGCTCCGCGCTGCTACTGCTCCGGCCGCTGAAGCTGCGGAAGCCACGGTTTACTTCCAGGACGGCGCTTCGGCCGGTTACGATGAAAGCTTCGACGGTGCCCGTCCGGGCCGCAACATCGGGGTGCCAACGCTGGCATCGGTAGTAGCCGGGGAAGAGCTGGCCGTCAATGGCTTGCCTACGACGGCGCTGGAAGCTGGCACGACGGTTTCGCTCCTCGTGGATGTGCCGAAAGCGGGTACGTACGTATTCGAAGTGGGTCAGCTCCGCCACGTGAACGCGCCGGTGTACCTGACCGATGCCGTCACCGGCACCGTGCAGCCCCTCACCGCCGACGCGCGCTACACGTTCACCACCGCCACGGCTGGTGAGCAAGTGGGCCGCTTCGCGCTGCGCTTCGGCGCGGCTCCGGCAGCCACCAACGCCACGACCCTGACCCTCTGGCCGAACCCAGCCCAGGACCGCGTGCAAGTGACCCTGAGCGGCACCGCGAAAGAACTGACCGTGTTCGACGCCGTTGGGCGCGTCGTCCGGACGTTGGCGTTGGCGGCTGGTCAAACGTCGGCTTCGTTCGATGTACGCGGGCTGCCAGCCGGTGTTTACTCGGTACGCGGTGGTGCCGCAATGGCCCGCTTGGTCGTTGAGTAAGCATTCGATGAGCACACCGGCTGACTGGCCTTTCAGGTAAATTTCAGTCGATGTAAATTTGAAAAAACCTCCGTTCGGCTCAGGCCGGATGGGGGTTTTTTTGTTGATTTCCGTCTTCTCCAGCCGAATGAGAATCCGCCGTCGGTTGTTGCTGATGAACACTAACGCTTCCCGCGCTCCGCCGCCTTCCGTATCGATTTGATGACCGATTCTACTCCTTCTCCGGCCTTTTTCGCCTCCACCCTATCGGCTTGGTACGGCCGCTCACATCGGCCGCTGCCGTGGCGCGCCACCCGCGACCCGTACGCGATTTGGCTCTCGGAAGTCATTCTCCAGCAAACCCGCGTGGCGCAGGGCCTGCCGTATTACGAGCGGTTTATGGCCGCCTACCCGACCGTCGCCGACTTGGCTGCTGCTCCCGAAGATGACGTGCTGCGGCACTGGCAAGGCCTCGGCTACTACTCCCGGGCGCGCAACATGCACCACACGGCGCAGCTCGTGATGGCGGATTTCGGCGGGCGCTTCCCTTCCACTTACGCGGGCTTGCTCCAGCTGCGCGGCATCGGTCCTTACACGGCGGCGGCCGTGGCGTCGTTTGCGTTTGGGGAGCGCGTGGCGGTCGTGGATGGCAACGTGTTCCGGGTGCTGTCGCGGGTTTTCGGGATCACCGATGATATCGCCAAGCCCGCTACCCGCGCCGTCTTCCAGCGGCAGGCCGATCATCTGATGGCCGCCGCCATTGATCCCGCCGAGTTCAACCAAGCGCTGATGGAGTTTGGCGCCGTGCAGTGCACTCCGGCGCGGCCCGACTGCCTGTTTTGTCCGCTGCGCGAAGCCTGTTTTGCGTTTCAGCACGGGATGATTGAGCAATTGCCCGTGAAGGCGAAGGCGAAGGCGGCGGTAACCCGGCAGCTCCATTACGTGGCGCTGCGCTGGCAGAATCAGCTTTACCTCCGCAAGCGCCCCAGCGGCGATATCTGGCATTCGCTCTACGACCTCCCGACTGTGGAGCTTCCTTCAGATGAGATTCCCTTGCCCGAAGCCCTCGCCGAGCAGCTAACTCAGTGGCGCGCGACGGCACTCCCGATGACGCTTGACGCCGCCGAGCCGACGCCCACGTACCGCCACGTCCTGAGTCATCAGAAGCTGGTGGCGCAGTTTCATACCGTTGAGCTGGCCGCGCCGCTGCCCGCCGAAACCTTGCTCTCCACGGGCATGATGCCGTACTCGGCGACCGAAATCGAGCGCCTCCCGAAACCGCGCTTACTGGTGCAGTGGCTGGACGACAACGCGTGAGCTGCGACTCGAATCAAAAAATATTTTCTGCGTTTGCGCGCGGGAAACGGCCTTTTTGAAAAAAAGTTTGGTTTTCATTGTTAAGGTTTTTCCGATTTCGGTCATTAATGGTGAAGTCCGGTACCCTTTCCCCTGTTTTTCACTACTCTTTTTTCAGACGATGCAAGGCGTCAACAAAGTCATTCTAATCGGCAATCTGGGTAAAGACCCCGAGATGCGTCAGCTGGAGAACGAACGTTCGAAAGCCGGTTTCACCCTCGCCACCACCGACACGCACCGTGACCGCGACGGCAAGCGCGTCGACTATACGGAGTGGCACAACGTGGTCAGCTGGAATGATGGTCTCAACCGTGAGGTCATCATGAAGTATCTCCACAAAGGCAGTCGCGTGTATGTGGAAGGGCAAATCCGCTCGCGGCAGTATCAAGATAAAGAAAACATTACCCGCTACATCACTGAAATACACATCGATCAGCTCACTCTGCTCGACACCAAGCCCACCGGTGCTATGGACGGTGCGGTTTCCAACTCTGCCGAGGAGGCTACCCCGGTGACTTACGCTCAACAACCTGAACCCGACTCGCTGCCCTTCTAACTGCGCCTCCGTTCTGACTTACATATGAAAGCCGCAGGCCCGCCCGGAACTCGTTCCGGGCGGGCCTTTCGCGTTGACCGGCGCGGGCGGGGGTATTTTTGAGCGAGAATCGGCGGGCGCCGGTCGGTCAGCGGATGATAGCTACTCGGAGGATGAGATATTTTGCTCAACAGACTGCCGCCGTCGGGAAGGGCGGCGCCTTGCTTGCCTTGCTGTTGGCGAGCGCCTGCACGCGCGATTGCACGCCCAAGCCGCGCGGCTGGAACCGTATCGACCTGCCGCGTCCGGCGTATCAGCCGCTGGCAGCGGCGCACAGCATCCGGCATCCGTACGCGTTCGACGTCTCGCGCTACGTGAAGGTCCTGCGCGACTCATCGGGTTTCGGCGTCCGCGAGCCGCATTGGATCAACCTCTATTACCCGCGCTTTCAGGCCAGTATTCAGCTGACCTACGCCGATTTCAGCGGCCACCCCGGCGCGCTCGAAAAGCTAATTGCCGACGCCCGCAAGCTCACCAGCAAGCACGAGGTGAAAGCCAGCGGCATCCGCGAGCAAGTGCTCCGAACGGATACCGGCCTCTCCGCCGACGTCTTCGATTTGAGCGGCGAGGTGCCGAGTCAGTTTCAGTTTTACGTCACTGATTCCACGCGGCACTTCCTGCGCGGCGCGCTGTATTTCCGCACGGCTGTCGCGAACGACTCGCTCGCGCCGGTCATCCAGTTCATCCGCGCCGATGCGGTTCGGATGCTCAACACGCTCACCTTCGAGAAGAAATAACCCCGCGTAACCTCCCCCTGTAATCTGGCAACCGAGTAGTAATGGCGGGCTTCTTCTCCTATCCGATTGAGCTATTGCGCGGCGTCGGCGCGGCCCGCGCCAAGCTGTTGCAGACGGAGCTACGCCTGTTCACGTACGGCGATCTGGTGCAGTATTACCCGTTCCGTCACCTCGACCGGACGCAGTATTACGCCATCGCCGACCTCACCGACGACCTCCCGCACGTTCAGGTGCGCGGCATCATCCGCCGTAAACAGCTCATCGGCGAGGGCCGGGCGCAACGGTTGTCGGCGGTTCTGGTGGATGCCGCCGGGAGCGAACTGGAGCTGGTGTGGTTCAAGGGACTGAAATGGGTGGAGCGGCAGGTGCGGATTGATGTCGAGTACATCGTGTTCGGGAAGCCGTCGGAGTTCAACGGCCGCTTCAACATCGTGCATCCCGAGCTGGAAGATGTGGCGGCGCAGAAAGCCAGTGGCACGGCCGCCCTCCAGCCGGTTTACAACACCACCGAGAAGCTCAAGAATCATCATCTCGATTCGAAAGCGATTGCCCGGCTCATCGCGGAAGTGCTGCCGCAGATTGGCCCGCACGTTCACGAAACGCTCCCCGCCGCTATTCTGGAGCGTTATGCGCTGCTGCCGCGCTCGTTGGCGTTGGCGCAGATTCACTTTCCGCCGTCGGCGGATGCGTTGCAGCGGGCGCGGTTTCGGCTGAAATTCGAGGAGCTTTTTTACCTCCAGCTCAAGCTGTTACGGCAGCGCGGGCTGCGGAAGGTGGAGCTGGCGGGGCAGATTTTTCAGAAAGTGCCGTCGGTCGGGGAGTTCTATCATCATCATTTGCCTTTCGATCTGACCGGCGCGCAGAAACGGGTGGTGAAGGAAATTCACCGCGATATGAGCACCGGGCGGCAGATGAATCGGCTGCTGCAAGGCGATGTGGGTTCCGGCAAAACCATCGTAGCGTTCCTGACGATGCTCATGGCCGCCGACAACGGCGCCCAAGCCTGCCTGATGGCGCCCACCGAGATTCTCGCCGATCAGCATTTCACCGGCCTCGAACCGTACGCGCGACGGATGAACCGCCGTATCGCCAAGCTGACCGGCTCGACCCGCCCGGCTGCCCGGCGCGAGCTGCACGCCGCCCTACGCTCCGGCGAGCTGGATTTTCTGGTCGGCACCCACGCTCTGCTCGAAGACGGCGTGCAGTTCAAGAACCTCGGCCTCACCATTATGGACGAGCAGCACCGCTTCGGCGTGCAGCAGCGCGCCAAGCTCTGGCAGAAAAACCCCGACGTGATTCCGCACGTCCTCGTGATGACCGCCACGCCCATCCCGCGCACCCTCGCGATGACCGTTTACGGCGACCTCGACGTGAGCATCATCGATGAGCTACCCGCCGGGCGTAAGCCCATTGCCACGGTGCACCGCTACGAGGAGAAGCGGAGCCAAGTGTACCAGTTTCTGCGCGAAGAAATCCGGAAAGGGCGCCAAGCCTACATCGTGTACCCGCTCATCGAGGAGAACGAGCAGCTGGCGCTCAAAAGCCTGACCGAAGGCTACGCGCAGGTGCAGGCCGTTTTCCCCGAATTTGGCGTGAGTATGGTTCACGGCCAGTTATCGGCGTTCGAGAAGGATGAAGAGATGCAACGCTTCATCAGTGGAAAAACGCAGATTCTGGTTGCGACGACAGTGATTGAAGTCGGCGTGAACGTGCCGAACGCGACGATGATGATCATCGAGAACGCCGAGCGGTTCGGCCTCTCGCAGCTTCACCAGCTGCGCGGGCGCGTGGGGCGCGGCGGCGAGCAGAGCTACTGCGTCCTGCTCACGGGCTACAAGCTGAGTAAAGACGGCCGCACCCGCCTCGAAACAATGGTCCGCACCACCGACGGCTTCGAGATTGCTGACGTCGACCTCAAGCTACGCGGCCCCGGCGATCTGACGGGCACCCAACAATCGGGCGTCCTCGACCTCATGATCGCCGATATCGCCAAAGACGGCCAGCTGATGGCGGAAGCACGCGGCGCCGCCCAAGAAATCCTCGAAGCCGACCCAGAGCTGGTATCGGCGGAGAATGAGCCGATTCAGCGGCAGATCGAAGCTCAGCGGCGTTCCGGCAGCCTGAACTGGAGCCGAATCAGTTAGCATCAGTTAAGGGGATTTTCTTTGAACAGACCTCGGAAGCGCTCCGTCGCTCCTGCCCGGGAAACCTTGCGCAATCGTTGGCGTTACCCGACATAGGTAACCCGCTCCTCCATTCCGTAATTACGAAGTGGCGGCGCGGGCGGCGCGGGATTCAAAAAAAGAAAACCTGTCTTCCTACTATTGCTAGTCCAGCTCAGCCATCGACGACAGCGAGGCGGCTTGCGTGGTTACGGGGCGAGGGGGAAGTGCCTTCACTTTCGGAGCGACAGTCACCGGCACAAGGCGGGCGACGGGAGCAGCGGAAGTGCGGGCGGCAGCTTCCAGCCGAATAATCTGATCGAGGGACCGACCGGGGTTCGTTTGCTCAACATCGCGGGCCAAACGGCCTACGATTACAAGGCCAAGCATCAACGATGTTTTGAGGAGTATGCGCAGTTTCATGGTTCGTTTCAGACCCCGAAGGCACTACCAAGTGCCGCCGGTTGCTGGTAAGGTGAAGAAGGGTGAGTTAGGGGTAACCGTGTAATCAAGAAGCCAATTTAGCGGTTTTGCTCAAAAAAAACAACCTCCGTAGAAGCCTTTGAATCGTTTTTACCGTCTTGGTGCCCGCAAAAGTAGGGGCTGGCTCTCAAATTACAACATTTAGGTTGGTTATTCTTTCGTTAACATTGCATCAACCTTTCGCTAAAGGCGGCGTGGAACGTAGCATCTTTGTGACGGCCGCTAATTACGTGGTCGCTCACTTTGTAGTTGTCTATCCGACCCGTGATTACTCGTTTGCTTCCGCTTTGCCGGGTAGCGGCGCTGGTGTTTGCCGCGCTCCTGCTGAACATTTCGCCTGTTAAGGCGCAGACTAAGGTAAAAACAGTGCCTTTTGCCTATGTGCCTGATAAGTCGGCAGATCCGTATGCAGAAAGGGTGCCTAATAAACTCCTGCCCCTCCCCGACGGCACTTTTTTGCTCCTGACGCGCCGCACTGCGCAGGAATATGCCGTGGAACATTATGCAGGTTCCGACTTGAAAAAAAGTTGGTCGTGCGCGGTGCCACTGGGCGCCGGTGAGGTGATCGACGCGTTCACCACCACGGCGGATGCGGCGACGATTATCACGTACCGCCTCGTGAATGAAACGCTGACGCAGTCAATCGCGGGGTTCAAGATCGACCTCGCGACCGGCAAGCGCACCGAGCGCACCGAGCTGTTGGCCGCGCCGAAAGGCCGTCGGCTCAACGCCGCCGTGTCCGACGACGGCACCAAGCTCGTGGCTTACGAAACCAAAGCGCGCCAAAGCCAGATCGTGGAGCTACAAACCGTCGTCTTCGACAACTCCTTCCGTGAGCTGACCCGCACCACGGTTGATCTGCGCGGTGCCGGGGCCTCGCCGTCGGCCACGGTACGCATCGCCAACACCGGCGACCAATACGTGGGGCTTCAAACCGACGGCGGCATCAAGCTGACCGTGCGGCGCTACCCGCTCAAGGGCACGGAAGCGCAAGTGCTTGGCGTGCCCGTCGGGGGCGTGTTCGGCGGACAGAAGGTGTATATCTTCGACACGGCGTACCGCTTCGACCAGGACGGGGCGCTTTACGCCGCCGCTACGTGCATGAACGAGGAAAGCGGCGAGTATTACAGTCTGAAGGTGGTGAAATTCGATTTTCAGGCCAACGATATCCGCTACGCCGAAGAGCTGAAATTCAATCCCGCCTTCCTCACCGAGCTGACCGCCTCAGCGAAAACCGCTGGCAGCACCGCCCCCGACCGCCTCGCCGACACCTACATCAGCGACGTGCTGCTGACGCCCGAGAAGCAGGTAGTGGTGGTGATGGAGCGTAAGGAAGAGGAAGGCGAGAAAGCGCCGCACTTCGCCAAAGAGCTGCTGCTGTTTGGCTACAACGAGTTCGGCGCGCCCACTTGGCATTCCGCCCTCTGGAAAAATCAGCAAGCCCCGGCCGATGAAGGCTACGCCGGCATCAGTTACCGGGCGCACGTTCAGGGCACGACCGTGCATTTGGTTGCGCTGGAAACCATCGGCAAGAAAACCGATCTCTACGATCACAGCTTCAGCGCCCTCACCGGCAAAATGCTGCCCTTACGGCCGCTGGGCCTCAACGTGGCGCCGGGGCAAGCCGTCAACTACGTCAAGGATTTCACGACGTGGCTGGATGCCAAAACGCTGTTCGCCGTCAGCCGGCCCGCCAAAAACGCCGCGACGCTGACGCTCAACAAGATCGTTCTGAAGTAACGCCCAGTCAGCTTCCGCAGAAAACTCCACACATAAAGCAAACGGCCGCTCCCCATCAGGGAAGCGGCCGTTTACGTTAAGAGCCGAGCCGTAGGCAGGCGTCAGCTTTAGGCTAATTCTGTGGCGAACTAGACGTTCCGCCCACGTAGCGCATCGCGGATTTCCATCAGCAGCACCTGATCCGTGGTTGGCGCAGGCGGCGGCGTAGGGGCAGCAGCTTCTTTCTTCATCATCGAGTTCATCGCCTTAATCATCGCGAAAACGGCGATGGCGATGATCACGAAGTCGAATACCGATTGCAGGAAGTTCCCGTAGTTCATCGTCACGGCGGGCAAAGCCTTACCGGCTGCATCCACGGTAGCCGCTTTCAGCTCGAATTTCAAATCCCGAAAGCTCACTCCACCAATTGCCACGCCGATTGGCGGCATGATGATATCATCCACGAAAGACGATACGATCTTACCAAACGAAGCACCAATGATAACGCCGACCGCCAAGTCAACGACATTGCCGCGCATCGCGAAAGCTTTGAATTCTTTAACTAGTCCCATTACAGAAAAGGGGTAAAAAATGGAATGAATCACGCCGCAAGCACCCGCTTACGGCCTGTTTTGCGGCGCAAGATAATATAAAAGATTACAAGTAGTTCGTGAGCGCAACTTTTTTCTCTATTCCTCGTTGCTCGCAGCCGTCTCATAATCAGTGGCGCCGGTGCCATCGACGGCGGCGGTAAATTTTTCCCAACGGGTGAGCGCCGCCGCGAAATCAGCCGGCAGCTCCGACTTGAACTCCAGCCGTTTGCCGGTATCCGGATGCTCGAAACCCAAGCTGACGGCGTGCAGGGCTTGGCGCGGCAGCACCTCCAGCGTATTGGCAATGAACTGGCGGTAGCGGGTAGTCCGTGGCCCTTGCAGCAGCTGCGCGCCGCCGTAACCCACATCGCCGAACAGTGGGTGACCGATGTACTTAAAGTGCGCCCGAATCTGGTGGGTGCGCCCCGTTTCGAGGTGGCACTTCACGAGGGTCGCGTGGTGGAAGTTGCGCAGCACTTCGTAGTGCGTCACGGCGTGCTTGCCCTGGTCGCCGTCGGGGTAAACGGTCATGAGCTTGCGGTCGCGCGGGTGCCGCCCCACGTTACCCCGAATAGTGCCTTTCGGTTCTTTGAGCTTGCCCCACACGAGCGCGTAATAGGTGCGCTCGATGGTGTGATGGAAAAACTGATTCGAGAGATGCGACATCGCCCATTCCGTCTTCCCGACGATCAGCAGCCCCGACGTGTCTTTATCGATGCGATGCACCAACCCCGGCCGCACCTCGCCGCTGCGGCCCACCGGCAGGTTCCGCAGATGGAAAGCCAAGCCGTTCACCAGCGTACCGTGCCAGTTCCCGTGCGCCGGGTGCACCACGATGCCCGCCGGCTTGTTCACCAACAGCACCGTATCGTCTTCGTACCGAATATCGAGCGGCATCTCTTCGGGAATGATGCTCGTTACTTCCCGAGGCTCCGCCGGAATCGCCATCGTGATGATGTCGTGCGGACGAATCCGGTAGGCGGCTTTCGTGGGCCGTCCGTTCACCTCCACCGCCCCGGCCTTAATGGCATTCTGCAACCGGTTCCGCGAGGCCTTCGATATGCGGTCGAAGAGGAACTTATCGAGCCGGGCCACCGCCTGCCCTTTATCGATCACGATTTTAACCTCCCGAATCAGCTCTTCGGAATCTTCCGCCTCGTCGTCGGCCTCGTCATCAGCATCAGAACCGCTACCGGCATCAAGGGCATTTTCGCCGTCCAGCAGGTTCTCGTCCGCTTGCTCGGCCGCGTCGCTCAAGGCGTTCAAATGCTCGTCTTCGTCGTCGGTGAGGTTGGGAGCCGCAGGATTGTGTTGCATCGGGATAGAAATGAGGTACTGGTAGCGTGATAGCGAGGTACTTGGCACACAAAAAGCCGAAGCCCCTACGGACTTCGGCTTTGGTGCCTCAACGGTTTCGGCCGAAGCCGAGAGGTTTATTTCTTGCCTTTCTTACCGCCCTTGCCAGCGGCCGGAGTAGCAGCAGGCGTTGCGGCCGGAGCTGGCGTGCTAGCTGCTGGAGCAGCTTCCGGCGTACCGGCAGGGCGTGGCGTTACGCCCATTTTCTTGAGCACCAAATCCGAGATGTTGGCATCGTCGGGGGCGTGCAAGAGCACGGGCGTGGTGCCGTAACCGGCATCCGAGTTGAGCACGTAAGCGTAGCCGTTCTCTTTGGCGACGTCGTCAATCGTCTTCTGGAGCTTGTCGAGGGCGGGCTTCAAAAGCTGCTGCTGCTTCTGCTGCAACGACTGGTCGGCCGACTTCTGGAAGTCCTGAATTGAGCTTTGCAGGTTTTGCAGCTCTTTCTCTTTATCGGCTTTCACGAGCTCCGTCATCGTGGCGCCGCCTTTTTGATAGGCTTCCAGCTTGGTTTGGAACTCGGTGGTTTTCGATTTGAGCTGTGCTTCCAGCTGCCCGCTGTACGCCTTCAGATCGGCTTCGATCTGCTTGCTTTCGGGCATTTGGCTCAGCACGTAATCAACGTTGGTGTAGCCGATTTTCTGGCCCACTGAGACAGTCGTGGCGGCCAGCATCAGACCGGCGGCCAACATCAGGATTTTCTTCATACTAGTCAAGCAAATAATAATCGGGCCAGTTCACGCTTGTGCGCTGGGGGTGCAAAGGTCAGGGTTTTTTGGAGCCCGGTGCAACGGGTTTTTCTTCCGACTGCTGGTTCGGGAAGTCGTTCCCGCCATTTCCGCCGTTGTTGCTGTCATCGCCGCCGCTTTTACCGCCGCCGGGTAGCTGCACCTGTTGGTCATCGGCGCCTTCCGGCCGACGACCGGGCTGGTTTTTCTCCGGCGATTTGATGCCCAGCTCCTCCAGCACGTACTCGGTGTAGTCGTGCGTGGGGTTGGTGTAGAGCATCGTGACGTCGCCGGATTTATCGAAAATGATGGCGAGCTGCTTCTGTTTCGCCACTTTTTCGAGGGCGGCGAACACCTGATCGTACACGGGCTTCATCAGCTCCTGACGCTTTTTGAAGACGGTGCCTTCAAAACCAAACGTCTTCTGCTGAAACTCGCGCGCTTCGGTTTCCTTCTTCGCAATCTCGTCGAGGCGCTTTTTCTTCTGCTCATCCCGCAGCAACGGCTCCGAGAGCTTGTAGTCGCGATTGAGCTGGTCGATATCCTTCCGCTTCTGCTCGATCTCCTTCTGCCAAGCCGCTGATAAGCGGTTGACTTCCTGCTGAGCCGTCGAGTAGGCGGGCAGCTTTTCCATGATGTAGCGCGAATCGGCGTAACCGATTTTCTGCGCGTGCGCCGCACCCGCAGTCAGCAAGCTCAGCAGCCCACTCCAGATGAGTAGACGAAGGACGCGTAGCGACATCAGAGAAGAAGAGAACGGGAAAGACAAGAGGATTAGCGAATCTGCTGGCCGATGGTGAAGTGAAACTGGCCGCGCTTCTGCCCGACGGCACCGGGGATGTTGTCGAAGCCGTAGCCATAATCGAACCCAAGTAACCCGAACGCCGCCATAAAAATGCGAACCCCGGCCCCGGCCGAACGATAAAGCTGATAGGGATTATAGGTTGCGTAGTCGGCGTACGAGTTACCGGCTTCGGTGAAGGCGAGGGCGTAAATCGTCGCTGAAGGGTTCAGCGAGATCGGATAACGCATTTCGAGTACGTATTTATTGTACGCCACCCCGCCCGATTCGCCCGAGCGGGCGTTCGGCAGGGCACCGGCGGCGTTCGGGTCTTCGTAACCGCGCAGACCGACGAAGTCGGTGCCGACGAGCAGGTTGAATCCCCCCAAACCAGAACCGCCGAGCTTGAAGCGCTCAAACGGTCCAATCTCTTGCGCCCGCCGATACGTGCTCACGAAACCAAAGTGCGCCCGAGCGTTCAGCACCAAGTTGCCCACCACTTTGGTGAACCACGACGCATCGAACATCCACTTGTTGAACTCGATCCGCCGAACGTTCGATGGCTGCAAGTTGAACAGGGAATATGGCGGCGTCAGGTTCACCGACATCGACAACGACGACCCGCGCCGTGGGAAAGTCGGGTTATCGATGGAGTTCCGCGCCAGCGTATTCGTGATCGAAACGCTATACGCATCGCCGTTCGAGAAGCCCGGGAACACGCCGTAATTATTGAGGCGATACTGATAGAACGACAGCGAGTGGCTCAGCGTGAAGTACGTATCCGGTATCTGCAAGCGCCGCCCCAAGCTCACGCTGGCGCCGTTGATCTTGATCGAGGGAGTCGCGGAAGTGATGGCCTCTGTGCCGAAAATCGAGCGTTGAATACTCTTACTCAAGCTCACCGAGAACGAGTTCGGCTTGTGCCCGCCGAGCCACGGCTCCGTAAACGTCAGCGAATACGACTGGTACGACCGGCCGTTCGCCTGCGCGCTCACCCCAATCCGCTGGCCATCGCCACCCGGCACAGGCTGCCAGTTCGATAGCTTACCGGCTTTCCGGAGCGAGAAGTTGTTGAAAACCAGCCCCACCGTGCCCGTAAAGCCCAGTGGCCCGCCCCAACCGCCGGAAAGCGTCACTTGGTCGGAAGGTTTCTCCACCACCGTCCAGTTGATATCCACCGTGCCGTCCTGCGGGTTTGGCACCGGCGAAGGCGTTACTTTTTCAGGGTCGAAGTAGCCGAGCGTCGCCAATTCGCGCTGGGAGCGGATGATGTCCTCGCGCGAGAATTTCTGACCGGGAATCGTGTACAGCTCCCGCAAAATGACGTGGTCGCTGGTCTTGGTATTCCCTTCCACGGTCACTTCGCGGATGCGCGCCTGCTGACCTTCGTTAAGGCGCATCTCGATATCAATCGAGTCGCCTTCCACTAGCACTTCTACCGGGTCAACGGAGAAGAACAGGTAGCCATCGTTCATGTAGAGCGACGTCACATCCAGCCCGGTCGGGTTGTAGTTGACGCGCTTTTCGAGCTTTTCCTTCGAATACGACTCGCCCTTCTTGACGCCCAAGATGCCGTTGAGGTATTTTGAGTCGTAGAGATAGTTACCCGTCCAGGTGACGTGCCGGAAGTAGTACTTGCGCCCCTCATCAATCCGGAGCTTGACGGCTACTCGGTCGGGGCTGGTGCTGTACACCGTGTCTTGCACGATAGCCGCATCCCGGTAGCCCTCGCTCTGGTAGTAATCGATCAGAATGCGCTTGTCTTCCTCGAACCCCGATTTCAGGAATTTCGAGGTCGTGAAAAGCTTGTACCAGTGCTTCTCCTTGGTCTTCTTGAGCTTGCCGCGCAGCTTCGATTCTTTGACGGCTTCATTGCCTTCAAAGTCAATAGTGGCGATTTTCACGCGCGGCCCTTTGTCCACGTTGAACGTCAGCACCACCGAGTTCGGCAGCACCGAATCAGGCCGCGGAATCACGTTGACGCGCGCATTCATGAAGCCCTTCTCCAGAAAATACTTCCGAATCGTAGTGCGCGTGTTGCTGAGCAAGGCATCCGTCACCACCTTGCCCCGGATCAGCTTAATCTTCTTGCGCAGATCGTCGGCCTGTCCTTTCTTGATTCCTTTGAAAGCGAATTTTGAAAGCCGAGGGCGCTCCTTCAGCTCGAAGTTGAGGAAGAGGTAGGTTCCTTCGAGCTTCGTAATCGTCACATCGGCATCGCCGAGCAGCCCTTGATCCCACAGCTTGTGCAGGGCTTTACCCAAGTCTTCACCGGGCACCATAATCTTATCGCCGACTTTGAGGCCGGTGAGCGAGATGATCGTGTTCGCATCCAGATACTGCGTACCGGTCACGGTAATACCGCCGATCTCGTACTGCGTTGGCTCCGTGGGTAGCGTTACGGATGCCGCCGGCCGATTAACGCCGAGCTGCGCCCAAGCAAGCGTCGGCACCACCCACAGCAGCGCGGCAAAGCCCAGCAGGAATCTCCGAAAAATCACTGAATTGGTCGTAGTGGAATGAGGCGTTTTCATTGACCGCTCACCAGCTGTTCGCTCGTTTGGCCGAAGCGCCGCTCCCGGCGCTGAAATGCCTGCAAGGCGTCGTTGAAATGAGCTTTTCGGAAATCGGGCCACAGCAGATCGGTGATGTACAGCTCGGTATAAGCCAACTGCCACAGCATAAAGTTGCTGATGCGTTGCTCCCCGCTGGTACGGATAAGGAGTTCGGGATCGGGATAAGCGGCGGTCGACAGCGCGCCTGTGAGATGCTGTGGAGTGATCTGATCGGGCTGAAGTTGCCCGGCGGCGACCATTTCAGCAATCCGGCGCGTCGCCTGCGTCAGATCCCAGCGCCCGGAGTAGCTCAGCGCCAACACCAGCGTAAGGCCCGTGTTCTGCGCCGTCAGCTCTATAGATTCCGCCAGTTCCCGCTGACAGGAGCTTGGCAAATCAGTCGTCTGGCCAATCGTGTGCAGCCGAACGTTATTTTTAGTCAGTGTCGCGGTTTCCTTGCGGATAGTGGTCACGAGCAGCTGCATCAGCGCCATCACCTCCGCCGCCGGTCGATTCCAGTTTTCCGTCGAGAAGGCGTAAAGCGTCAACACTTTTACGCCCGCCTCTGCCGCCGCCTCCACTGTTTCCCGTACCGCCGTAATGGCGCTTTGATGACCAAAGATCCGCAATCCGCCTTTTTGCCGCGCCCAACGACCGTTTCCATCCATAATGATGGCCACATGAGTTGGTACAGCAAGTGAAGACGAGGTATTGCGAGTGGCCATTTAAAAACAGGAAATCAGCCGCAAAACTACGCAACCCAACCCGCACGTTCCTGCTACCGCCAACCAGACACTATTTTCTCCCGCTGCCGCCCGATGGATGTCCGGCCGGGCAATTGATCTTATAGAACGTATACGACAGGCTAATACCATTGTAGAAGTACCAATCCGGGTCGCCGGTTTGCGCATACTGTGGCGGCTCCGGTTCTTCTAAATTATCGAACCCGTCGCCGAATGTTCGGCGCCCACCAGCTTCAATGCCCAAGTTCAGCTCGCGGCTGAGGGCGTATTTGATACCTAAGCCAATCGGAATGGAGATGGACAGCTTAGTGGCATCCACTTTCCGCATCAAGGGTCTGGCAACGGTACCGCTACTCCGGTACTCAGTACTCGTAGACGCATAATAGCCGGCTACGCCCGCGAAGACGTAGGGCGTCCAGCGGGTGCGGCGTTTCTGGTCGTAATAGTCGAGGAAGTTGTATTCGCCCCCAACCATCACTTCTGTCAGGAAGGCCCGGAAAGTAGCTTGCCGGTTAACGGCCACGGGAATTATTTCACCTGATCGGCGCACATTCTCATCGGCCGCCGCCAAGCTCCCCAAGCTTAGAGCCGCTCGGAGCGTCAAAGCTGCCGACACGTCTTTGCGGTAAAATATCGTACCGGCCGGCCGATTGTTGAGAAAGCGGTAGGAAGGCGCGACCTCGCCGCGGTAGTTCATTCCTCCCAGCCCGATGCCCACCTCGGAGGTGGTCGTCGTTTGGGCCAGCGCGGTGGGGGCAAAAAAAACGCTCCCTGCCAGCCAGAGGCCGGCAAGGAGCGTTGATAAGGAATACGAAGCTCGGCGCATTCAGAGGAGTCGAGGGGTGGATAATCCAGCCCCGCCTATCTGAATTTGGGGCTTTTGGTATCTGGAATCAGGATGTACGACAGATGAAAACCGGAAACGATGTACCAGTCATCTTCATTGTTCGTACCACGCTTCTGGCCTTTAACGCCATAACTTCCTCTAAATTTTGGATCCTGCTTAATTAGCGGAAATGCTTCAGCACTCCGGTCAGCGTACTCTTGAGCTTTAGCGCTCAGGTCATTCTGATCGGCGTAGTTACCGCTAACATCGTCGAGGTAATCGGTAAACGTCTTGCGCCAGCCGATTTCGTAGCCGATGTTCATCTGGCGGTTGATTCTGTAGTTAGCGCCGAGACCGAAAGGTATCGAAATCTGAGCACGGCTGTAAGGCTTCTCATAGCCTTTGGCTGCACGGTCATTTGACTTTTGACCTTCCGTACCCAATGTCTGGAGCGCTACTACTTCGCTTCCCTTGACACCTTTAGGATTGTGGTAATACCCAGCAACGCCAGCGAAAACGTACGGTGAAAAGTCACGCCGTTTCAGGTAGGTTCCCCGGTTCTCAAACAAATCCAGTACACCCACTGCCGAAAGCTCCACAATATCGTTGCGGAAGCTCAGGTTGCGGTTGTAGCGGTAAACCGCATCAGCGTCTTTGTTATCCGTCGACTTTTGGTCGTTACCGGTAATCCGTCCGTAGCTCAGGCCTACTCGGCCGGAAATACGCGGTGCGAACCGGTGCATGTAGCTAATGCCGAGGTTAGGCCGGGTGGCACCAAAGCGAAAGCTGGTAAAGCTGGTTTTGGGAACCAGATCACCGAAATAGTTCATCGCATTGAGGTGAACTGAAACGGTGTTGTAGTTTTTTGCCTGACGTGCCGCAGAGGGCATCATCTGAGCAGCAGCTTCAGAGGGCAAAAAAATACTCCCTGCCAGCGCCAAGCCGGCAAGGAGTGAGGGTGCGGACTTAAGGGGTTTCATCGGGTACTATTGTTGGTCATCCGGGGTTACTTGGGCTTGTCAGAGAGGAGTGGAGAGAATGGTGAACAGAAGAACGATAACAAATATCGCTACAGCCAAGGACGCGGCAAATATAGCTGAACTTTCTGGCAAGTTCGCTATCGTTGTCTGGAGCGCTTGGCGGTTTAGCGGAATTTCGGGCTCTTCTGCGAAGGGGTGAGGATGTAGGAGATGTTGAAGCCTGATACGATGTACCAATCATTTTCGTTGTTGGTACCGCGCTTTTGACCTTTCACACCGTAGCCGCTATACTTAATCTTCTCAGCACCGGTGAGGGCTAGGTAAGCCGGATTTTCGATGCTACGATCTGCTAAGCGAGCAGCCAAAGGACTTTTTGCAAAAATTTCCGCCTTATCAGCGTAGGTGCCGCTGACGTCGTCGAGGTAGTCGGTGAACGTTTTCCGCCAACCGATCTCGAAACCTACGTCGATCTGACGGTCAAGCTTGTAGCGGAGACCTGCACCGAAAGGAATAGCAAACTGACCTCGGTTGTACGGCTTGCCTCCGGCAAGGGTTTGCCCTTCGGTGCCGAGTGGCTGAAGCGCGACGAATTTCCCGTCGATCTCAGCCTTTGGGTTGTGGTAGAACATTGCCACGCCCCCGAAGAGGTATGGAGCGAATTCGCGGCGCTTGAGGTAGTTACCACGGTTTTCGAACAGGTCGATCACCGCTACACCAGACACCTCCACGATATCGTTGCGGAAGCTCAGGTTGCGATAGTATCGGTACGAAGCGTCGTTATCAGCAACATCGGCCGCCAAGTTGTCGGAACCGGAGATCCGCCCGTAGCTCAGTGCCACCCGCCCGGAGAGCCGGGGCGCAAAGCGGTGCATATAGCTGACAGCCAAGTTGGGGCGCGTAGCGCCCAAGCGCAAGCTGGCGAAGCTGGTTTTAGGCACCACATCACCGAAGTAGTTCATCGCATTCAGATGAACTGAGACAGTGTTATACAGCTTACGCCGATTAAACTGCTGCGCTTCGGCGCTGGGGGTGGTAAGGAGCCAGCACGCTGCGGTCAGCAGAAGGCAGGAGAAAAACTTCTTCATACAAGCGAGAGCGAAGAGGAAGTGAGGTACAGAGCGTAAGGAACTATTTAGGCGATTGATTGAGCTAACCAATCACGGACAAACATACCACCAAAATCTACTTTCCCAAAACCTGCCGAAGAAAGATTGCACTTTAGATCAATCTTTCAGGCGGATTCCGTTCATCAAGCCCCCAATTCAGCTTGGTGCGCAACGTACTCAGGAAGTTGGCTTGGTGGACTTTGATCAGACGGGCGCCGAAGCGTTCCTTACTGACAGCTAGTTGAATACTGGCGTCGACGGGCTGCGAGCGGGAGTCGAGGGAGATGAGGAAGTTGTTGGCTCGGCCCTCGATTTCGAAGGAGATGACGCTGCGGTCGGGCACGATGAGAGGGCGCACATTCAGGTTGTGCGGGCACACCGGCGCGATGACGAAGTTGGTGGTGTGCGGGAGCAAGACCGGCCCCCCGCAGGAGAGCGAGTAGCCAGTGGAGCCGGTTGGCGTTGAGACGATTAGGCCATCGGCCCAGTAGGAATTGAGGAACTCGCCGTCGATATAGGTGTGCACGACGATCATCGCGGACGAGTCGCGCTTGAGAATCGAGAACTCATTGAGCCCGAAAGCGATGCCATCGAAGAGCGGACGGTCGGCCTCGACGCGAATCAGGGAGCGGTCGTCGAGGGTGTAGTGGCCGCGCACCAACGCATCTAAGGCTTCCGTGACGCGCTCTTGAGGAACGGTGGCGAGGAACCCGAGACGCCCCATGTTGATGCCCAGAATTGGAATCTGAAGCGCCCCAACGTACGTCACGGCTTCGAGGAGCGTGCCGTCGCCGCCGAGGCTAAGGACGAACTGGACGCCGCTGAGGGAATCGCCGCGCTCGAAGGGTGTGCTGCCGGCGGGCATCGCGACGCCCATCAGCAGTAGCTCTTGGAAGACGCTGCCCAGCACGCGCGGGGCGGCGCCGTGGGCATCAAGGGCATCGAACAGGGCCTGTAGATACGGCCGCATCGGCTCGGTGGGCAGCTTGCCGATGATGGCAACGTGGAGCATACGCGAGCTAAGTGTAAAGTTAAACCGGAACCGAACGCGGGGGCAAATTACGGGAGTGGCTCAGATGGGGAAGCCGGTGCTGAGGACTAAGGTCGGCTGGCGGCGCCGATTTAGGGCGGCTTCGATGACGATCACCCTATCGTAATAGGAGACGATGTGCAGGCCTAACCCAATGGAAGCCAGCACTTGATTGCTCAGCGGGTTGGTGGCGGCGAGGGCGCTGGCGTCGCGGGCGTACCCCACATCAGCGAAGGCGTTGAGGTAGGCAGCGAGGGGAATATCACCGAAACGAGTGCCTGATTTGACGTTCAGCGGTAAGCGAGCGACGTCGAATAGGCGCCATGTCAGGCCTTGGCGCAGGAGCGCGTAGTGCTGCCCGTTCGTGACGTAAAGGTCGTAGCCGCGGACGGCGGCGCGGTAACCAAGCGCTTGGTTGTCAGCGAAACCGACGGTGCGGGTGAGCCGCATTTGGGTCCGCAGGCCTGCCGCGTAGAACAGCTGCTCACTCAGCGGGCGGTACCAGCGGTAGGCGGCCTGCAACACTATGGCTAGCTGCGGCGCGCCCGACAAGCCGACGCGCGGCAACAGGCCGGTTTCCAGCACGGAGCCTTTGAGCGGGTAAGCAAACGCGTTGGTGTGATTGCGGACGTAGTGCAAATCGCCTTCGAGCCAGCTGCGGAACGGCGGCGTGTTGGCAAGGCCGAAGTAGCGCGGCTGCCGCAGTAGCACGGAATCGGTGACGCGCTCGTGGGTGAAGCGGATGCCGAGCCGCAGCTGCCGCTCTACGGTGTAGCGCTTGAGCAGGGCGCCGCCCACGTACCAGCGGCGAATCGGGAAGGCATCGGGCTGACGGAAGGTGACGAGGCGGTCGGCGCGGACGTCGTAGTCGAGGGAGTGGCTTTGGTAGAGGGAGGCCGCCACCTGCAAGCCGAGGCCGCGCTTGCGGCTGAGGGCGTACGGAAGGGTGTAGAACAGCTCGTACTTGCGGTTGAAGCCGTGCTGAAGGTTGACGACGACCTGCTCGTTGCGTCCCCGGAAATTCTGCTGCACGAGGTGAAGGCCGTAGTCGACGCGGGAGAAATCGCGGCGGGCGAGCCAAGCGCGGGTGTTGCGCTCGGCGAGGGAGAAGATGGGCGAGGGGAAGACGTACCACCGCTCGCGGACGACGAACGCGACCAGCAGCCGCCCGTTTCGGCAGATTGCTTGGCACGTGACGGCGTGGAAAAGCTGAAGATTGTAAAGCCGCCGACGGTTGGCTTCGAGGCGGGCGGTGAGGTCGGCAATGGTCAGCGAATCGGTCTCCTGAAAATCAAGCTCGGCGCGCAGGATGCGCTCTTTGGTCTTGAAATTCCCAACAAATATCACCTGCCCGACGACGGCGCGCCGGACCGAATCGGCGCACGGCGGACTGAGGAAAACCAGCGAATCGGTGGAAGCGCCCGGCAGCAGCACTGGCGGCGGGGCCGATGCCGCAGGAGCCTGCGCAGCCGCTTTCGGCCCGAAGCTCAAGAGCCACGGTAAAAACCAACAAACGGACAGCAAAACAGGCCACGGCGGCGCCGGACGCTGCCGAGGCAAAAGCCGCATCAGACGCTGAGGTAACGCAAAAGCGAATCGAGACGGTCGTTTTCTTCGGTCGGGCCGAGGGCGGCGCGGTCGTGAAACTGCGCCGATACGTAGAACCCGAACCGTTCGAGAGTAGCGACAATCCGACTAATCTCGGCCGTATTGATGCGGAGTGTGAGCTTGAGGCGAGTCGGATCGCTCTCGTCGGGGGTGGCGTAGGCGGAGAGGATTTTGGCGTGCTCTTCCTCGACGTAACGGCTGATTTGGGTGAGCGAATAGTCGCGTTCCAGCATCGTCAGGACCAAAATGGAGCCTTCTCCGCGCATCGCCGACATCTGCCCAAACGCCGCCAAGGCATCCGTCACGGTGATGGCGCCGGCGTATTCGTGCTGCCCCGTCAGGACGGGCACGACGGTGGTGCGGTGCCGAATCGCCGCTTCCATGACGTGGTAAAAGTGCTGGTGCGCGTACACGAACGCCTCTTGGTCGGGGAGCGGCAGCAGGTCGTCGAGAAGGGTGGTGGGGTCGATGGTGTCCGCTAGATTTTCCTCGCGCACCAATCCCAGAAACTCGCGATGACGCACGAGCGGCAGCTGGCTCACACGTAGCTGCTCGAACCACCGCGCCGCTTTGGCGACGGGGTCGGAAGGGCGAAGCGGCGGGATTTTCTGGTTGAGAAGGTCTTCGGCGAGCATGTAAGGTAGAAAGAGCGAGGCAGGCGGATAACAAACATCACGCCCCGGTAGGTTTTAGTAACAGGCTACCGCAGCCACCCGCTATGGCGACGGAAGGGCGCCATATTGGCGGTTGAGGACGCACCAATGCCGGAGCTTTCGCCCGTTTCTTACGTACTCGCCCTGTGGCGCGGTTGGAGTGGGCGCCGGATAAAGCCTTGTGGCGATTAAGCCGCCACCACGGCCGCTGGCTGTAGCCACGCCCGAACGAGGGCGTTGAAACGCTCCGGATGCTCCATCATCGGCGCGTGGCCGCAATGGTCGACGAAGTGAAGCTCGGCGTTGGGGAGAAGACGGGCGAACTCGTGCGCCACGCGGGGCGGCGTAATCGTGTCGTTCAGGCCCCAGATGAGCAGCGTGGGCTGCGTGATGCGGCTGATATCCTTGCTGAGGTTATGCCGCTGCGCGGATTTAGCGATGGCGATGATTCGCAGGCACTTGAGGTTCGAATTGACGATCTCAAAGACCTCATCGATCAGCTCACGGGTCGCGACGGTGGGGTCGTAGAACGTGTAGGCGACTTTCTCCGATACGAACCGGTAATCGCCGCGTTTTGGGAAGGAGCCGCCCATGCCGTCCTCGAACAGCCCGCTCGAACCGGTCAGGATCAGGCGCTTGACGTGCGCCGGATGATGCAGCGTGTACACCAAACCCACGTGCCCGCCGAGCGAGTTACCGAGCAGCGTCACCGGTTCTTTATCCAGCCCGACGGCCTGCACGAACTGACTGACGTACTCCATCAGCCCCGGCACGCCAGCGTCGCGGAGAGGCATCTCGTAAATCGGGAGGAGCGGAATGACGACGCGGTAATCCGTGCGGAAGCCTTCGATGACGCCCGCCCAATTGGATAAAGCGCCAAACAAACCGTGTAAGAGCAGCAGCGTTTCGCCTTGTCCTTCGTCGATGTACTGAAACTTGCCGTGTTGCCGAATCGCGTAGTTCATCTCACCACGCCGTGCCCCCGGATGCGACGGGGGCAGCGGTCGAAGCAAACTTACTAGCATATGCCCAATTACGGAGCATCGCCAAACCGTGGGTGGTCAGGATTGCCTCGGGGTGAAATTGTACGCCGCTGAGACTCAGCCCCGGCACGTGCGCCGCCATCAGCTCGGGAGGAGATTCGGGAGCCGATAAATCACTTGAGATGGCTACCCGCGCCAGCGGCAACAGACCGGTAGCGGGCGTTTCGTCGAGCACCAGCGAGTGGTACCGCGTGACGGTCAGGCGGCGCGGCAGATTGCCGAAAAACGGACCGTCGGCGAGGATTTCGATGTCCGAGAGCCGCCCGTGCATGGGGCGGGCAGCGAGGCCGAGGCGGGCGCCAACCAACTCACCAATCGCCTGAAAACCTAGGCAAATGCCGAGAATCGGCACTTTTCCGGCCCAGTGTTCGAGGGTTGGCATTAACGAGCCCGCGCGGGCTGGGGTACCGGGACCGGGCGAGAGTACCAACCCGCGAAACGGTTCGCGGGCTACCTCGCGCGGCCCGGCGTCGTTGCGCACGACGCGCACCGTGAGACCGAGCTGGCCGAAATAGTCGAGCAGATTGTAGGTGAAGGAATCGTAATTGTCGAACAGCAGTAGATCAGTCACTTTTCTGAGGCAGAAAAACGCGAAAAACCGGTTCGGCAGAAGGAAAAAAGGAAGCTTTCGGGCTTCACTTTCTTCCTTCTACCAAATCAAGGCCTAGAAATCGGTGTTGCTGAGCAGCTCATTGACGGCCATCGAGATGGCGCGACCGTCGGCTTGGCCGCTCAGCTCGCGGGCGGCGACGCCCATTACTTTCCCCAAGTCAGAAGGGCCGTGGGCACCGACACGCCGAATGATTTCGACGAGTTTCACGCGCAGCGTGCCTTCGTCCATCTGCGCGGGCAGAAATTCTTCGATTACCGCCAGCTCGGCCAGCTCCTGGGCTTCCAGCTCGGACCGAAACTGCTCCTGATAAATTTGAGCCGACTCGCGGCGCTGCTTAGCGGCTTTGTTGAGGAGCTTCAGCTCGGCTTCCCGCGTGAGAATGCCGTCTTCGGCGGCGCCTTTTTCGGTTTCCGCGAGCAGAATCTGCGACTTGATGGCGCGCAGGGCGGTCAGGCGGACTTTGTCTTTGGCGAGCATCGCTTGTTTGATGGCGCCGTCGATATCAGTTTTGAGGGACATAGGGGTGAATGGAGGAATGAACGAAGGTCTGACAAGGGCGCAACGCGCTCTTGCGGTGGCCGCCGACGGGTTGCGTTGCCGCACGGCCGCTGCAAAGTACGGCTTCCTGAGAAGGACGGCTACTTTTGAGCGCGCATCCCGTGCTGGCAAGGGATACTCGGCGAGGGGCGCCGGGGTTGGCGCGTGGCAGCACGTTACGCGCCGGAGTTTCGGGCGGGCGGGTCGCCGGGAAGTCGAGTTTTCGGTTATTGCCGTCGTTCGCGGTCGTTTGTACGGTTTATCGTTCGTCGTTTTCGTTCTTTTCAATGACTAAGCTGAGTGTCAACATCAACAAAATCGCCACGTTACGGAATGCGCGCGGCCATAACCGCCCCGATGTGCTGGTGGCGGCGGTGGATTGCGAGCGTTTCGGCGCCGATGGCATCACCGTTCACCCGCGCCCCGATGAGCGGCACATCCGCTATCAGGATGCGCGCGATTTGCGGCCTCTAGTGAAGACCGAATTCAACATCGAAGGCAATCCGACGCCCGATTTCATCGAGCTGGTTCTCGCCGTGCGGCCCGAACAGGTGACGCTCGTGCCCGATGCGCCCGATGCCATCACGTCAAACGCCGGTTGGGACTCTATTAAGCACGGCGATTTCCTGCGGAAGGTCATTCAACAGTTCAAGACCGCTGGTATCCGCACGAGCATCTTCGTCGACCCCGACCCGGAGCAGATTCGAGCCGCCGCCAACACCGGCACCGACCGCGTGGAGTTGTACACCGAGGCCTATGCGCGGGAATTCGCCGCGAATCCGGCCGCAGCCATCGCCCCTTACATCGCGGCAGCGCAAGCGGCGCAGGAAGTAGGGTTGGGTTTGAACGCCGGGCACGACCTCGACCTCGATAACCTCGCTTATTTCGCGCAGCACATCCCCGGTTTGCTCGAAGTCAGCATCGGGCACGCGCTCATTTGCGATGCGCTGTATCTGGGGTTGGAGAATACGGTCCAACTTTACCAACGGGCGTTGGGGAAGTAGGTTTTGGGGGACGAAACCCCTTCCCTACCCAACGATCGACTGACCCTGAAAGCGCACCCCGCGCGCTTTTTCTTCGACAGTGATTCTGCGAGAAAACACAGTGGCCGTTTTTCGTGCGATAGAGTTTTTCTATCAGACGAAAAGCGGCCACTCTCGTGTGACGGAGTGAGTTCGTAGCGCTACGAAGTCATTTCCTCGTGCTACGAAGTCACTTCTTCGTGCTACGAAGTCACTTCTTCGCGCTACGAAGTCACTTCTTCGTGCTACGAAGTCACTTCTTCGTGCTACGAAGTGACTTCTTCGTGCTAAAATGAGGGCTTTTCACGCATTTGATTGTCCCCAAAAAAGGCCTTATGTGCGCTGAAAGAGGGTTTTTAGGCAAAACCGGAAGTCGCAGTCTCTTGCTGGCAGGAAGGAGCCGCTGGGTAAAGCTTCGGTCACCGAGCGGGCGGGCGCAAGGCCACGTCCCGACGTTTCAATTTCGCTCGGTAGTCCCGTACCTGTAGGGGTGTGGCCTTGTGCCCGCCCGCGCAGCCTGATACGCCGACCAATAGGGCCGATACTGCGGGTGGGCGGGCACAAGGCCACGCCCCTACGTGCGTATTTCAATCCCTGAAAGGCGGTTTACTTTGTGGACCAGACTGGCGCCGTCAGTATAGGCTGCTTTGTCTGACTCAAGCGTCCCTTCCCTTTCGTTTTATCCGTTCAACTCGTGGTTCAGCCGACTTTACTGCCTGACTTTTTGCTTCCCTCTGCTGGGCCAATGCTGGATGTGCGGGCACCAGCGGAGTTCTTGGCGGGCCATATCCCCGGAGCGACCAGCTTTCCGCTGTTTTCGGATGAGGAAAGGGCGCGCGTCGGGACTACTTACAAGCAAGTTTCGCCGGATAAGGCGGTGCTGCTGGGGCTTGATTTCTTTGGGCCTAAGATGAGCGCTTTGGTGCTGAAGGCAAAGCAACTGGCGCGAGGAAATCCGGTGCGGGTGCATTGCTGGCGCGGCGGAATGCGGAGCGGAGCCGTAGCGTGGCTGCTCGATTTGGCGGGTCTGGAGACGAATCAGCTCATCGGCGGCTATAAAGAGTACCGGCGCTGGTGTCTAACGGAGTTTGCGCGCGAGCGAAGCGTGCGGGTGCTCGGCGGAATGACGGGCGCCGGGAAAACCGACGTTCTGCACGCGCTCATCGCCCGAAACCAACCCGTGCTCGACCTTGAAGGACTAGCACATCATAAAGGCTCGGCGTTTGGCGCCATTGGGCAAGCCGCCCAACCCACGCAGGAGCAGTGGGAAAACGATTTGGCTTGGGCTTTGGCGCATTTGTCGGCCGAAACGCTGTGGCTCGAAGATGAAAGCCGGTCTATCGGTGCGGTAAGTATTCCGGCGCCTTTCTTTGACCGGCTACGCGCCGCGCCACTCGTGGTACTCGATGTGCCAAGGGCGTTGCGGGTGCAGAAACTGGCCGTGGAATACGGTCGACAAGACCCGCAACTGTTGGCGTTGGCGGTTATGCGCATCGGGAAGCGCTTAGGCGGCTTGGCGACGAAGGAAGCCCTCGGCGCTATCGTGACCGGCGAGATGGATAAGATGGTGGAGCTGGTGCTCGATTACTATGACAAAGCGTATCAGTTCGGTTTGAGCCGCCGACGCGACCAAATCACGTGGGTTCCGACCGATACCCTCGACCCGAACGAGAATGCCGACCGCGTGTTGGCCGCCGTGGGCGCGCCATCGGGCCGTTAAGAGGTTGACCGAATTTTTTTTCGCTTTTGTCATTGCGAAGAGGCTTTGCGACGAAGCAATCCTCATAGCATGGGCACCTTCACTTAGCCACCTCAACTGCCGGAACAGTGCAACGAGGATTGCCACGTCGTCGCAAAGCCTCCTCCTCGCAATGACAAAATCCTTGATAACTTTTAGTTGACCGATTAACCGCGTCAATCACCCCTCCTCTACTGACCTTTACGTCTTCGTCTCCCCCTCATGACCGATACTTCCGCCATTCGCCTGACCCAGTACAGCCACGGCGCGGGTTGTGGGTGCAAAATCGCCCCCGCGATTCTCGACCAGATGCTTCACACCGTCGGGCCGGTCGCGCCGCCCGATTCACGGCTTCTCGTCGGGAATGCGACGCGGGATGATGCCGCCGTTTGGCGTCTCCCGGACTCAGCGGAAGGCCATTGCCTCATCAGCACCACCGATTTCTTCATGCCCATCGTCGATGATGCGTATGATTTCGGACGAATTGCGTCGGCGAACGCCATTTCCGACGTGTATGCGATGGGTGGACAGCCGATTTTGGCGATTGCCATCCTCGGTTGGCCGATTGATAAGCTACCGCCGGACGTAGCAGGGCGCGTGTTGGCCGGTGCCCGCGCTACGTGCGCCGAAGCGGGCATCACGCTGGCCGGTGGGCACTCGATTGACTCGCCGGAACCCATTTTCGGCCTCGCCGTCAACGGGTTAGTGCGCGAAACCAACCTCAAGCGGAACGATACCGCCACCCCCGGCTGCCGTTTGTACCTCACAAAGCCGCTCGGCGTCGGGATTCTGACGACGGCGCAGAAAAAGGGCATCCTGAAGGCCGAACACGCCACCTTGGCGCCCGCTCAAATGATGCAGCTCAACCGCGTAGGCGCGGCGCTCGGCGTTGTTTCCGGCGTTAAGGCGCTTACTGATGTGACGGGCTTCGGCTTATTGGGGCATCTGGGCGAAGTATGCGCGGGGTCCGGCGTGGTAGCGGAGATTGAGATGGATAAAGTGCCGGTGCTGCCCGTCGCGCTCGATTATCTGCGGCAGGGCGCGATTCCCGGCGGCACCAAGCGCAATTGGGCGTCTTATGGGCACACGGTTCACGGCTACACCGTGCCTCCAGCGGGCGGCGGCGCCTACACCGCCGAGGAAGCTCGCGATTTGTTGAGCGACCCGCAGACATCGGGCGGCCTGTTGGTCTGTGTAGCGCCGGATGCCGAGGCTGCGGTGCGCGCCGTGTTCGCGCAGCACGGGTTATCGCCCGAACCGTTCGGCGTTTTGCGCGAACGGCGCGAAGCCGACGCCGCTGAGACGCTCATTTTCGTCCGGTAGGGCCGCGTGCGGAGCTTATTCCGGCTAGCGCTCGGCCTATTGGCGCTGCTGGTCGGCGTTCGGGTGTGGGCGATGTTCGGCGGACGTGGCAAGCGCGGGCCTTACTACCTGAGTGGCGCCCGCCAAGTCCGGCTGATGTTCTGGCCGTTGGCGGGTTTGGTCGCGAGCCTGCCGTTCGTGCTTGGAGTAGCGCGGCGGGCCACGCTGCTGCCGCCGTGGGCGCTGGTTATCGTGCTGGTATTTGGGGGCGCGCTGCTGAGTTTGAGCCTTCCCGCGCTGGTATTGCACGCCCGATACCGCCGCCACGATGCTGCAACGGTTGTGTTGTTCGATGCCTCGGCGGGTCATCTCGAAATCCGCCGTCCTGATCGGCCTTTTGTGCGCGTTTATCCCGCCGTGGTGCGCGCCGCAACGCACACCCGGCCGCGCGCAACGGCGGCATTCTGGGCCAAATACGAAACCCTGCGCTTCGATTTCGCTACTGACACGCCGCCAATCATCCTTACGAGTGCTGTAATGGACTTAGCGCCGGTCGTTCAATGGCTGAGCGCGCAACGAGTGCCCGTGACCGAGCGGCGCCGTCTGTTCGCTTGGGTCTGAAGGGGCAATCAAGAGAAGTTTTCAGACGATTCTTTCGATTGCTTCGCCGATCATCGCGCTGTGTGCAACCAAGGGTTTGCGCCCCCCAATCGAACCAACCAACGCGTTCGCTAACGAAATCAGGCTTTATACCAACACCGTATACCAACCGGCATTGCCCGGCGGTTGCAGCGTTGTAAACTTGCCGAGTGCCGCGTTTGCTTCTTCGTCTGCGTACTGGTTTTCGGCTGATGCTCTGGCTGACGGTTGCCGTGTGCGCTGGTCCACCCGCATTCGCCCAAACGCGCCCCGTTTCCCCGCCCGACACCGCGCAAGTAGGCAGATTGATTCGGCAGAGCCGCCGCTTGAGTGCCACTCAGCTTCCCCGCGCTGATTCGTTCGCCCGCGCCGCTCTCACCCTCGCCCGGCAATTACCCAACGCGCACGCTGAAGCCCGCGCACTGCTTCATCTGGCGAGTTTATCTCTGGAAGAAGGCGATCAGGCGGGCACTACCCGCTATGCTTTGGACGCTAGTCGGTTGGCGCACCGCATTCATGACCCGCACACCGAGACGTTGGCGCTCATTAACCTCGGCAACGTCTATTATCAGCGGTTGAACTTCGGAGTAGCTACCCGTCATCACCGTGCGGCGCTTCAAGTAGCCCGTGCGAGCGGTTCCGTGCCCGATTATGCGCGCGCCGCCGCCGCCCTCGGAAACACGCTCAGCGAAGCGGGGTCGTATGACCACCGCGCGGCCGCTTTTCGCGAAGCTGATCCGTATCTGCGTCTCAGTATGCGCCTCTACCGACGCCTCGGCGACTCTCTGGCAGAGGCCAACGTCCTCGGAAATCTGGCGATGAACTACCTCTACGCCGGTCAGCCGCACGAAGCGGAGCCACTGGCGCGGCGAGCCGTGGCGATGAGCCGCCGTAGCGGCGACGCCCCGAGCTTCGCCGACAACCTCAACGATTTGGCGCAGATTGTGGCGGCTGCCGGTCACCCGAAAGAGGCGTTGGCTCTCACGCATCAGGCGTTGGGCATCGCCCGAAAAGCGGGTGCCGGCAACGTGCAAGAGGTTTGCCTGTGGGTATTGCCCGGTTTTTACGAACAGCTCGGCCAGCTCGACAATGCTTTGCGCGCCGAACGCCGTCGAGCGGCGTTTCACGACAGTCTGAACTCAGCCACCATCTCGCGGCAAGTCGCTACCCTCGATGCCCGTTACCGTGTAGAGCAGCAGCGGGCGCGTATCAAGGGGTTATTGCAGCAAGGCCGCATCGCGCACCTTCGCGCCGAGCGCGAACAGGCCCGTGGACGGGGACTGATGACCGCCATTGTGGCGCTGGCGGTGGTGGTGGCCGTATTTGCCTTCTATTATGGCAAGGTTCGGCGCCAACGGCGGCGCCTAGCCGCTTCCGAAGCCGCTCTACGGCGCCTCAACGCCACCAAAGACGAGTTGATGAGCATCATCGGGCACGATTTACGCGGTCCCGTCGCCGCGTTTCAGCAAGTGGGGAGCTTGGTAGCCCATTACGCCGCCCACCCCGACCCCGATGAGCTGCGCGAGCTGGCGCAAGAGTTGGATGCCGGCGCTCGCGAGCTGGGTACCCTCTTAGATAACCTCTTGCATTGGGCACGCACGCAGACCGGACAGGTGCTGAATCACCCCGAAGAAGTTTCCTTGACCGTGGCGCTCACGTCGGCGGTCTCTTTATTCCGTCCGGCCGCCGCCGCTAAGCATGTGGCGCTCCAGATGCGGCTGGCGCCGGACGTTCCGCTCACGGTGCGGGCCGATCCGCATCTGCTGGCCACGGTTTTGCGCAATCTGGTGAGCAATGCCATCAAGTTTACGCCCGCTGACGGCCGGGTAGAGCTAGCGGCGCACCCGGCAGCGGCCGGTTGGGTGGAGTTAACGGTCAGCGATACCGGCGTGGGGCTGACAGACGAGCAGAAAACGCTGCTCTTCTCCCTCCACCCCGACCGTTCCACTGCCGGAACCGACGGCGAAGGCGGCACCGGCCTCGGTTTGTTGGTGGTGCGGCATTTCGTGGCGCTCCTCGGCAGCGAGCTACGCCTGACGAGCGAGGCCGGGGCGGGGGCGCGGTTCAGCTTCACCCTCCCGACAGCGTAAGGGGTGGCTTGAAAAAAACGCAGCATTCTAATGCGCTCTTTTTTAGGTCCAATATTGCCTTTCTGAGCCGTTTCAAGCGGTTTGATTACGGCTGCATTAAGCGGAGTCGCGTGGATTGCTGGGGATTATTCGCTTTATTAGCAGGATTTTCTGCTAGAACCGCACCCTCCGCTCTCATCGCTTCGAGTCCTTATGTCAGCTCCGACCCTTCGTATTCTGGCCGTTGAAGATAACCCGCTGTTGGCGCGCGCGCTGCGGCCGATTGTGGCTGATTTAGGTTATGAGTTGTTGCCAGTGGCTGCTTCTGCGGAAGAAGCCGTGGCTTTTTTCGACGAGCACAAGCCTGATTTGGTCCTCCTCGACGTGCGTTTGCGCGGTAGTCAGGATGGGATTGACGTAGCCCGGCAGCTCAACGCCCGTCGGCCGGTTCCGCTGATTTTCGTGACCTCTTTTCAGGACCGCGACACGTTCGAGCGCGCCAAATCGGTCGGTGCTTTCGCCTTTCTCATCAAGCCCTACGACGCCCTCGTGCTCGAACGCGCCATTGAGCTGGCGATGCAGCACTTCGTCCACGAGAATCAGTCCGGCGCCGCCGCCGCCCCAGCCGCCGCCGACCCCGATTTGGTCCTCCAAGCCGACAGCTTGTTCGTCCGCGACGGCGGCAAGCTCACCCGAGTCGCCTTCGCGGACATTTTATGGGTCGAAGCCGACGATTCATACTGCCATTTGCACACTGCCAAGCGGAAATTCACCCTCCGCATCAGCCTCCGCGACTTAGAAGACCAATTACCGCCGAACCGCTTCCTGCGCATTCATCGCGGGTATCTGGTACAAGTCGCCTTCATCGAGCAAGTCGACCCCCACACGAACGAGATTCAGCTTCAGAGCGGGCAAAACCTCCCAATCGGTCGTGCCTACCGCGCTGATTTGCTGAACCGGCTGCATTTGGTGGGGTAAATTTGCTGAGATGTGAAGGAGATGTGGGGATGTGAAGGTGATGTGGAGATGTGAGGGAGATGGATTAGATATGGAGACGTAAGGGAGATGTGGAAATGTGCATACATTCCTAACATCTCCACATCTTTTTCACATCTAACCCATCCTCACATCTAACCCATCACCACATCCCCCCTCACATTCTCACATCCCCACATCTCCCTCATGCTTCACTTCCGCACCCTCGGCCCCGAACCCGGCACGGCACCAGCCCTCGTGATTCTGCACGGCCTCTTCGGCTCCTCCGACAACTGGAATACGCTCGCCCGGCGGTGGGCCGAGCCGGTGGCAGACGGCGGCACCGGTCGCACCATTTGGCTCGTCGATCAGCGCAACCACGGGCGCTCTTTCCACGACCCCGCGATTACGTATGAGCTGCTGACGCAGGATTTGCTCACCTTTTTTGACGAACACCAGCTACCGGCGAACACCGTCGTGCTGGGGCATTCGATGGGGGGGAAAGTGGGGATGAATTTCGCGCTCTATCATCCGCAGCGGCTCGAAAAATTGATCGTCGTCGATATCGCGCCGCGCGCTTACGGCCCTCATCACCGCGAGCTGCTCGATGGTCTCAAGCAAATCGACATCGCGCAAGTGCAGAACCGCGACGAAGCCGACCAACTTCTGCAAGCCGTAGCTCCAGAGGCCGATACGCGGATGTTTCTGCTCAAAAACCTCTACCGCAACGAGCAGAACCAGTTCGCGTGGCGCATCAACATCGACGCCCTCGACCGCCATTTACCCGATTTAGGCGCCGAAATCACCGGTCCCGGCGACCCCTTCCTCGGTCAGGCGCTCTTCATTCGGGGCGGCCTCTCACGCTACGTTTCTTCGGAAGACAAATACTTCCACATCGAGCGCCTTTTCCCGAACGTCGAGATTGAAACCGTGCCGAACGTCGGCCACTGGGTTCACGCCGAGGCGCCAGACACGGTTTTTGAGCTGGTGAAGGCATTTTTGATGCATTAGGCCGACCAAGAAGTCGGCTCTAGGTCAGCTCAAGTCAGCTCAAAAAGCAGCTCCTCGACGTTGCGGCGGTAGCTGCGTTGCGGCTCGTGGCTGTGGCCTAGGCGCATGAGCATCCACAGCGCGTGATGCGGCGCGGCGGGCGGACCGACGCGTTCGAGGAAGCGGCGGTGCGCGTCGGCATTCGTCACGATGGAGCCGTACGGGTGCAGATAGACCCCGGCGCGGGTCATTTCGAGCCAAAGCCGCTGCAAGAGCGTCCCGGCGGCGAACCAATCGGCGCGCGTTTGGAACGGCCCCGTGAGCCACGCCACCGTGGCCGTGCCGCGCATCGAACGCTTGTACGCCCGGCCGATGATAGCGCGTTTCCAGCGCGCCCGGAACCGCTCGTGGTGGTGGAAAAAGTTGTGCATCAGCTTCCCCCGAAACCCCATACAGCGGTACCAGAGGCCATCGCGACGGGTTTCGGCGTCTGAGTCAGTGGTGCGAGCCCATTGGGCGAGCTCAGTGCGGTCGGCGTCGCGGTCGAGGTTCGTGAAGAGGGTTTCGCGGTCGAGGTCGAGGACGAAATCGACTACTTCGGGCGCTTCCGAAACGTGGAGCGTGTAGCCGTGGCGGGCGGCGGTGGCGGTGAGTTTTTCGCGCAGCGCGAGGTCGAGCGGTTTCCCGTCGTAGGGCAGGCGCGAGGTGCGGCGCTGCCGAATCAGCTCGCGGTCGAGGAGCGGCGGGTCGGCGCCGGGCGCCAGCGTGAGGCGTGCGAAAAGCTGCCGCTCGCGCGTGGCGTAATCGAGCGGCTTATCCGACGCCGGTTCCACTTCCAGCCCGAACTCGGCGGCCCCGGCGGCCTGCCGTAAGCACTCGCAGAACATCGCCAACGCCATCACCGTGAACGCCGACGTAGGGTCGGTGACGCGCAGAAGTCGCGTCGGCTCCACCCACAATTCGGCTTCCGTGGCCGAAATCACCCTCACCGCCCACGGCTGCACATTGTACGCCGACGGCGCCCAGCGCGCATACTCCAGCAACGCCGACCACCGCGTCCGCGGGTCGGGCGCGAGCGGCGCCGCCTGCCCACGTCGCGCCCACGGCAGCAGCGCGCCAAGCCCGGCGAGGGTGAGCGAACGAAGAAACGTGCGGCGCGGAACGAGCATAGGCAGCCAACGGCAGAAGCGGACGAATTGGTATCGGGAAGATACAGGCCACCCCCGCATCCTTGCGCCAACCCCGACCTTCGCGGCTCGTCACCTTCTATCGTTATGCCTACCCCCGCTCCCCTCTACCTCCTCCCGACCGTCTTGACGGGGGAAGATTTCAGCACCGCCCCGGCCGTTTTGCCCGCCGCCATCCCGGCGCGCATCGCCGAGTTACGGCTGTTTTTCGTGGAGAACGTCCGGACGGCGCGGCGCTTCATCAAGGCCGTAGTCCCAACGGCGGTCATCGACGACCTCACCTTTGAGCTAATCGACAAAGACGCCCCCGCCGATGTCGTGCGCCGCGCCATCCAGCGCGTGAGCCAAGGCGAAGCCGCCGGGGTGCTGAGCGAGGCAGGTTGCCCCGGCATCGCCGATCCCGGCGCCGCCCTCGCCGCCGAAGCGCACCGGCAGGGCGTGCGCGTGGTGCCGCTCACGGGGCCGTCGTCGCTGCTGTTGGCATTAATGGGTTCGGGGATGAACGGCCAACAGTTCGCATTTCTTGGCTACTTACCCGTGGAGCGCGCCGCCCGGCAAGCCGCCATTCGGAAGCTCGAAACCCAAGCCCGCAGCGTCTCCCAAACGCAGCTTTTCATCGAGACGCCATACCGCAACCAAGCCCTGCTCACCGATTTACTCGCCACCCTCCAACCCGCCACCCGCCTCTGCATCGCCTGCGATTTAACCGCCCCCACCGAGCTACTCATCACCAAAACCGTAGCCGATTGGCGGAAAACCGAACCGCCAGCGCTGCACAAGCGGCCAGCGGTATTCGTGGTGGGGATGTGATGCGGCGCGTAGCCAGCCCTGTCTCAGGGATGGAGCAAATACGCCGCCCGTTCAATGAATTACTCCGTCCCTGAGACAGGGCCGACCACATCTTTATTATCAGCAGCGGCATCAGCCGCACGCTCTTCGGCGAGGAAGTTTTCGTAAGGAGTCAAGTCGACGAAATCGTACTCATCGGCTTGCAGGATTTTCGGCTCCTGTTTCTCCGCATCCCAAATGACGATGGGTTCGCCGAGGCGCTTTTTGCGGTTCAGCTCAAAAGCCACGGAATGCTGAATCCCTGTTAGGATGTAGGAGTGCCAATCAGGGCGCGCCATTACCCGAGCAAGCTTTGTTTTCTGAGGAGTTGCCACAGTTCGGGGTTTTGAATTTCTTCGGAAGAAGCTATTGGCTGCGGACTACGAAGCTCATTGTCGAAAACGCTCCACTCATCAACAGCGTTGCAATAGAATTCAAACAGATACCTCAGCGAAAGGTAGTAACGTCGCTGAACAGTAGCAGTAGGAATGAAGTGCCCACCCGCCGCTACACGACCTGCTACGCGCCGAATGCACTGTTCTGGATTGGGTAAGTAGAAGTACAGTAGATTGACTTCGTACCCTGCTTGTCGCCACTCTTTAATCAGAGACACATACACCCTTGTCGCCAAAGTCGTCTCGAACGCAAAATCCTGCTGGGTAGCCACAAGCTCCCGCAAACGCGTCAACATTAGACGACCGGCCTGCATTGCCATTCCTTCCGCATTGAAAGCAGAAAGGCCAACGGCGATATGGTCGGCATTGACAAACTCGAAGGTTTGCAGGTATTGTGGCAGCAGCAACCGCGCTGCCGTCGTCTTACCCGCGCCATTCGGGCCAGCTAAAATCAGGCAGTTCGGCATCTGAAAAGCAAACTTACCGGAAGACCTGATACGTCAGCAGGGCGGCGAAATAGGCTAGCCCGCTCATCCAGATGAGCTGCGCGAAGGGCCAGCGCCACGAGTTCGTTTCGCGCCGGACTACCGCAATCGTACTCATGCACTGCATCGCGAAGACGTAGAACACGAGCAGCGAGAAGGCGCGGGCGGGCGTGAAAAACGGCGCCCCGTTGGCGTCTTTCGCATCCGCCAGCTTCTGCTGCACCGTGAGCGGATCGTCGGCGGCGTTCTGCCCGACGGCGTAAATCGTGCTCATCGTCCCCACAAAAACCTCGCGGGCGGCGAACGACGTGAGGAGCGCAATCCCAATCTTCCAGTCAAAGCCGAGCGGCCGGATTACTGGCTCAATGGCGTGGCCGAAGATGCCCGCGTAAGAGTTTTCCAGCCGAATAGCGGCGATTTCGGCCTCGAACCGCTCTTCATTCGGCTCGGCCTTGATGTCGCCGCGCATTGCGGCGGCGTAGTAGGCGCGGATGTTGGCGGTGGCGCGGTCCTGCCGACCGGGCGGGCCGTACGTGGCGAGCACCCAGAGAATCACCGAAATCGCCACAATCACCTTCCCCGCTTCGAATACGAACGCGTTCACCTTCTGCCAAATCGTGATCCCCACGTTCTTCCAGCGCGGCCACTGATACGTCGGGAACTCCATGATGAAGTACGACTTCCCCCCGCGCGCCTTCAGCACCAGCCGCAGCAGCAGCCCGCTCACCAGCGCCCCCGCGAAACCGAGCGCGTACAGCCCCATCAACGCCAGCCCGCGCATACTGAGCAGGCCGAACACGGCGCGGTCGGGCACCACGAGCGCCACCAGAATCGTGAACACCGGCAGCCGCGCCGAGCACGAAATCAGCGGCGTCACGAAGATGGTAATCATACGGTCCTTCCAGCTCTCGATGGTGCGGGCGGCCATCACCGCCGGAACCGCGCACGCCGCCCCCGAAATGAGCGGCACCACCGATTTGCCGCTCATGCCGAACGGCCGCATCACGCGGTCCATCAGGAACGTGACGCGCGCCATATAGCCGCTCTCTTCCAGAATGGCGATGAAGAAGAAGAGTAGCGCAATCTGCGGAATGAAAATCAGCACTCCGCCCAAACCCGCCAACACGCCATCGGTGAGCAGGCTGGTGAGTGGCCCGGCGGGTGCCCACGCCTGAATGGCCGCATTCAGCTTGGCTACGCCTGTGTCGATCAGCTCCATCGGCACCTGCGCCACCTTGAAGACGGCCTGAAACAGCAGCATCAGCACCACCACGAAAATGACGTAGCCCCAGATGCGGTGCGTGAGCACTTGGTCGAGGCGGTTTGAAGCCGATTCGCCGCGCTCGGCGCGCTCCACGCGCACGGTGTCGAGGAGGATGTCGTTGAGGCGCGCGTACCGCGCAATGGTCTCCTGCGCCTGCTGGTCGACGGACTTGAACTGGTACCGGTCGGTTAGCTCGCGGAGATAGGCGCGGTCGTCGTCGGTGAGGTGGCTGAGGTGGCGCCACTGATGCGCGTAGAGCAGGGCGAGGTAATCGTTGCGCAGCTCGAAGTAGTACCGAATCTGGCGCACCAGCACGAGCAGCTCATCCGGAATCGCGTAAAACGGTGCCTCGGCCGAGGGCGGCGGATTCTGCGCCACCACAATCTTGAGCGCCATCAGGCCGATGTTGCGCCGCGCATTGAGCGGCACCACGGGCACCCCCAGCTCCCGGCTCAGGGCTTCGACATCCACCCGCACCCCGCGCGCTTCCGCGACGTCCATCATCGTAAGCACGAGGACGGCCGGAATCTGCAAGTCGGCGAGCTGCGTAAACAGCAGCAGGTTGCGCCGCAGATTAGACGCATCGGCCGTGACGATGACAAAATCCGGGTACTGATCGCCTTTGCGGTTGTAGAGCAGATCGATGATGACCCGCTCATCGAGCGATTTGGGGTAGAGCGAGTACGTGCCGGGCAGGTCGAGCAGGTCGGCCTCGTGTTGCGGAGTCAGACGGCAACGGCCAGTTTTTTTATCGACCGTCACGCCCGGAAAATTCCCGACCCGCTGGTTCATCCCCGTCAGCGCGTTGAACAGCGACGACTTCCCCGAGTTCGGATTCCCCACCAACGCCACCCGCGAAATGCGGTGCGGCACCGGCGAGAGCACATCAGAAGCGGCGGCAGAGGTACTACTGTTGGTCATCAGGCCCCAAATTCACACAAATTTTCAGGGAAGCGCCACGCGGGCAGCGGGGCCGTCGGGTGCCGAGGAGAAGGCGTCGGCCGAATCAGTTTTTCAGCTGAATCGTCGCGGCTTCTTCCAATCGGAGCGAGAGCGTGTATTCCTCATCGCCGACCACCACCGTCACCGGCCCGCCGAGGGGCGCCCGCGAGCGCATCCGCACCTGCTGACCGGGCACACAGCCCATTTCCAGCAGCTTGAGCGCCATTTCTGGGTCGTGAAGGCAGCAGATGGTAGCTGCCTCACCGGGCCGCAAGTCGCGCAGACTTCGCTGCGCTACACGCGCCGCAGAAGCAGGAGTCGAGGGACGAGAAACAGCCATAGAGAAAGGAAGACCGACAGACCTTATTTAGACTGCCTACAAACTGCTACAAAGGTAGTCTGGTTCTCGGGGTAAGCCAAATCGCCCTTTCTGAGCTGTTTGGCGAGGTGCGAAGGGATCTGGTTGAATTCTTGCAGATTGCAAAAAGTGGAATTTTTCGCTAACTTTCGCCTGTCCTTAGCCCGCCGCTTCCTGCTTATGTTGCTGAAAATCTACCCGTTTTACCTTCTTTTCATCGGTTTTCTCCTCCTGAGTCAACCGGGATTGGCGCAAGTACCCGTGTACATTTCCGGGGAAGTGATCGAAAAAGGCAGCGATAAGCACTTGCCGCTGGCCATCATCACGCTGAGCGGTGAGCGCATCGGAACCAAAACCGACGCGCGCGGCTACTTCCGCCTGAACATGATGAAGGAGCACGCCACCGACACGCTCGAAATCATGGCCGCTGGCTACATGCCCGCCCGCGTCCCCGTAGAGCGCGGCCCGGCGTCGGGCTGGGTCACGGCGGAGCTGGTCAAAAAATCGACGGCGATCACCCGCGATGCCTCACAAGCTGCCCCGGCGGCGCCGAAACCGGTGATTTTGGGGTCGAAGGCGACGAAAAAGTCGGATGGGATGATGCAGGGCTACCCGGGCACCCAATACGCCCTCTGGATCAAGAACGAAAACCAAGCGGGCATCCTCAAGTCAGTGGGCTTCTTTATTGATGCGCTTGGCTTTCCGTCGGAGCCGTTTCGGCTGCGCATCTATAAGGCATTGCCCGGCGGCAAAGGCCCCGGCGAAGAGATGCTGACGGAGAAAATCGTGGTATCGTCGCCGAAAGGTGGGCAGTGGTTCAACATCGATGTCAGCAAGTACTACCTCACCCTCCCGCGCGACGGCATCTTCGTGGCGATGGAGTGGCTGGTAGCGGGTGAGTCGTTCGTCGCGACCGATTCCAAAGAGGAATACACGCCGTACGGGCAGATTCTCGCCCCCACCTACGAGTTCAAAGACAACCTGACCTGGACCTACTCCGTCGGGAAACAATGGACGCCCCTCGCGTCTTTCGACAAGACCCGCACGATGAATGCGATGATTCGGGCGGAGGTGCTGGCGTTTTAGCTGCCGCTTTCCGCCTGATTTTCCGCCCGATTTCTGCCTGACCTTTGCTTTATTACTTGACCTCCCGTACCTTTGCGGCCCGCCGCCGCGTTCGGTCGGCGTCAGATTCGATTTTTCGCCCTCACAAGGACCGTCCGTAGCCCGATGATCATCATTCAGATCAAAGACAACGAAACCGTTGATCGCGCTTTGAAGCGCTTCAAAAAGAAATTTGAGAAGACCGGCGTAATGCGCCAGCTCCGCTCGCGCTCGTTTTTCCAGAAGCCTTCGGTAACGAAAAAGAAACAACGCGAGAAAGCCGTCTACCGTCTGCAAATGCAGACGCAGGAAACCGTTTAAGGCGCTTCCTTCACGGCTTCTGCCCGCTGATTCAAAGCCAGCCTCCCATCCGGGGGCTGGCTTTTTTCGTATCTATACGGTATCTTAGACGTTATCAGGCGCATTAGTCGGTCATCAGCTCGTCCGGTCGTCCTTACCTTCTCTCTTCGCGCTTGCGGCCGGTTGCGGCCAGTTGCGGCTGTCCTGCTTTCCTATGATGGAGTTATTCTTTGCCTATCTGAAGCACGAGCGCCGGTTTTCGCCGCACACGATCAAGTCGTATGAGGTGGATTTGGGGCAGTTTTCTGCTTACCTGCGTACTACTTACGAGCTGGAGAACCCCGCCGAGGCGACGCACCACCTGATTCGGTCGTGGTTGATTTCGTTGGTTCAGAAGAACCTCGACCCCCGCTCGGTGGCGCGTAAAGTGGCTTGTTTGCGCACCTATTACCGGTTTTTGCTGCGCGAAGGCACTTTGCAGCTGAACCCGATGCAGAAGGTGGTGGCGCCGAAAATAGCGAAGAAAGTGCCCGAGTTCATCCCCGAAGACGCCTTGGCTCGCCTCCTCGACGGGACGGCCTTTGAGGATACGTTTGAGGGCTGGCGCGACCGCGCCATTCTGGAGCTGCTCTATGGCGCCGGAATGCGGCGGGCCGAGCTGGTGGGCCTGCGGCATCAGGATTTGAACCTCTACCAACGCACCGTCCGGATTTTGGGGAAGGGGAACAAGGAGCGCATCGTGCCGCTGCCGCAGGGCGTGATGACGAACGTGGAGCGCTACATCGAGTTGAAGCGCACCACCGGCGCCGACACCTCCCCGACCGCCCCCTTACTCGTCACGGATAAAAAAGAAGCCCTGTACCCGGAGTTTGTCTACCGCGCCGTTCGGCGGTATTTGCGCCTGACTACCACGGCCCCAGCGGCGCATCCGCACGCCCTGCGGCACTCGCTGGCGACGCATCTACTTAATCGTGGCGCCGACCTCAACGCCATTAAAGAGATTCTCGGGCACGCCTCCCTCGCTGCTACTCAGGTGTATACCCACGCGGGCATCGAGCGGCTGAAAAGCGTATTTGACAAAGCGCATCCGAAGGCCTAACTTACCGCCGTTATCCGCCAAAAGCGCACGAACGCGCACGCTCGGCGGCTAGTATTTCTCTTTTCCCGTTCACTAACCCCGTTTGCTGTATGAAGCTGCAAATGCACTCGGTTCACTTTGATGCGGACCGCAAACTGTTGGATTTCATTCAAGAGAAGGCCAATAAGCTCGATCAGTTTTACGACCGAATCACTGAGGGTGAAGTCTTTCTGCGCCTGAACAACGAAGGCGTTCAGAATAAAACCGTGGAAATCAAGCTGATGGTGCCGGGCGCCATTCTGTACTCCGACGGCTCGGCTGGCTCTTTCGAGGCGGCGACCGACGAGGTGCTGGAAGCCCTTCGTCAACAGCTCAAAAAACATAAAGAGAAGCAGAAGGCGCACTAACAGACGCCTACTCTGGTCGGTCTTCGCCTTCTTCCGAAGCCGGGACCGCACGACGGCCCCCCCCGCGTCAATCGCGGGGGGCCGGCGTGCGGTTGGGGGCGATGCAGTTTGAAAAAAACAGAAAAAAGGTTTATGAATAAGTTCGTTTGTTTTTACAACAAACATTTTGAACTTATGCTACGGATGATAATTGGAAAAGCGTGAACTTATAATGAAAAGAATATATTTGCAAAAAGCAAAAACACAAATCGCCCGTCCAAATACGATTCGGGACATCAATAAGCAGATAGTTCTAAATTATGTTCGCGACCGTTCGCCGATCTCGCGTGCCGAGATCGCACGGGAAACTGCGCTTCAAAGGTCAACGGTTTCAGCTATCGTTGACGATCTGCATCATATCGGGCTGATCGAGGAGATCGGAACAGGCGATTCGACCGGTGGTAGAAAAC
>JANNMJ010000053.1:0-12191 GCA_031397815.1 Hymenobacteraceae bacterium
CCGGGTGGCGCGTCTGTGACGCGCGTTCGCGTCAGCGAACCACTCGCGTAGGATTGGCGCGGCTTGTTGGAGGTAGCCTAACCGCCGTAGTTCGTCGCGTTCCGCGCCGGTGCGTCACAGACGCATACCCCGTTCAGACACGCGTTAGGTCTCCCTTCGGTCGACCTAAACGCGCGCCAGCGGTAGGATGCGGCTGAGCAAACGGTGGCTGAGCATACGCGGGGTTGGGGTGTCCCCCCACCCCGGCCGTTCCGGCCACCCCTCCCCTCCGGGGCGGGGAGTTTTTGCTCCCTATCTGTACCTCTATTCTATCGAAGGCATACCCCCCCTACACCCCAAACTGCCGCAAATGATGGTCAAGGTGCTTCCAGGTGATGTTGCCGAACTCGGCGCTTGGCAGGTAGCCGAACAGGGGATGGTCGACGCCGGGCGTGGTAGCGTAACGGGCGGGGTCGAGGAGAGCGAGGAGGGCGGCGCGGTCGGCGGTGAACTCGGTGGGGGTGGTCATAGCGGCGTTCGCGTCCAGCTCTTTCATGGTGCGCATGTTCGGCTTGAAACCATCGGTGCGGGTGATGAAGAACCACTTCATCAGCGGCCGTAAAAACTTGGGAATGGAGAGCGATTTGAGCGGTTTGAGGCCCGTGCTGACGCGTATTTGGTCGGTGCAGTGGACGAGCATCTGGTGGGCGCTCATCGTGCCCCATTGGCGGGGCGTTTCGGGGGTGAGTTGGGCGATGCGGGTCAGCAGCGCGGCGTGGTCGGTGGGGTTGAGGAAGCTGGGCGTCATGGGGAAGTGGGAGAGAAGGAGAGGGAAGAAGTCGAAATCGCCGAAAGGTATATCCACACGGCAGGCGTCCGGCCCTGCTGGGCCGTATTTTCGCCCCGATGGATGCCCTAAACCTGCCCCGCGCCCTGCGCCTGACCGCCACGCTCCTGGAGCTGCACGACGAGAATACGTTCAAAGTCAGGGCGTGGCAGAACGCCGAAGCCGCCCTCGAACGGGCCGGTGACGCCGACGTTCTCCTGCGCGACCAGCCCACCGCCGATGAGCTGATGGCCCGAATCGGCGGCCTCAGCAAAGGAATGGCCGTGGCTATGGCCGACGCCCTTCGCACCGGCGCCCTCGCCGAGCTGGAGCGGCTGCTGAGCCTGACGCCGCCGGGCGTGGTGAAGATGATGCAGATCAAAGGCATCGGCCCGAAACGCGTGCGGCAGCTCTGGCGCGAAGCCAACATCGAGACCCCCGAAGATCTGCTCGCGGCGTGCGAGGCGGGTGAGATTGCCAAAATCAAGGGTTTCGGTCCGAAGATTCAGGAGCAGATTCGCGAAGCCATCGAGTTTACCATCGCCGCGCGCGGGCAAGTGCTCCTCTCCCAAGCCGACGCGCTGGCCGCCGAGCTGCTGACGCTAATGCGGGCATTGCCGGGCGTGCGGCGGGCCGAAACGGCCGGGGCCACCCGGCGCGCTCTCGAAACGGTGAGCGAGGTGGTGGTAGTGGTCGGGCTGGAAGAAGGCACTTTCGGCGAGGCGCTCGATGCGCTCAACGCCGCCCCCACGCTCATCCCCGACCCGCGCCGCTGCGGCCCCCGGACGTGGCGCGGCACCGCGCCCACCTACGCCGCCGTGCCCGTGACGGTGGTGCTGACCACGCCGGATTGCTTCCTAAACGAGTGGTTTCTGGCCACCGGCTCCGACGCGCACCTCGACGCGCAGCTACCGCCGAAAGCCCTCGAATGGCTCGCACCCGCCACGCAGCAGGCGGCAGCCAAACCCCAGCCCAGCACCCTGCGCCACGTGGTGCGCACTGGAAAATTTCAGACCGAAACCGCCCTTTACGCGGCGGCGGGCCTCAAGCAATGCATTGAGCCGGAGCTACGCGAGGGCCGCGATGAGCTGCTCCTCGCGGCCGAAGAAAAGCTGCCGCACCTCATCAGCGTCAGCGATTTGCGCGGCGCCCTCCACAATCACTCGACGTATTCCGACGGCATTCACACCCTCCGCCGAATGGCGGAACACCTCCGCGACGCCGGGTACGATTACCTCGGCATCTGCGACCACTCGCGCGCGGCGGCGTACGCCGGTGGCCTGCCCGACCATAAAGTGCGCGAGCAATGGCGCGAGATCGACGCGTTGAACGCCGAGCTGGCGCCGTTCCGCATCTTCAAAGGCATCGAAAGCGACATCCTCGCCGATGGTTCTTTGGATTACGACGATGAGCTGCTGGCGGGCTTCGATTTCATCGTCGCCTCCGTGCATTCGGGCCTGCGGATGGATGAGGCGAAAGCCACCGCCCGGCTCCTCAAAGCCATCGAAAACCCGTTCACCACGATGCTCGGCCACCCCACCGGGCGCTTGCTGCTGCGGCGCGAAGGCTATCCGCTCGATTTCAAAACCATCATTGACGCCTGCGCGGAACACGGCGTCGCAATTGAGCTGAACTCCAATCCGTGGCGCCTCGACCTCGATTGGCGCTGGCTCACGTACGCGCTCGAAAAGGGCGTTCTGACCGCCCTCAACCCCGATGCGCACAGCATCAGCGGCTACGCCGATATGCAGTACGGCGTGCGGTTGGGCCGCAAAGCCTACCTCACGGCCGAGCAAACGCTGAATACGTGGTCGCAGGCGCGACTAGCGGCGTGGTTCGACGAGCGCAAAGCCCGTCGCGGATGAAGATTCTCGTCCTCCGGTTTTCGTCTATCGGTGATATCGTCCTCACGACGCCCGTCGTGCGCGAGCTGGCCACGCAAGTGCCCGGCGCAGAAGTGCATTTCGCGACCAAGCCCGCATTCGCGCAGCTTTTCACGGCCAACCCGTACGTCCGGAAAACGCATATCCTGAGCGGCTCGCTCAGTGAATTAATCGCGGAGCTAAAAGCCGAGAAATTCGACCAAGTAATCGACCTCCACAACAACCTACGCACGCGCATCCTAACCGCCCGCCTCGGCGTCCCAACCCGGCGGTTCGATAAGCTGAATGTCGAAAAGTGGCTGCTGGTCAATTTGAAAATCAACCGGTTGCCCGCGCTTCACATCGTCGATAGATACCGGGCCGCCGCCGCTCATCTCGGTATAAAAGATGACCAACAGGGGCTGGATTATTTTATCCCGACTGAACAGAAAATTCTTCTTCATACCCTGCCCGCCACACATCGCGCCGGGTACGTCGCGGTAGCCATCGGCGCCCAACACGCCACCAAGCGCCTCCCCCTCGATAAGCTCATCGAGGCCTGTGATCGGCTGGCAGCGCCGCTGATTCTACTCGGTGGGAAAGAAGATGCGGCGGTGGGAGAGGAAATCGTTACCTATTTCAGCAAAGCGAAAACTTCTACGAAAATCGTCATTTTCAACGCTTGCGGGCAGTATTCGCTGCACGGTTCAGCGTCGTTGGTGCGGCAGGCGCGCCTCGTCGTAACGCACGATACGGGGTTGATGCACATCGCGGCGGCGTTCCGGAAACCGATCATCAGCATCTGGGGCAACACCGTCCCCGAGTTCGGCATGACGCCCTACCGCACCGAGTTCAGTGTGCTGGAAGTGCCGGGCTTGCCGTGCCGCCCGTGCTCGAAAATCGGTTACGCGCAGTGCCCCAAAGGCCACTTCAAGTGTATGCGTGAGCAGGATTTAACGCCTCTCGAACAAGCGTTCAACCCCGAATAATCGGCGGGAATATTTATTCCACCATCACGCGCCCCAAACCGCGCCCTTCGCTCCGCACGGCATACAAGCCCGGCGCCAAACCGAGCACCGAAAACCCGCCCTCCGCATCAACTGCCGCCACCCGCACCCGCCGCCCGGTGCCGTCGAATAGCTCGATGCGCCGCGCAGTAACGCCGCTGAGGCGCACGCTACCTGTCGCCGGATTCGGGTAAAACAGCGTTTTCGAACCAGAAAACTCCGGCTCACCAATACCCGTTGCCGGACTGAAAACGCGCATCAGCCGCTGCCAAAGTTGGTCGTCGAAGGATGAAGGACCGAGTACGCGGGCGCCCGCCGCCTCGCCCATTCGCACCACCACTAGGTTCAGGCTCGGCACGACATATATTTTCTGGTCGTTTTTGCCGAGCGCGGCATATAAATCAGCGGGCGCCGACGGCATCAAACTGCCCGGCAGCACCGCCCGCACGGTCGGGGCCATATAAGAATCCTGCCCGTTGAGCCACGTCAGGTAGCCATACGCGTGGTTGAGGGGTTGCGAACGGGTGGTCATCGCCCGGAAATACGCCGTATCGCGCAGAACGCGGGTCGTGTCCCACGTACCGCGGTTAAGCAGGAGTAGGCCGAAGCGCGCCATATCGCGGGGGCGGCTATAAAAAATACCGTCGTTCCAGAGGCCCGCCATCCCGATTTTTATTCCGATTCGGCTACTCGTGTATTGCTGCCACGACGTGCCGCTCGCCGCCGCCACCACGTTTTGCAGCAGCCGATACGGCGCATTATGGTACGCCCACCGCGTGCCGGGCGGCGCCAGATAGGTCAGGCAGGGCGGCAATAAACAATCGTCGGAAATAGGCACGCCATTGACGATTAAATCATCGTCGAGTCCGCTCGTCATCGTGAGCTGATGGCGGATCGTGATTCGGCCTTCCTGCGCGGGCGTCAGGCTCGTCCAGCCACTTCCCAAAAACCGCGAGGTGCTATCGGAAAGCCGCAAAAGCCCTTCCTGTTGCGCAATCCCCACGAGCGCCGACGTCAGGGTTTTCCCCGCCGAAGCCCAATACCAGAGCGAGTCGCGGGTGAACGTGCCGTAATACTGCTCCACCGCGATGCGCCCATTTTGCAGAATCAGCAACGATTTTCCGTTCGTGCGGCCCACAAACGTCAGCACAGTATCAAGGGCCACCTGATTCCAGCTGAGCTGCGCGGGCGTCACCGTCGCCCACGGCTGCGTGTTGAGGCGCGGCGGGAAATATCGCTGCGCCGAAACCGGCCACGCGAGGCCCGTAAGGAGCAGCAAAACCAGCAATGGAGTACGGAAACGCATATCGATGAGTGTAAGTGGGAGAGGGGAAGAGAGCAGGCGCGTCAGCAAAACGGGCCGGTCGCTTGGAAGCGACCGGCCCGGTAAAGGTTTACTGCGGAAAAAATATTTTTTCGCTCGAAAGAACGAATCGCCTTACTTACCCAATCTGCTGGAACCCGCAGTAGCTGTGCAGCGCCTCCGGAAGGCGAATGCTGCCGTCGGCCTGCTGATTATTTTCGAGCAGCGCCGCCACGATGCGCGGCAACGCCAGCGCCGAGCCGTTGAGCGTGTGCAAAAGCTGCATCTTTCCGGCGTCGTTCTTATAACGCAGCTTCAAGCGGTTGGCCTGATAGGTTTCGAAGTTCGAGCAAGACGACACCTCCAGCCACCGCCCCTGCGCCGCCGAATAGACTTCCAAATCATACGTGAGGGCCGATGTGAAGCTCATATCGCCGCCGCACAGGCGCAGCACGCGGTACGGCAGCTCCAGCTTTTGCAGCAGGCCTTCGATGTGCGCGAGCATCTCGTGCAGGATGTCATACGACGTTTCCGGCGCCGAAATCTGCACAATCTCTACTTTGTCGAACTGATGCAGACGGTTCAGACCGCGCACATCCGCGCCCCACGAACCGGCCTCGCGGCGGAAGCACGGCGTGTAACCTGCATTCCGGATGGGCAGGCGGGCGGGGTCGATGATTTCGTCGCGGTACAGGTTGGTGATCGGAACCTCGGCCGTCGGAATCAGGAACAGGTTATCCTGACGGTCGTGGTACATCTGGCCGTCCTTATCCGGGAGCTGGCCGGTGCCGTACCCGCTGGCCTCGTTCACGAGAATCGGCGGCTGAATCTCCTCATAACCGCCCGCCCGCGCTTCGTCGAGGAAGAAGTTGATGAGCGCCCGTTGCAGGCGCGCGCCCTGATTCTTGTAAACCGGAAAGCCGGCGCCGGTAATCTTATTCCCTAGCTCGAAATCAATGATATCGAGCCGCTTGATGATTTCCCAGTGCGGCTGCGCGTTTTCGGGCAGGTTCGGCATCGCTCCGACTTCACGCACTACCTCGTTTTCGTTAGCCGTCCGGCCTTCCGGAACGCTGCTGTGCGGCAAGTTCGGGAGCTTGACGAGCGCGTTATGCAGGTGCGATTCCACATCGTCGAGCGACGCTTTCAGCACCGCTACGGCGGTTTTCAGCTCATTGGCTTCGGCTTTCAGCGTCTCGGCTTCGGCGGCGCGCTTCTGCTGCATCAGCGGACCAATCTCGCGGGCGAGGGCGTTTTGGCGGGCCTGATTCTCGTCGAGGGCGGTTTGGGTGGCCCGCCGCCGCTGGTCGAATTCGAGGACGGCCGCGATAGCTTCTTCCGGATGAGCGACAAATTTTTTGCGGAGGCCGGCAATTACCAGTTCGGGCTGCTCGCGCAGCAGGGCCAATTGAAGCATCTTTCTGCGAAATTCGGGGGTGGGTAAGCGCCGCGGCGGACGGCCGGGCGGTGGCGCAAAAGTAGGCCCGGCGCCGGGAGCCGCGCTCCAAGAACCGCCGTCTGCCCACGCGGCCCGCACCCCGGAAGCAACTTTTTTGCGGCGGGTGCGTGTAGCAGCGAGGTCGGTTGCCCGCTGAAGCGTATCATTGTAGCCGCAAGCAGCCGGGTATCCTTACTCCGTTGCGGCCCCGGCGGATTTTCGGCGCGATGCTTTCCGTATCGACCCGAAGCCGCTTTCTCCGGACATTGTTTTCTTGGTTTGGCGACGGCCTTCGCGCCTTTTTTGGCGTAGCGTAGGTTCGCTCCCCGGCTCGGGTTTTCGCCCGGCGTTCCTCCCCGGACCGAATCCTCTTCGTAGTGTCGCCTCTCCGTTTTTATTTCGTTTTTCCCCACGCCTCGCTGGTATGTATACCATTGATGAGCTGAAAGAGCGCCTGCTTGTTGATCTGAAAGAGATCGCGCAGGGCCTCGGTGTTAGTAATTTCCGCAAGCTGCCAAAGCAGGATCTGATCTACCGGATTCTCGACCAGCAAGCCGTCACACCGCCAGAAAAGCTCCCCGTAAAAAAATCATCTCCGCCAGCCGCACGCGCTCAGGCGCCCGATGAAGTGGCTCCGCCACTGCCGTCGGCTCCAGCGCCGGCTCCGGTAGTAGTGGAAGCCGCCCCGGCCCCCGTTGCCGAGGCTGCGCCGGTCGCTACTAGCGCTCCGGCTGCGGCGGAAGCTCGGCCCGTGCGGCCGGTTAAGGTCATTATGCGTCCCGGCGACTTGGTGCCTGATCCGCGTCGCGACGCCCGCGCCCCGCGTGAGCCGCGCCCAGCACGTGAGTCGCAGCCGGAAATTTTGGCCGTAACGCGGGAAATTCCGGCTGTTCCGGCGGCGGCGGCCGTTGCGGAAGCGCCGGAAGCTCAGTCCCAGCCCGAAGCGCGGGAGCAGCGTTTGCCGCGCCCCGATAACCGGGAGCCACGGGAAGCCCGCGAGCCGCGCCCTGATAACCGCGAGCCGCGTGACCCGAACCAGCCACGCGAAAACCGCGACCAGCGCCTCCCGCGTGACCCCAACCAGCCGCGCGAAAACCGCGAGCCGCGTGACCCGAACCAAATCCGGGAGCCACGCGATCCGAACCAAGTCCGCGAGCCACGCGACCCGAACCAGCCGCGTGAAAACCGCGACCAGCGTCCGCCGCGTGACGACCGTCGCGACCCGAATCAGCCCCGTGAGCCACGCGATCCGAACCAGATCCGTGAACCACGCGATCCGAATCAGCCCCGTGAGCCGCGCGAGCCACGCGACCCAAACCAGATCCGTGAGCCGCGTGAGCCACGCGACCCAAATCAGATCCGCGAACCCCGCGACCCAAACCAGCCGCGCGAATTCCGCGAAAACCGCGACCAGCGCCTGCCCCGCGACGACCGCCGCGACGCGAACCAGCCGCGCGAAAACCGCGAGAACCGTGAATTCCGGGACCGCGAAAACCGCGACCAGCCACGCATCGACCGGCAGGAGCCGGTTGGCGTCGGTAACCGCGATGCGAACCCGCCGCGCCGCCAGAATTTACCGGCGGCTAATAATTACAATTTCCGCGAGTTTGATGGCCTGATTGAGGCCGAGGGTACGCTGGAAATGATGCCGGAAGGCCACGGTTTTCTGCGCTCGACGGCGTACAACTATATGGCTTCCCCGGACGATGTGTACGTCTCGCCGGTGCAGGTCAAGACGTATGCGCTGCTCCCCGGCGATACCGTGAAAGGGTATATCCGGCCGCCGCGTGAGCAGGAGAAATATTTCGTGCTGCTGAAAGCCGAAAGCATCAACGGCCGCACGCCGGAGCAGCTCCGCGACCGGATTCCGTTTAATAACCTCACGCCGCTCTTTGCGGAAGAGCGTTTGAAGCTGACGACCAAGTCGTCGCAGCTCTCCACGCGTATTCTCGACCTGTTCGCGCCGATCGGTAAAGGGCAGCGCGGGCTGATTGTGGCACAGCCGAAGACCGGTAAAACGGTGCTTTTGCAGGAAATTGCCAACGCTATTTCCGAAAATCATCCGGAAGTTTATCTGATGATTTTGCTGATCGACGAGCGGCCCGAGGAAGTGACGGATATGCAGCGCTCGGTGAAAGCGGAAGTGCTGTCGAGCACGTTCGACGAAACGCCGGACCGCCACGTTAAAATCGCGCAGATGGCGATTGATAAAGCCCGCCGCCTCGTGGAGTGCGGGCACGATGTGGTGATTATGCTTGATTCGATTACGCGTCTCGCGCGGGCTTACAACGCGGTGCAGCCGTCGTCGGGCTCGATTATGTCGGGCGGCCTGTATTCCAACGCGTTGCATAAGCCGAAGCGGTTTTTCGGTGCCGCCCGGAATGTCGAGAACGGCGGTTCGCTGACCATTATCGCGACGGCGCTCATCGAGACCGGCTCGCGGATGGACGAGGTGATTTTTGAGGAATTCAAAGGCACCGGCAACATGGAATTGCAGCTCGACCGGAAGCTCGCGAACAAGCGCATCTTCCCGGCAATCGACGTTCCGGCGTCGGGGACGCGGCGCGAAGACCTGCTGATGGGGCCGGAAGAGCTGGCGCGCGTCTGGATGCTCCGCAAGTATATGAGCGACATGACGGCCACCGAGGCGATGGATTTCCTGAAAGACCGTCTGGCAGGAACGCGCTCGAATCTCGAATTCTTGGCGTCGATGAATACCTGATCAATTTCGGAGCGAAACCAGCTGGTTTCTGCTGCGCGCAACCCCGGTCATTTGACTTGCACATTGTGTAAGCCAAGTGGCCGGGGTTGCTCGTTTTCAATCTGTCAAGAAGCGAGCTTGACAGCCGTGTAATTTCGCAGCCGACTATCCTCTTTCACCCACCCACCTGATTCTCTTGCTAAAATTATCCTTCCGCCGAGTGGCCCTGATGGGCAAGATGGCGCTAACGCTGGCCTGCGCGCCGAAATCGGCGGAAGCCCAACAGCGGCCGCTGCGCACGTTCGTGCCCCAATACCACGCGTGGCTGGTGGTGAATACGGAGTCGCGGTTCACGAAGCAGTGGGGGATGCGCAACGAGGTGATTTTGCGGCGCGCGGAGGCCGGCAAGACGTGGCAGCAGGTTCAGCTGCGCGTAGCGCCGATCTGGAACCCGCGCTCTGATTTGCAGCTTTCGGTTGGGTATTTATTTAGCCGAAATTTTCCGTATGGAGATTATCCGGTCGCGCACGTTTTTAGCGAGAACCGGCTGTATGAGCAGGTATTATTGCGGTCGGGGTTTGGGAGGTTTGGGCTGACGCACCGCTACCGGCTCGAACAGCGCTGGAACCGGCCGTGGCAGCGCTTGGGGACGCCGGAAGCTGGGCCGGAGACGGTTTACACGAATCGGGCGCGGTACTTCACGCGCTTGGCCCGGCCGTTCGGCAAGGATAATCTGGGGCCGTATGCGGCTTTGTCAGGCGAAGTATTTGCGAGTTTCGGCCGAAACGTGGGGCCGAATATTCTGGAGCAAGCGCGCGCTTACGGCGGCGTAGGCTGGCAGCTTACGCCCGCGCTAGCGCTGGAAATTGGGTATCTGCACCAATTGCTTCAACAGGGAAACGGCCGGATATTCGAAGCAAATAATACGCTTCAGCTGACGGTGAATTTCAACCCTAATTTCGGCGATCCGGCGGCTGAGCGGCCTCAAGTGAACGATAGCGCCGATTAATACGGCGCTACTGAGCCGCTTCGGCAGTGCCCCAATCGAGCACTTTCCAGGTGACGTGAAGCTGATCGGCGGAGGCGGTGCTGAGGTCGTAGCGGGCGACGGCGGTGCCCGATCCGGACGCCGTGTGCCAGCTCATGAGCGCCAAGTGCGGCGAAAGGATGCGAACGTCTTCAATAGCGGGGGCGGTGGGCGCCTGGGTGGTGCCACCGGCGAGACTGGCGGCTTGCCGACGAAGGTCCTGTTCGAGGTAAGCTTCGGGGTCGGCGGGTAAGCCGGCTTTCATGAGGTCGCTCAGCTCGTCGCCGGTGAGGGAGCCTAGCTCGTCGGCAAATACGGCGGCGGCGGGTTCTTCGACCTTGATGGTATCCAGATCGACTGGCTCGGCGGGGGTGAGGGACGGGGTAGGGGAGCCGCTCCGGTCTTGCCGGAACAGCATGCGGTCACGTTCGAGGACTTGCCGCTGGGCGAGGGCCAACTCGCTCTTCTGGCGCCCCACCAGAACGCCGAAGTACAGCGCCAGCCCGCACATCAGCAGCGTCAGAAAGGCAAAAACGAGGATGAGACGGTTAGTAGGCATTCAGCAGCAGAAGGGGAAAATAACATAGGGTCGGGCCTTGCGCCTGCCCCTCATCAGATACAACATAGGAGCGGGCCTTGTGCCCGCCTGCCCGCCGGTTGCCCGGTGCGCCGACGGCCGCAAAGCCCGCCCCACGAATCGCGCGCGAAACCGCGCGAACTGAATTAAATCGCCGTCGTGACGTCGAACTGCTCCAGATAATCGGCTACGCGCCGGACGAACATGCCGCCGAGCGCGCCGTCGACGACGCGGTGGTCGTAGGAGTGCGAGAGGAACATGAACTGGCGCACGCCGATGAGGTCGCCCTGCGGGGTTTCGATGACGGCGGGCTTCTTCCGAATCGCGCCGAGCGCCATAATCGCCACCTGCGGCTGCATAATGATCGGCGTGCCCATCACGTTGCCGAACGAGCCGACGTTGGACGTGGTGTACGTGCCGCCTTCCAGATCAGCCGGGGTGAGCTTGTTCTGACGGGCGCGGTTCGCGAGGTCGTTGACCTTTTTGGTGAGCCCGTGCAGGTTGAGCTGGTCGGCGTTGTGGATGACGGGCACGATGAGGTTCCCCGACGGCAGCGCGACGGCCATCCCGATGTTGATGTCCTTCTTCTTGATGATGTAGTCGCCGTCGATGGAGACGTTGATCATCGGGAAATCCTGAATGGCGCGCACGACGGCTTGCAACAGCAGCGGCGTGAACGTGAGCGCCTCGCCGTGGCGCTTCTTGTACGCGTCCTTGTTGGCTTCGCGCCACTTCACCAGCTCCGTCACATCGGCTTCCACGAAGGAGGTGACGTGCGGGGAGATGCGCTTCGAGTCGACCATCCGCTGCGCGATCATCTTGCGCATCCGGTCCATCTCAATCAATTCCTGATTACCCGACACGCTCGGCGCGGCTTTCGGCGCGGCCGGGGCGGTGGGCGCTGCGGGTTTGGCTGCGCCGTTCGCCGAAGGTGCCGACACGGGCGCGGGCGCCGGGGCAGCGGCCACCGGAGCCGCTACGGCTGGTGCGTTGGCGCGCTGCTGCACGTACGCGAGGATGTCTTTCTTCGTGACGCGGCCTTCCTGACCGGTGCCGGGCACGGTTTCCAGCTCGCCCATCGCGATGCCTTCCTGCCGGGCAATGTTGAGCACGAGCGGCGAGTAAAAACGCGCGCCGTTGCTCACGAAACCGCCGCCGCCGCCCGTCGGGACGTGCGGCACCTGCGCGGCAATCTGCACTTCTTCCGCCGTCACGGCCGCTTCGACGGTGGCATTTGCCGAACCGAGCGCCTGCGTGCTCGGGGCCGCAACTTCCGCTTCGCCGCCGGTGCTGATGACGGCAATGGCCGCACCAACCGCGACTACATCCCCCTCCTGCGCGAGGATTTCGGTGAGCGTCCCGGCGTGAATGGCGGGCACTTCGGTATCGACTTTGTCGGTCGCCACTTCGAGTACAGACTCATCGGCCTCAATCCGGTCGCCGACCTTCTTGAGCCATTTGAGCACGGTAC
>JANNMJ010000071.1:0-7236 GCA_031397815.1 Hymenobacteraceae bacterium
GTGAAACGAGTATCGTCGAAGCGATCAATTGTTCCTTGCGCCACCGATGCGGCGTACTGGTACGAAAGTCCTGCTCCTTCAGTAAATGTCTCCAAATGCACGAAAACAGAATTAGGGTCGTAATTGACAATCACAATTGTCGAAACACACCGCAATAGACCACCGCCGCTTTGCGTTCATAAGCTATGACTTCTATCCGTCAAATACCTTATCAGAACGAAATACTGAGCGCGCTTGGTGTTATTGCCCTGATCGCGTGGTTCTTAATGCCCGCGCCGCTGCCAGAGCAGGTATTGATTATCCGAGGAGAAACGTTTGGAGACTGCATCCCATACGATTTGCGCGGTGTTGATGGCTTTATGAAGGCAGAGATATCAACCGGACGCCGCCGTTTTATGCAAATCGAAATGACGGGCAATAAAGCCGAAGACTCGTCTAGGCTGCTGCTGGCTCAGCAGCAGTTACAGGATATTGTAAACCGCCGAGATACGCTGGTGGGAATTCATATCTTATACGGTCCGAAAGCAAAGTATTGGTCGATGGTTCGCGCGCTCGACTTTGAGCTGCGCGAACCATCCATTCAATGTGTAATAGGTCGTTCCGGCGTATGGGCGACATACCAACCTGTCAGGACCAGTTACGCCAACCGCATGCTCTGAGCCCTACCGACTCAGGTACAAATTCCGCTCAGCGTACACCTCGCGGAAATAATCGTCCGTCAAATCGTCGATGAAGTAAATGGCTTCACCCGTGGATTTCATTTCCGGTCCCAGCTCCTTCTCCACGTCGGGAAATTTGTGGAAGGAGAAGACGGGAACTTTGATCGCGTAGCCGCGACGGACCGGATTAAATTCAATGTCCTTGAGCCGCCGCGCGCCGAGCATCAGCTCCGTAGCGTATTGGATGTACGGCTCCTGATAGGCTTTCGCGATGAACGGAACCGTGCGAGAGGCACGCGGATTGGCCTCAATCACGTACACGACGCCGTTTTTGATGGCGAATTGAATGTTGATGATACCGACCGTGCCGAGCGCCTTGGCAATCGTGTGGGTATGGCGGTCGATTTGGTCGAGGATATCGTCGGAGAGGTCAAAGGGCGGCAGAACGGCGTAGGAATCGCCGGAATGAATGCCCGCTGGCTCGATGTGCTCCATCACGCCGATGATGTGCACGTCGGTGCCGTCGGAAAGGGCGTCGGCTTCGGCTTCGATGGCGTTCTGAAGGAAATGATCGAGCAGAATGCGGTTGCCGGGGTAATGCTTGAGGATTTCGACGACGTGGTCTTCCAGCTCCTGCGCGTTGATGACGATTTTCATCGACTGCCCGCCCAGCACGTAGCTCGGCCGGACCAGCAGCGGAAACGGCAACGTCTTGGCGGCTTCAAGCGCCTGCCCAGCGGTTTCGACGGCCGTAAATTCCGGATACGGAATATTATTTTCCTGCAAAAGCTTGCTGAACTCGCCCCGATCTTCAGCTAAGTCGAGGGATTTATAGCTTGTGCCGAAAATGCGAATACCATACCGCTCAAGCTTTTCGGCGAGCTTGAGGGCGGTCTGTCCGCCGAGCTGCACGATCACGCCTTCCGGCTTTTCGTGCAGAATCAGCTCGTAGAGATGCTCCCAGAAAACCGGCTCGAAATAGAGCTTATCGGCAATGTCGAAGTCGGTGGAGACGGTTTCTGGGTTGCAATTGACCATAATGGTCTCGTAGCCGCACGCTTTGGCAGCCAGCACGCCGTGGACACAAGCGTAATCGAACTCAATCCCCTGCCCAATCCGGTTCGGGCCAGACCCCAGCACGATCACCTTCTTTTTATCCGAAGGAATGGATTCGTTCTCGCCTTCAAACGTTGAATAATAATACGGCGTGCCCGCTGCAAATTCCGCCGCGCACGTATCCACCTGCTTGTACACGCGGTGAATGCCCATTTCCTGCCGCTTCTCGAACACTTCCGATTCTAAGCACCGCAAAATGTGCGCAATCTGCCGGTCGGCGTAGCCTTGGCGCTTGGCGCGCCGCATCATATCCGGCGTGAGGGTAGCGAGCGTGTACTGTCCGATTTCTTTCTCAGTGCGGTCCAGCTCTTCGATTTGATTCAAAAACCACGGGTCGATTTTCGTGATTTGCTGAATCGTGCTCGTCGCGATGCCCAGCTTCATCGCATCCTTGATCGAAAACAGCCGGTTCCACGACGGATGCTTGAGCGAATCGAGCAGCTGGTGATAATCGGTCATTTCCTTGCCGTCGGCGCCGATACCGTTGCGCTTGATTTCCAAGCTCTGACACGCCTTTTGCAGCGCTTCCTGAAACGAGCGTCCGATGCCCATCACCTCGCCCACCGATTTCATCTGTAACCCAAGGGTGCGGTCAGCACCGGGGAATTTGTCGAAGTTCCAACGCGGAATCTTGACGATGACGTAATCGAGTGCCGGTTCAAAAAACGCGCTCGTGGAGCCGGTAATGGGGTTTTTTAGCTCATCTAAGTGGTAGCCGAGGGCGAGCTTGGCGGCGATTTTGGCAATCGGGTATCCAGTCGCTTTCGAGGCCAGTGCCGACGACCGCGACACCCGTGGGTTGATTTCGATGGCGATGATATCCTCGTCGTTCGCCGGGTTCACGGAAAACTGTACGTTGCATCCACCAGCGAACTGACCGATGCCGTTCATCATCAGAATCGCCAAGTCGCGCAGCCGCTGATAGACTGTATCGGGCAGCGTAAGCGCGGGCGCTACCGTGATGGAATCACCGGTATGAATGCCCATCGGGTCGAAATTCTCGATGGAGCAGATGATGATAATATTGCCGAAGCTATCACGCAGTAATTCCAGCTCGAATTCTTTCCAGCCCGAAATACTTTGCTCTACGAGGGCTTCGTGAGTCGGAGAAGCCCGTAAAGCTGCCCCGAGCTTCTTCTCAAAATCAGCGTACGTATCTACGATGCCGCCGCCCGTGCCGCCGAGCGTAAATGACGGTCGGATGACCAACGGAAACCCGATCTCCTGCGCAATTTCCTTTCCTTCGAGCAGCGACCGCGCCGTGCGACCGTTGCAGACGCCGACGCCCAGCTCGATCATCTTCATCCGGAACAGCTCGCGGTCTTCGGTGAGGCGGATGGCATCGAAATCGACGCCGATCACCCGCACGTTGTGCTGCTTCCACAGCCCCGCTTCGTGACAGTCGAGGGCGAGGTTGAGCGCCGTTTGGCCGCCCACAGTGGGCAGCACGGCATCAATCTGGTGTTCGTGAAGAATTTTGGTGATGCTCGCCTTCGTCAGCGGCAGCAGGTACACGACATCGGCCGTCGCCGGGTCGGTCATAATCGTCGCCGGATTCGAGTTGATGAGAATGACGCGAACGCCTTCCTCGCGCAGCGAACGAGCCGCTTGGGTGCCGGAGTAGTCGAACTCGCAGGCCTGACCGATGATAATGGGGCCGCTGCCAATCAGCAGCACCGTATGGATCGAGGGATTCTTAGGCATAGCCGAAGCGGCCGGGGATGGCTGACGAGGTCAGGCGGCCGTTCGGGTTGCGAAGGTACGGTAGGGGAGGGGGAGCGAGAACATGTGGTTGAACGCTATCTTGTGGCTATTATGAACCGTGTTTCCCGCTTATTAATCCGACCACGCGAACCAGATTGGGTTGCGGCTTCGCCAGATGACACCGTGAGTAATGACGCGAAAAGCTCAGTCGGCGTCGGCGTGGTAGTAGGTTGCCTGCTGGTATTAGTGTTGCCGTTTGCTGCCGTTATTAGTTTAATAACTTGGATAAAAGACAAGTGGTTGCGCCGCCGCAAGCGGCATCCTTACCAGCTACTGGCAGCCCAGCGGCCGGGCGAATCGCTGGGTGCGTTTGCTCGCAGCCTGCCGTATCGCTCCCTCGACCCCGTCGTTATCCGGGCGGTGTACGATGAAGTAAATTATTACTGGAAGATGACGGAGCCCGGTTGCGTGCCCTTGCGACCATCGGATTTGCCCGTCGATGTTGGGGTGCCGGATGGTGAAGAGTATGACATTTTTCTTCATCAGTTGCTGTGCCGAACGCAGCGCCGACTATCTGCAGCAGATGACGATGCAATGACGCACGTACAGACGGTCGGCGATTTTGTCTTATTCCTCAATAAATTACCACAGCAACCGGATGCTGTGGATGAGCAGTTATCAAATCTCGCCATTGGCTCTTAATATGTTGAATACAACCCCATCCACCGCCTTCCTGCTGACCCTACAGGTACAGTCGGACGATATCGACGACTTAAACCACGTCAACAACCTCGTGTATCTGCGGTGGGCGCAGGAGGTGGCGGGCGCTCATTGGCAGTCCGTGGCGCCGCCCGAGGCGCAGACGGGCTTGGTTTGGGTGGTGATGCGCCACGAAATCGACTATAAAGTGGCTGCGCGCCTCGGTGATACCGTGGTGCTGCAAACGTGGGTCGGGACGGCCGTGGGCGTCACGTTCGAGCGCCATACCCGCGTGGTGCGCGCTGCTGATGGCGTGGTGCTCGCGCAAGCGCGCACGCTGTGGTGCCCGGTCAATGCGCAAACCGGCCGTCCGCAACGCGTGACGGCGGAGCTGCGGGCGATGTTCTCGGTGGCGGAATAGAGCCACAGCCACAGACTCCGCTGACTATTAGCTCAGCTCCTTCGCTGGGTCCCAGAACCGCGCCTTGAAGTCGGTTATCTGGTCGTTTTCTACTGGCACGCCTTCGGCTTCCAGCGCGCGCTGCATTGCGTCGGGGTCGCTGAAGTGGTGCTTGCCGGTGAGCATCCCGAGGCGGTTCACGACGCGATGACACGCTAAATCGGCGACGGCGTGGCCCGCCATCATCGCCCAGCCGACGGTACGGGCGCCCGATTTGGCGCCCAAATACGCCGCAATGGCGCCGTAACTCGTCACGCGGCCCTTCGGAATCAGGCGCACGACGTCGTGGACATCGCGAAAAAAATCAGATTGCGCGTTCACCGGGACGGTAGGGGAGCTGGCTTTCATTACGTAAAAATACGTAATCAAGGCAGCCGCCGCCCTTACCGGTTCCCCACTGCCACGGTCTGCTTAATGACTTTGACGGTGCCTTGTAAATCGAAAAACTCCGCGTAGAGAACGTAATATCCCGTCGGCACGCGGCGGTTATTATCGTCTTCGCCCTGCCACTGAAAACTGCCTTTGATGCCGAGGGTTTGGTTGCGGGCTAGGCGCCGCGTCAGGCGGCCTTGCGAATCGAAGATGGTGAAATTGGCGGTGTAGCCCGCGCCGGGCACGGCGTAAATGATATCAGCGAATTCGGCGCCGCCTTGGCCGGGCGTGATGACGCGCGGCTCGATGCTCAGGGTATTGTCGGGGAGGTCGAGGGTGGCGCGGGTTTGAGAGTTGGTTTTTCCCGGCGTCGCGAAGCCCACGGTACTGGCGGCCGAATGGAAATTGGTGGCCTCGGCCGGGCCGTCGATGCGGATGCGTTCGAGCGAAACTCCTTCTTCGTCAATCAATAACGGCGTGTGTTGCCGTTCGTCGTACGCGTAGCGGGCAAGCTCGGTGCTATCCGGAGCGAGGAGTACGACGGTGCCTTTATCGTCGCTGAAGGTCGGCATGGAGGCGACGAGGAGCATCCGACTACGGTCGGAAGAGGCGGAATATTGCCGCACGACTGAATCGGGGGCGCTGGTGAGCGCCGCCAAGCTGCCGGGCGGTAACGGGAAACCGTTCGGGGCGAGGCGCCGGATTTGGTACAGACTATCGCCGCGCATATTCGCCAAATAATACCCGTTGAGGTCGAGCTTACGGTCGGAGCGGTTCAGTATCTCCACGAAATCAACTCCGCCGGGACGGGGATTAAATAAAATCTCATTAATCACGACATCGCCGGGGCGTGGCGTTTCCGGAACTAGTACGTTGGCCGTGAGTGCCTGACTGGCGCCGCCACAACCGGTCAGCCCACTGACGGTCAGCCCGACGGTTTCGCCCGGCACCAGCGCGCCGGTGAGTGTCAGCACGATTTCGCGCATTTCCGGCCCCAGCACCGTCGCGCGACCAACGCCCAGCCCGCCGCTGAGGGTGTAATGCGTCGGATTGCTCGCCGTGAGGGAATCGACTTTTTGCGTGAATAACAGGCGCACACCGCCCAGTCCTTCGGCGGCGGCCATTGCGAGGGCGGGCGCGGGGAGCGTCGTCAGTCCGGCATTCACCGAGTTGAGCGTGGCGGGCGTACCGCCGAAAATGAGATTTTCGGATGCCTTCCAGTTGTCGACGAGGCCGCAGGGCTGGGTTAAATCAATCATTTCCAGCGACCAGCCGCCGGTATTTTTAGTCGGGTCGCGGTACCAATCATCTGAATAAGCGACCGAAAACAGCAGCTCGCCGTCCGGGCGCCGCAGCACGAGCGTATCACCGGCGTTGTTGAGCGACGGAAAATTGGTGAGCGCGAACACCTGTCCGTACGGCACGAAAAGCCCGCCTCGCGTTGAGCCGCATACCACCGCGTAATGCCCCGGCTCCAGACTTGCGCCCGCCGGGAAAACGGCCGCGCTAGCCGCGCCCTGCTTGCGGAACGTCACCCCGGTGAGATCGAGCAGGCGATTCGTGGGGTTAAAAATCTCGACGTACTCCGACGCGGGTAGGCCGATGCTCGGCGTTTCGTCGGCGAAAATTTCCGTCAGCAGCAGCTCGTACGGGCCGGGTACGGCGCCCAAGCCAAAAGTGGTCGTGAACGGGGCGGTATTGCCCGCGCAATCGGCCACGCCGGTGCCCGTGAGCGTGTAGCGCGTACCCGCCAACAGCGGCCCGCTGAGCGTCAGGGTGAGGTAACGCAGCGAATCGGGGCGAATACCAATGGTGATAATGGTCAAGCCGCCCGTCAGCCCGAAGCGTGTCGGTAAGGCGGTCAGTGTATCAATGGCTTCGGAGAAAACCAGCTCCACAGTGGTTGCATTCACTACTGTGGCGCTTACCAAGCTCGGCGCCGTTAAATCGGGCGCGGTGCTATTGGTGGAGTTGAGGCGGGCGGGCGTACCACCGGTCGGGTCGTTGGAAGCAATCCAGTTATCAGCGTCGGAACAGGGCTTGGTGGGATTGATTTTCTCCAGCGACCAGCCGCCGGCGGCTTTTACGGCATCTCGGTACCAGTCATCGGCGTAGGTGACGTGGTCAATCAGCAAGGTGTCGGGCGTGAGGAGTTTGACGACATCACCGGTCAGGTTGAGCGTCGGCATACTCGTGACGCCTATTAAGCGCACCGTGGCGCCCAGA
>JANNMJ010000112.1:0-47953 GCA_031397815.1 Hymenobacteraceae bacterium
CCCCCCCCTCCCCCCCCCCCCCCCCACAAAACCAAAACACGTCCCTGTTTATCTTTTTGGGCGCGGGGGCTGCGAAAACGATACAGCTAGCGCACGGTCAGATTCAGGAGCGAAATCACTTTTCGTCCGCAGGAGCGAGCAGCTACGCCAGCCATCGAATGCTATCCCCAACGTTCCACTTGGTGACGTAATCCACAGAAACCGCAAAGCCTGCCGTGAAAAAATCACGACAGGCTTTGCCATTTTTTGCTGACCCGGTGGGGGAGAAGGAGCCTCGCGCCAACCCCTCACCCGTTGTTATTGAAGGCCATTTCCATCCAATCGGTGCCGTTCCAGAGGAGCATCACAGAGTCGTCGGGGTCGAGGGTGCGGTCGGTGACGGTGTTGGTGTTGTTGGTGGCGGCGTCGTCGGCGATTTGGAGCTGGTCGCCGCCGGCGTCTACGTTTTCGATGATGAGGAGCTGGCCGCGCACCAGCCCGTCGGAGAGCGTGACGGTGCGGTTGGCGGCAGTCGCGTTGTTCGAGGTTAGGCGGATGTAGCCGCGATTCCCGACGGTAATCGTCTGGTTGTCGGCCGTCACGTTGGTCGTGGTGCCGTCGTCGCGGACGGCGAGGGCGCCGAGGATATCGAGGGTCGTGAGGGGCGTTGACATGCCGATGCCCACCTTCACGGCACTCGCGCCGCTCGCGCCGAGCACCAGGCTGTTCGATGCCCCCACCACCGCATCGGCCCCAATAGCGATGGCGTTGTTGAGGTTGTTGGAGGCCACATCGGCGTTGTTGCCGATCACGACGAGGTTATCGCCGGTGGTGTTGGTGTTACCGGCATCCTGCCCGAAAAAGGTGTTGTCGGCTCCAGAGGTGTTCAGATCGCCCGCGCCCGACCCCACGAACGTGCTGCCCGTGGCCGTGTTCGCCGCGCCCGCCCCTGACCCCACGAACGTGCCATCGTTGCCGACGCTGTTGGCCGTCCCCGCCGACGTGCCCACGAACACGTTGCGCGTGCCGCTGAGATTGGTATCACCGGCCCGGCTCCCGACGAAGGTGTTATCAGAAGCGGTGTTCAGCGCCCCGACGTTGTGCCCAATGAACGTATTATCGTCGCCGATGAGGTTGGCGCCCCCGGCTTGATCGCCGATGAAAATGTTGTTCTCGCCGGTTGTATTCAGGCGCCCCGCGTTGCCGCCCACGAACGTATTCCCCCCACCCGTAGTCGCGTTCCCCGCGAAGGAGCCGATGAACGTACTCGCCGACACGCTCACCGCCGCCGACCCCGCCTCGCGCCCGATGAACACGTTCTGACTCCCCGACGTCAGCTCGCTCCCCGCGCTGAACCCCACCAGCGTGTTGCCGTTGCTGGAAGTGGCTTTCACGCCCGCTTGGCTACCGAGAAACACGTTCAGGCCACCAGTCAGCGCCGCCAGCCCGCCCGCTTGGTACCCGACGAGCGTGTTGTTGCTCGCCGCCGCGAATTGCCCGGCCTGCGCCCCCACGTACGTGCTGAAAAAGCTGGTCGTCATGGCCGCGCCCGCATCCGCCCCGACGTACGTATTCGCGTCGCCGGACGTGTTGGCGGCCCCTGCTCCGGCGCCAATGGCCGTCACTCGGGAAGCGGCGGCCGTGAGCGCCGCGCCGGTATTCTGGCCCAGCGCGGTGTTGCTTGTTACGCTCATCGTGGGCCAGAGGGCGCCGGTTTGCTTGAGGCGCAGGCGTTCGGTGTTTGCCGCCTTGAACACCACATCCTGCGCATCGGTGGTGCCGATGAACTGCGTGCCCGGCGTGGTGCCGCTGTTGCCGTTAGTTCGCCATTGATCGCCCCCGGCGGGTGAGGTGGTAATCACGAGCTTCACCCAGCTCGGCGTAGCTGGCGTACCAGCGTTGTAATAGTAGCCCACGCCGCCCGACAGCGCCGCGTTGGTGTTGTACACGAGCAGCGACGTGGCCGGGAGCGTGAGCGGCGCAGCGGCATTAGCCGCCGTGAGCGCCACGCGCGGCAGCAGCAGGCCACGGGTGGCAGCCGTCACATCGAGCGCCGCCGAGTTATCCGGCGCTGCCGTGCCGATACCCGTCTGGGAATACGCGGCGGCAAGGGGTAGCAGAACGGCAAGCGCGACCAGCAGAGCCGCCTTTTTCATCGTCGTCTGGCTACGGTGCGAGTAAGGGTCAGTCATCAGTAAAACGTGTTTTGAGAGAAGGGGAAAAGAAGAGCCACGGCCAGTCGCTCCGAATCGAAGCCGCCAGCCGTGGCCGAAAATACTTTCATAATCCTTTCGTATGTACACGTTATCACACGATTATGTGACTTCTATTCTCTGATAAGTTTCAAAAAGCAAAGGGCCGCTGCCCGTCCTGAAAACGAGCAGCGGCCCCAGCCGAAAGCGGATGTAAGGATTGCTTACTTACTCGTCACCAGCCGCCGCGTCAGCGTTTCGGTGCCGATGGTGGCGCGCAGCACGTACGTGCCGTGGGCGAGGCTGCGGGTATCGAGGCGCCACGTATTGAGGCCTGCTTGCGCGTTGTAGGTTTCCTTCCGAACACTCCGGCCGGTTGCGTCGAGCAGCTCGACCAGCAGCGGCCCGTCGGTGGGGGCGGTGAGGTCGAGGGTCAGGAACTCGCCCAATGGCACGGGGTAGGCGTCCAGCTCCAGCTTCGGCAAGCTGAACCGCACCAGCTTCACCGCCGAATAGCTGAACGTACCGTCGCGGTCGACCTGCCGCAGCCGGTAGTAAAACGCCGTGCCGCGCGCGCCGACGTTGGCATCGGTCAGGTTGTACTCGCGCGGGGCAGCGCTGTTACCGGCGGCGTTTACCCGGCCCACATCAGCCCAGCTACGCGCATCCAATCCGCGCTCGACCACGAAATAAGCCGAGTTCTTCTCCGAAGCCGTGCCCCACGAGAGCAGCGCATCGAGCTTGCGCGGGCGCGCATCGAACCTCGTCAGCTCCACGGGGAGCGGCTCAACCGTCGTACTCACCGTGTACCACGCGTTGAGGTCAGTGGTATTGACCGTGACTTGCCGAGCGCTGCCATCCTGCACCGCACCGACCATGTTCCACGTCGCGCCGTTGTCGTTCGACGCCCATACCTGGCTCTGGTTCAGCGTACCGGTCAGGCCGTTATCAACGCTCGAAAACCACGTCAGCGTCACCGCAACCGGCGCGCCCGGGTCTACGCCGCCCGGCGTACTCATCCGCCAAATCGCATCGATACCTTGGTTGACGCCCGGCGAGAGGTGCTGCCCGGTGGAGTAGTTCACCACGCCGAGGCCCATCCGGCGGTCGGCTTCCAGCGTCAGGCTTTGGCCGTTCGGGTTGACCAGCACGCCCATCTGCCCAAAGCTCACGGGCGCCGCGCCGCTGAGCGCCCGCTGCTGCACCAAAGAGCCTCGCACGAAGCGCGTAGCGGTTTCGCCGTTTACTACGGCGGCCGCCGTCAGACGCATACTGAAAGCCGCCGTGGTATTGAGGGAGCCGCTGAGCAAATCGAGGGCGCCCTTCACCACCGCATCCGAGCCGAGCGCCGTGCCGCTCGGCACGTTGAGCTGCAAGCGGTGCAGCGTATCGCCGGAGAGCGTGACGGTGCGCGCCGAAGACGCATCTTCCAGCCGCACGCGCCCGACGCCGGGCCGCGAGTCACCGGTACTGATGAAATCACCGTTTTGGATGAAGAGCCGACCGCCGGTCGTGCGCAGCACTCCGGCCGTTTGCACGGTGCCGGGGACGTACACGACGGAGTCGGTAATCGTCATCGTGGTGCCAGCCGATAGGGTCAGCAGCTGAGCGTGGGCGGGCGCGACGGCAAAAGCCATCCCGGTCAGCAAGCCCAACGAAGCGAGGGTAGTGATGCGCATCTGGTAGAATCTGAGGGGAGAGGAAATAAGAGGAAGGAGGGGGAAGAAGCGATGATTGACACGGCACCCGCGAAGGGTACCGCTCGGAAAACTTCCGAAGATAAGATATTGACGGGCGTCGTATCAACCCGCCCCCCCTTTTTGAGTGCGAACGGTAGATTTTAATACACGAAAAAGCCCGCTTCGGTCAGAAGCGGGCTTTTCAGTAGACGATTCAGCTCAGCGCGCCGAACGGTCTAGAAGTCAACCGCCAGACCCACCGTACCCCGGCGGCCCATATTGAAGAACACGAACGTCTTCGAGGGGATGAACGGGTCGGTAACGCCGCCCACCGGCGCATCCGTGATGAAGAACTGGTTCAACGCGTTCAGCACCGAGCCGTTGAGCGTGATGCGGTAATCGTGACCGCCGCCCACGCGCACGGTCTTGGAGTAACCGGCGTGAATGTCGAGCTGCCGTTGCGTCGGCAGGCGGAAGGCGTCCTGAGGCGGCACCCCATTGTCGGGGTATTTGGTGACGTCGAAATCGGTGTAGGTCTTCGCGAACAGCGTGAAAACTGGCCGCACATACAGGCCCGCAATCGGCTCCACCCGTACCCCCGCCGACACTTGGTTCTGCGCCGCATTACCCACGTGAACGCCGCGCACATCGAAATTGCCCGACCCGTTCGGCGCGCCGTTCTGGTCCAGAATCTGGTACGACCCGCGCGAGTTCCAGCGCCAATCACCCACGGCCAGCGCGGCCGTCAGGGCCACTTTACGGCTGATTTCCTGCGCGATATCCAGCTCCACCCCGCGGTGCGTCTCGTTCAGACCGCTGAGGTTGACGCTCGCCTGCGCGCCTTGATCGTCCAAGACTGACGCCGTAGCCGACCGGTTGTACCAGATCGTGTTATACGCGTTCAGGCTGGCCTTGAAGCTGGGGCGCGAGATCGAGTAGCCAATCTCCTGCGAGAATACGCTCTCGTTCTTGAACTTAGGCGCAATATTACCCGACGTGCCCGGCCAGATATAGGTGAAGTACTGTGGCCGGTTCAGGTAACCGATGTTGAAGAAAATCGAGTTGTCTTCGGTGAGGTTGTAGTTGAAGCCGGTTTTGAACGTGAAGCCGGGCCGCACGATCACGTCGCTCGTCACCGGCCCTTGCCGGGCGGCATCCAACGCGTAATATGTCACGTTTTCGCCTCTTGTGTTGCGGTACGTAACCGAGTTGCCGTAACCGATGAAAAGGGTCGTGTCGGTCGGCGCAGTGGTGGGATATTGAGTATTCTGTTGGCGTGGCACCGTCACCGATTCCATTCCGGTGTACGCTTCGTTTCCGCTGCCGTCGAGCTTCGGAACGAACGTGATACCCGTCCCGACTTGGAACGACCGGCCATCCGCCAGCGTCACGCGCGGCGCGCGGAAGTAATCGATCCGCTGGTACGCAGTGGCGGCGCCCGTGGCACTCACGAAACCGCTGAGCGGCCCTTTTTTGTATTCAAGCTGTCCGTAGCCACCCAATTGCCGGGTGATGCCGTCGTAGTTGTAGTCGTACTTGTCACCGACCCGGAGCTTGCGGTTGGGGTCGCTGCTCTGCTGATTACCGGTGAAGTTGTTGTTGTTGGAAGGCAGGAGTCCGCCATTTGGCGCCAGTATGTAAGAGTTGTTCGACCGCGTCAGCGGGCCTTGCGTGGTGGCATTTACGTCGAGCGCATAGTCGCCGCCGAGCAGATCGTACACTTCCCGGTAGTGCTCCCCACGATAGTACCGGCCATCGATACCGAACGAGAGTGTGGTAAACTCGTTGATGCGGTAATCAGCGGAGGTGATGAAGCCGAACCACTTGTGGTTGTTGACGCCAGCGCGAATGAAGGCCGTCGACAAGTTTTCCGTATCCCGAACATCTTGATCCGTCGTGCCAGTCCGCAGGGTGCGGATGAGGCGTTTGTTTTGCCGGTTGAAATCATAAGCCCCTTGCAGGTCGATCCGGCCAGTGCTATCTGTGCCACTTGTCGTCATAGACCTGCCGCCACCAGAGCCTTGGGAAAAATATACGACGTTCGAAATGAAGAGCTTGTCGCTCACATTCCAGAAGTGATTAAGATTGATCTGCGGCTTGTGATAGTAATTGACTCGCTCAACGTAGTTCTGATAATCGTCTTTGCGAGTACCGTCGGGGTTGATAGTCCAGCGGTTGAGGGTGTTTTGGTGCTGGTTATAGCGGAAACCGTACTCGCGGACCCCAGCTGGATTAGCACCTATCTCCACCGCCTTTTCGTGGCTGAACGAGGCAATCTGCGTAGCAAAAAGGCGCTGCCCGTGCGACTGCGGTGACCCCAGCCCGGTAATGGAAACCTGGTGCTTACCAAACTTCTTGCTGACCGTCCCGAAGTACGTCCAAGCGTCATCAAAAGTGCCGTCAACCCAGCCATCGCTCTTTCGGCGCGAACCGAAGACGGTCACCGCCCAATCGCCCTTCATCTGGCCGGAGTTGAGCAGGAGAGACGTTTTGCGGTACCCGTTCGAGCCGATTTCCTGCCGCACCCGCCCGCCGCGCTTCGTATCGTAGCCTTTCGTGGTCACGTTGATCAGCCCGCCGATAGCTGGCACCGCCAGCTTCGACGCCGTCAGGCCGCGCTGCACTTGCAGGTTTTTGGTTACGTCGCCCAAGTCCCAGTTTGACCAGTAGACTGCGCCGTTCTCCATATCGTTCACCGGCACGCCGTTGATGAGCACGGCCACGTTGCGCTGGTCGAACCCGCGAATCGAGATGCGCGAATCACCGGTGCCACCGCCGCTTTGCGTCGCATACACGCCCGGCGTCTCGTTGAGGATGAGCGGCAGATCGCGGGAAGAAAGACTCTCGCGCAGCCGCACTTCGTTCACCGACGAGAATGCCACCGGCGTCTCGCGCTCCACGGCCACCTGCCCCACCACCTGCACCTCGTTGAGGGTATTGTTATCCTCGACGAGCCGAATCACGACGTTCTCGTCGCGGTTCGTGATCGTCACTTTCTGCTCCAGATTCACGTAGCCGATGAACGAGACGCGCAGCGTGTACGTCCCCGGTGCCAACGGCCCCACCCGGAAAGCTCCCGAACCGTCGCTGACTCCCCCTTGGGGCGTCCCCACCACGGCGACGCTCGTGCCGGGCAGCGTCTCACCGGAAACCCGGTCAACGACCCGACCCCGAATGGAGAATGTCTGGGCAAAAGCGGCCGAAGCGGTGCCCAGTAACAGGAAGAAAATGAGAGTAAATGAGCGCATTCGCAAACAATCGTGTCGTAACCTTGACGCAAGGACAAAGGTACGAACTCGGCTGCCGCCCCCGGCGCTCCCTTAACGAATTGGTAACGCGCGCCACTTGCGTTTCGCCTAGCCGGAAAAAGCCAACGCCCCGAAGTATATAACTCCGGGGCGTCGCAGAAATAGGGGGCAATTGAAGAGTAGCTAGAACGCTGCTTGAATCCGGGAAAGATGCCCTACCGTTAGTCTGTCTTCTGACGACGTAACCGCCTCGGCATTAACAAGTCAAAGGTCGGCAGACAGTACCCCTGCTCGCAGAACTTTTCGACCAACCCGGTTAAACGGAGTATGAACGCCGCTTTTTTGGAGTTGAACGGAATCGATAGCGTACTTCCCGGCGGTTCTACTTTGCGCTCTCGACCATTATCAGCGTCCGCGTCTTACTACTCCCAGCGTGATTTCCTACAACGACAAGCTCTGGCTACCGGCCATTTTCTCCATCCACCGGGCGGATACCGTCCGCCGACTGGCCCCGCTGCTGCTGACGATGCTGGCGTACACGTCCGTCGTGGCAGTGATTGTGCTGGAGGTGATCGACCTCACGAATCCGCGCGACTGGAGCAATGTGGCGGTGATGCACTCGCTGCTCGGCTTCGTGATTTCCACGCTGCTGGTTTTCCGGACCAATACGGCGTATGACCGCTGGTGGGAAGGCCGCCGCCAATGGGGGCAGCTCGTGAATTCGAGCCGGAGTCTGGCATTGAAGCTCGCCGCGCTGCTCGCCGACCTGCCGACCGAGCGGGCGTTTTTCCGCCAGCAGATTCCTGCCATTGCCTTCTCGCTCGCGGCGCACCTGCGCGGGGAGTCGCCGGAGGCGGAAGTAGTGGGTGCGCCCACCGGAACGCATCAGCCGAATTTTCTTATTACCAAGCTGTTCGCTCGGCTGCAAGGGCTGCGGCGCCAAGGCGTCCTTTCCACCGAAGAGTTGCTGCTAGTTAACCCCGAGCTGGTCTCTCTTTCCGACATTGTGGGCGCCTGCGAACGCATCCGGAACACGCCGATTCCATATTCCTACAGCTCCTTCCTGAAGAAATTTATCGTCATCTATTGCCTTACGCTGCCCTTCGGCTACGTGATGACTCTGCACTACTGGGTGGTGCCCGTCGTGACGTTCATCTTCTACGTCCTCGCCAGCCTCGAACATATCGCCGAAGAAATCGAAGACCCCTTCGGCACCGATGCCAACGACCTGCCCACCACCGAAATCAGCACTGGCATCGAGCGCGTGGTGAGCGAAACTTTGGTCTGAGCGCCGATTTGAGCGCCGACCGTCAGGTTCGCCTAAAAGCAAATCAGTCGGCCTCATCACAAGGGATGAAACCGACTGACTCAAAATAACTTATCAGCAAAAAAGGCGCTTCGTGCTTGCGCGCCAAATCGGCCGATGGGAAGGCCGGGAGCCTACTTCGCCACCACGCCGCGCGCGTCGAGCAGCGCTACGTACTGGTCGTAGGTCCGCTGCGAGAGGACCGGCGCGAGGGCGCGCTGGAGCGAATCGGTGCAACGCACGAGGAAGAGGTCGAGGGAGTGGATATCGACGGTGTTTTCGTTGTAACCGGCTTCGGTATCGGTGCCGAGAAGATGCTCGACGCAGCTGGCGACCTGCTGGGCGTCGGCGCCGGGAGCGAGGGCGAGGGTTTTCGTCAGCTCAGCGGTAAGCGCTTGTGCTGTGGCGGCACGCTCGATTCGCAGCTGCTTGATCTGGTCAGAAGGCCGACCGGCGTTAGCCGTTTTCGAGTTGTCGCCGGGGGCGGCTTGTGCAGCCGATGCGAAAGTCAAACAGAAGAGAACGAGGAGAGCGAAAGCGCGGGACATAAAAAGTTGATTGAGAAAGCGATTGCCGAAAAGCAGCTCGGCGTTGAACACGACAAAGGTTACCCGCTCCGGTAGGCCGCACAAAAACTTTTCGACGAACACGGTTTTTTGACCGGTGAACGGCGGAATTTCGGTAGTAAATGAATCGGCTATTAGGAATCCAAAGGGGTTGAATCGACTTTTTACCTTCCGTTCTCAACGCAAAACCCCCACTCAAGGGCTTACCTGAGTGGGGGTTTCGTCGGCTAAAACATTCTGTAAATCAGGCCCGATAGCGTTGAACGCGTCGCAACGTAACGGCGAACGGTGTGGCTTTTACCGCTTCGCCGCAACCGCTTTCGGGACGCTCACCTGCGCAGCGACCAGCTCGCGGGCGGCCTGTGCGATGCCCGCCGTATCGAAGCCGCACTCGTGGTACAGCTCGTCCTGCGTGCCGTGCTCGACGACGCGGTCTGGGATGCCGAGGCGCTTGACGGGGCGGGCGTAACCGTTATCAGCGAGGAATTCCAGTACCGCCGCGCCGACGCCGCCCGGCAGGCAGCCGTCTTCCACGGTCACGATGCTACGGTATTCGCGGGCGATGCGGTGGAGCAGCTCCTCATCAAGCGGCTTCGCGAAGCGGAGATCGGCGTGGCCGACGTTGAGGCCTTCCGCCGCGAGCGTATCAGCGGCGCGGGTGGCGTAATTGCCGATGTGACCGAGGCTCAGAATCGCTACGGAGCCGTCGCCTTCGCGCAGCATCCGGCCCGTGCCGGTGACGATTTTCTGGAACGGGCGGCGCCAATCGGCCATCACGCCCTCGCCGCGCGGGTAACGAATGGAGTACGGACCGGCGTTTTCCGGGAGCTGGGCCGAGTACATCAGGTTCCGCAGCTCTTCCTCGTTCATCGGCGCGCTCACGACCATATTCGGGATGCAGCGGAAGAACGCGATGTCGTAGCAGCCGTGGTGCGTGGGGCCGTCGGCGCCGGCGAAGCCGCCGCGGTCGAGGCAGAGCACGACGTGTAGGTTTTGCAGCGCCACATCGTGGATGACCTGATCGTAGGCCCGCTGCATGAACGACGAGTAGATGTTGCAGTACGGCACCAGCCCCTGCGTGGCCAGCCCGGCGGAGAACGTCACGGCGTGCTGTTCGGCGATGCCGACGTCGAAGGCGCGGTCGGGCATCGCCTTCATCATCAGATTCAGGGAGCTGCCGCTCGGCATCGCCGGGGTGATGCCCATAATCTTCGGGTTGGCTTCGGCCAGCTCGATGATGGTGTGCCCGAAAACGTCCTGATACTTGGGCGGCATCGGGCGGTCGGGAATCTTCTTATAGATTTCGCCGGTGATTTTGTCGAACAGGCCGGGCGCGTGCCACTTGGTCTGGTCTTTTTCGGCCAAGGCGTAGCCTTTGCCTTTGGTGGTGACGCAGTGCAGGATTTTCGGACCGGGAATGTCGCGCAGGTCGCGCAGCACGCTCACCAGATGATGCACATCGTGCCCGTCAATCGGCCCGAAATACCGGAAATGCAGGCTCTCGAACAGGTTGCTCTGCTTGAGGAGCGTCGTTTTCAGGCCCGCTTCCACGCGCGCCACCACCTCGCGGGCGCTCTTGCCGAACCGCGAGAGCTTGCCGAGCATCTCCCAAACTTCGTCGCGCACCTTGTTATAGGTCCGCGAGGTGGTGATATCGGTCAGGTACTCCTTGAGCGCGCCCACGTTGGGGTCGATGCTCATGCAGTTGTCGTTGAGGATGACGAGCAGGTTCGTATCGAGGACGCCCGCGTGGTTGAGGGCTTCAAACGCCATCCCCGCCGTCATCGCGCCATCGCCGATGACGGCAACGTGCTGCTTCTTGGTATCGCCGAGGTAGTGCGACGCGGTCGCCATTCCGAGGGCCGCCGAGATAGACGTCGACGAGTGGCCGACGCCGAACGTGTCGTACTCAGATTCTTTGCGTTTCGGGAAGCCCGACAGCCCGCCGTAGATGCGCTGGGTGTGAAACTCGGCGCGCCGGCCGGTCAGAATCTTGTGCCCGTAGGCTTGGTGCCCGACGTCCCACACGAGCTGATCGTCGGGCGTATTTAGGACGTAATGCAGCGCCACCGTCAGCTCAACTACGCCGAGGGAAGCGGCGAAATGGCCGCCGTAGATGCTTACATCATCAATGATGAACTGCCGCAGCTCTTGGGCAAGCTGAGGAAGCTGCTCTTCCGAAAGCCGCTTCAAATCAGCAGGGAAGGAAATCTGAGACAAGAGCGGGCCGGGTTCAACGAGCATAAGCGGGCGGGGCAAAGCGAAAGGACTGGGGCTAACCCGTTTCTGTAAAAAAGGTTACGCGGCGGCTAACGCGCGCAGCCCATGCAAAAGTACGGCCGCGAGGGAGAGGCGACCTCGGAAGCCCGTGAAACGTCGGCCGTGGAACGTGGCGTACCTTTGAACTATGGCCGCTGTTCTGACCCCAATCTCCACGCCGTTCGCCGTTCGTCTGCCGCTTTTCGAAGGGCCGTCCGATTTGCTGCTGTTCTTCATCGAGCGCGATGAGCTCGATATTCACGACATTCCGATTGCCCGCATCACCGCCGATTTTATGGCGTACCTGCAACAGCTGGAGGTGATGAATGTGGAAGTAGCCGCCGATTTCATCCTGACCGCCGCGACGCTGATGCGCATCAAGGCGAAGCTGCTGCTGCCCCGGCAAGACGTGGACCCCGCGACCGGCAAGGAAGTCGACCCCCGGCAGGATTTGGTGCGCCACCTACTCGAATACCGCCGCTACAAGCTCGCCGTGGCCGAGCTGGCGGAGCTGGAAGCCGAGATGCTCGCCCGGCACCCGCGTGGGAATACGGAGGCCGAGCTGCGCGCCATCGCTGCCCGCACCATCGTGACGCCCGAAGAGGAGCTGCACGATATCTCGCTCTACAAGCTCCTGCGCACCTATGAGCGGGCGCTGGCGCGCTTCGAGCAAACGCAGGCCCGCCCACGCCACACCGTCTACACGTCGAGCTACTCCGTGACGGCGCAGAAGGACTACTTGCGCCAACTGGCCGCCCGCAACCGCCGCGTGCCCTTCACCGAGATTCTCACCAACCTGACCGACCGCCTCGGCTTGGTTTTTACCTTCATCGCCCTCTTAGAGCTGCTACAGCTCGGCGAGCTGACGATGGGAATGAGTGGGGCAGAGAGTAGGGGAGAGGCCGAATCAGAGGAGCTGACGTTCAATGAATTTTGGGTCGAAGGCGTCGCGTAGGCATCTAATAGGCCGCGAATAAGCATCTAGTAGGTAGCCGTCAGCCGTAGAGATAACAGGCGGTTCATTGTTCTCAGCCGACCTTCGCACTGTACAACCGCCCCTGCTTTGGAACGTCCGACCGATATTCTGCAACGCCTTTCGCCGCGCCGCATCGTAATTCCCGTGGTTATCGGGCTGAGCGTGGTGGCTGGTATGTTCTGGTATTCCTACAAGCCCGGCGATTTGGCGCCGTTGGCGTCCGCGCACTGGGGCTGGCTACTGGCGACGTTCGGCGTGCTGGCGGCGCGGGATTTCGGCTACATCTACCGCATTCGGTACCTGACGCACCGGGCGCTCTCGTGGCGGCAAAGTCTGGATGTGATTATGATTTGGGAGCTGTCATCGTGCGTGATGCCTTCGGCGGTGGGCGGCACTACGGTTGCGACGTTCATCATCGGCAAGGAAGGCGTGCCGCTTGGCAAGTCGCTGGCGTATGTGATGGTGACGGCGATGCTCGACAACCTCTATTACGTTGTGCTCGTGCCGATTGTCATCCTGCTGGCCGGCGATGGGCTGTACCCGCACGAAGCGGTGGCGGGCGGCTTCATCACCACGCTGAAGGTGTTTTTTGGCGTCTCGTACCTGCTGGTGCTGTTTTATTCGGGCCTGATGCTCTACGGGTTGTTCGTGAACCCTGTGGCCGTGCGGCGGCTGATTGTGCGCGTCTTCAGCATCAAATGGCTGCGGAAGCGCCGGAGCTGGGCCTACCTGCAAGGGCAGGAAATGGTGCTCGCTTCCGAAGTGCTGCGCGGCTCGGGCTGGGCTTACTGGATGCGCGCTATCGTGAGCACCATCTTCGTCTGGACGGCGCGCTACCTCGTCATCAACACGCTGATTGCGGCGTTCTCGCCCACCACGGCCGGGGAGCACACGTTTATCTTCGCCCGAAACCTGATTTATAAGGTGGTGCTGCTGGTAGCGGTCACGCCCGGCGGCGCCGGTTTCGCCGAAGGCGCCTTCCCGACGTTCTTCAAGCGCTTCATCGGCACCGACACGATGGTCAATTTCATCGTGTTCCTGTACCGCATCGTCACGTTCTACCTCTACCTCGTCCTCGGCTCGTACTTCCTGCCGCGCTGGGTGGCGCGGGTAGTGGCGAAGGATGAGAAGCCGGTGGAGGCGCCGGTTTAGGCGATCCAAGAATAAGGGCGAATCAAAACGCCCAGATCGCGCCGGATTGATCGTTGGTGCCGAATTTCTGCTCCACGAAGGCCCGGCCGGCTTCGGCGAATGCTTGACGTTGGGCGGGCGCGGCAGCCAGCCGCAAGAGGCGGTCGGCGACGGCGGCTTCATCGCCGACGGGTATGAGGTAGCCCGAACGGCCGTCCTCGAACAGCTCGCGGGGGCCGCCGCAGTCGGTGGCAATCAGGGGGACGCCGAAGTAGAGGGCTTCAAAGCACACCATCGAGAACGACTCTACTTCGGAGCAGTTCAGGAGGATATCGTACTGCTTGACGAGGCCTTCGATATCGCTCGCGAAATCATGCAGCTTCACCGCATCGGCCACGCCGAGGGTAGTGGCTAAGGCGTCTAAGTCGGCCCGAAGCTGACGGTTTTTCTCCAGCCCCATCGTCCCGCCGAACATATCCAAGCGGAGGGCGGGGTTTTGCTTGAAAGCGGCAGCAAAGCCGCGTAGGGCGGTTTCGTGGCCTTTTCCGGCGATGTAATTCCCCAGATACACCACCCGCACGGGAGCGGCGGACGTGAGGGGTTGGTAATCGGTTTTCGGCGGATAGCGCTCGTGGCGCTCCAGCGTATCGTAGACCACGACGGCCTTCGGGTCGTCGGCGAAGGCGGCGCGGCGGACGGCGTCGGAGACGCACACCACGCGGTTCGCGTAGCGGGAAGCGCACCGGCACCAGAACTGGTAAAATTTCCCCGGAAACGAACCCGGCAGCATCCGGACGTGCGTCACGACGTGCGGCGCGCGCTTACCAAGCAAACGCTGCGTGACGTACGGCGTCAGGTTATAAAAATCGTTCGAGTGGAGCACCTGAATCCCGTGCTTGCGCACGAGCTGCGCCAAACGGTGGCCGTTTAGCACCAGCGTCGGCCCATAAAGCGCCAACTTTTTCACCGACCGCCCCAGCTCGACAAACGGCAGCTCATCGACCTCAAACCCATCCGCCTTGAGCGCCGCGACGTTCGCCGAACCTTTCGGCAGCACGAACCGGAACTCGAACGCGTGGCGCTGTTGACGCGCCGCCGCCAATACCGACCGAAAAGCCCCCGTAAACGCAACGCTGTTCTCGACGATGAGCACGCGCGGCTTCGTCGGTCCGGAAATATCAGCCATAAAAATGCCCGTCTGGAAGCCTAGTAAGTCAGCAGCGTGAGCAACGCATCGACTTTTTTCAGCGGAAGAACTTCAGCCGTGACCGTGGTGCTACCGGCATCGAGCGGCAGCGGCTGGTCGAACGCTTCGGTGATGGTGGCGCGGGGCGGGAGTGGCAACGGCAGCACGGTAATGAGCAGATTGCCCGGCGCGGCGGGAATATTCTGCAATAAATCGAGCTTGAAAACCGTCGTGCTCGCCTCGCCCTCATACACGCCGCCGAACAGCGTGGGGGCGCCCGCGAGGTCTTCCTCGGTAATCCAAGCGTTGGCGGTGGTGGCGCCGCGCCGTTGCCGCATCAGCCGGACGGTGGCCGCTATGCGGCTCGCGGTGCCCAGAAACTGGGCGGTCAGCTCCGAGAAAACGGTGTTACCGGCCAGCGCGGGCATCGTGCTGATGAAGGTGCGGGTGAGCAAATCGGCCAGCTCCTGGGTGAGGCCGAGGAAGTCGTCGGGGGAGGTGGCGGGTTGGAGCGGGCCGGTGCCGGCGGCGCTGCGGCCACCCGTGAAATCGTAGTTGGCGGGGGTTGCGACGGGATCGCCCGATTGACCCACGCTCAGGCCCAGCCGCGCGACCATATCAGTGGTCAGCGTCAGCAGGGTTTCAACGGTGGGGCGCTCGGCGGCGGGCACGGAGGTGCTGGCGGTGTCGAGGGCGAGCGTCAGGAGGGCTTTTTGGGCCAGCGCGACGCGCAGGGTCAGGTTGAGGGCGTCGGTGGTGAGGGAGGTCACGCGCGGTGGCCCGGCCACGGCGTTACCCGCCAGCGTTAGCGCCGGGAGCGTGGCGGCAGCGGCCCGGCCCAAGCGTGCGAGCGCGGTGCGTCGCGAAGCCAGATCGGCGGCGTTCGTACCAGTGTCAGTATCAGAAGAAGAAGCGACACCGCTGAGGGTATCGAGCCAAGCCAGAAGATTCACGGGATCGAAGTAAAACAGTTAAGCCAGTGAACCGGTCAGGAGGCGTGAGCCGAAGGGGAGGTACGTGTTGAGCACCACAATCACATCAGAAGGCTTGCGCGAGGTGTTGCGGGAGTCGGTGACGGGGTCGAACACGGAGGTGCCGAGCTGCGTCGCCAACACCACGGCGTGGCGCCCATCGATGCTCGCCAGCTGGCCGAGAAGGGTCAGGAGCGCCTCGCGGACGGTGAAACGGGCGGCGCCGATGGCGGCGCTCGTGAGCACGTTGTGGAGGTTGAGGGCGGCGGTGAGGGTCGCGGTGCGGTCGGTGATGGTGACGGCCGAGAGGTCGGTCACGAGGTCGCCGAGGGCGTAAGCGGGGTTTGCGGTAGACCCGCGCAGGCTATTGACGGCCGATTTCAGGAAATCGCGGTGGATGGCCTGATGAGCCCGAATCTGTTGCAGCGCCACCAAATCGGCCCCGGTGAGCCACGAAGGCGGCGCATCAAGCAGCTTCTTATAGAACGCCGCCGAGATCTGCTTACCCGCTTGCAGCAGATTGATAAGCGCCAAATCGGTCGAGCCGCCGAGCGAGACGCTTTCACCGGTCGCGGTGGTGGTCGTGGTGGTGGTCGCGGCGGGGTCGTCGTCGGTGGAGCAGCCGGCTAGTAGCAGGGCAGCGCCCGCCGAAGCGGCGCCCGCATAACGCAAAAAGGCCCGCCGAGGGAGGCTCGGAGGCGTTTCTGGGGAGAAGAGAAGCGGAAGTTTCGTCACTGGTGCAAAGATAAGCCTTCCGGCGGAGCGGTTGCCCGGCGGCAAGAATGGCGGGCTTCTGCGGGCTTCGCCGAAAAGCAAACGCACGCTGCCGGGCTAACCAGACAGCGTGCGCGCTTTTTAAGTGCGATTCGGCTCGCGCCGGTTTCGCCTCAGGGCTTGTTTCGACCTACACGAAGAAGGTCGCGGCGACCGCCGTCAGGACGGTGTCCTTGTCCAGCGGCTCATCGAAAGCCTCGGTATAACGTTCCACCGGGATGCCGTTGCCCGCATACAGGCCGCTGATGCCACCCTGCGTGGTGTTATTTTCCGAAGGGAAGCTCGCCGCCGGATTACCGGCTTTGTACAGACCAGCACCCGGGCCGCCGACGGACGTTTCTTCGCCCGTAATCCAGCCGCTACCGGCCAGCGTCATCCCCATCCGCCGACGGCGCAGGAACGATGCGTGACGCGCTTCCACGGAGTGAATGTTGAGGGCAATCAGCAACGTAGCGGGGTCTACTTTCAGCTCCGCAGCGCGGCCTTTGTAAGCCCGAACGCCGGTATCCTCAATCGCCATCGCGACTGTGAAGAAGGTCGTTTCGTTGGTGAATACGTCGGTATACACCTTGCTGAAGTTGTAGTTGTCGGCCGCTGGGAGGTTGGCGGTGCCGATGGCGCCTGCCAGCAGTCCGACGTGCGACGTCTCGTTGGCGAGAATCTCGTTCAGACCCACGTCATTCTTGACGCTGGCTGGCAAGGTGCTCGTCGGACCCGAAAGCGCTGCGCGGTAGAACGCTTCCTCGAATTTTTCGAGCCGATAAGCGTACTGGAGCACTTGCAACACGGTTTCGTTCACCCCGCTGGTACCAGCGTACGCCTTGTTCAGCAGGGAGCTGAGGAAGAACGGAGCAGCCGCCATCGAGACTTTCTTACCACCCGAAAGCATATGCTTGAAGATGGAGCGGCGCGAGTCGATGCGGTCGTAAAACGTCTCATCGGCCTTGGCGATGGAGTCGAAAATATTAAGGAGATTCATGGGAGGAAGAGCTGGAGAAAAATGGAAGACCGGAAGGCATCGGGCCTACCACAAATCCGAGGATAGCTGAGCGCGCTGAGTGATAAACTTGAGCGCAGTTGGCAGAATAGCCGACGGCAGCGCCGACATATCCCGGCCATCGGCGGTCAGAGCGGCGGGGACGGTGCCCATGGCCGTTTTAGACGCGAAGGAGTTCGGCGCGATCAGATCGCGCAGGAGCGCGGCGTGGCGGGCTTCCACCGAAACGATCTTACCGGCCAGCAGCAGGTAATCGGCGCTTTGGATGTAAGGGCCAGCGCCGTTGTACGCTTGCACGCCGGTATCTTCGAAGAAGCGGGCACCTTTGAGGATGCTGGCTTTGCTCGTGAAATCGACGGCGAGGGACGCGTCGCCGTTGGCGGTGTAATCGACGGTGATGTCGATGATCCGGTTATCGCCAAGCGCACGCTTGAAGAATTCGCGGTGGATGATTTCGTGGTCGCGGATCTGGCTGAGCAAGCCAAGCTCGGCAGCCGTGAAGAGGCTAGCTGCCTCGGCTACAACCTTAGTGTAGAAGGCTGCTTCGAGCTGTTCCAGCGCGTAAGCGTAGTTCAGAATGCCGAAATCGTCCTTGGTGAACTTCGTTTTCAGGCCAGCGGCTGGGGGCGTAGGCTTCGGATCATCGTCATCGCCGCAACCGGCCAGCAGCAAGCCGCCTACAACGGCCGTAGCGCCGGTGTAGCGCAAGAAAGAGCGCCGATCAACGGCTTTGTTGAGGGGGGAGGAAGCACGTTCGGTTTCCGGCCCTTCGAGGATGGGAAGTTTTGACATTAGCGTAACCAGTAGGTGATGAGTGGGAAAGAGAATCGCGCGGCGGAGTAGTCAACCTTGAGCGCCGGGCTGTTCACGTACGAGCCGCATTACGGTGGTGCCCGGCGGTTGGGTTGTCAACGGATGCAGATAATTGTCGACAAAGTGATTTTTAGGTGGTCAACGGCGGTTTTTATCCCCTGAACGGAAAGCCATTTATGGGAAGGAAAAGCTGCCCACTGCGCCCGTGCCGGGGCTGGTCGACGGATTGTTGGGCGTTGGGGAGCGCGCAAGGCCCTATTTTTAGGCCGTGAGGGCAAGTCAGTCGGGTACAGTAATTCGCAGCGGTCGCCGTTTGGCTTGGGGCCGAGGGGTATCGGGGGCGGTTTGCGTGCTGTTAGTTGGCCTGTTGGGGGGGAGCTTGCGCGTGGCGGCGCAAGCGGCGGCGGGCAGTACGGCGGTCAAGCCGTCGGCGGGGGCGGTTCAGCCTTCGGGGGGGGCGCCGCGCATCCTGATTGGTGCCGGGCCGGTGCCGGTTGACCAGCCGTTGGAAGTGGTGGTGGAGCTGACGGGCGTGCCGCTTCAGCAAATCGGCGCGTTCCCGAATCTGCCGGGCTTCAAGAAAACCACCCGCGACCGGCAGACTACTACGCGCTCTTCGGGCGGCACCAGCATCGTCACGCTCCGGGTCACGCAGCGGTATCTGGCGTTCGGGGAAGGCGAGAAAACGCTGCCGCCGTTCACCATTCAGGTCAATGGCCAACCCGTGCGGTACGCGGGCGGTACGGTGAAAATCGGCCCCGCCACTCCGCCGCCGACCCCGCCCACTGCCCCGCCGCCCAACACGGGAGGCGCCATCGCCTACGGCATCGCCGATGAGCTTTTCGGCAAGCCGAAAACCACCGAATACCGCGACATCCCCGATCAGGCGCGCCTCTACCTCGCCGTCTCGGCCACCCCGCGTGGCGTCTGGACCGGCGAGGGCGTGCGCGCGCGCCTCTACCTCACGATTGCGCCCGAGGACCAAGCCGTCTTGAATTTCGCGAGCGATTTCGGTCGTCAGATCGAGCAGCTTCGGCGCACCATCAAGCCGCCCGATGTGTGGGAGGAAACGCCGCCCGCGTACCCCATGGCGCCCGACACCGTGCCGGGGCCGGACCAAAAACCCCTGCTCCGCTTTCAGCTCCACGACGCCGTTTATTACCCCCTGACCGCCGCGCGGCCCCTGCGCTTCCCGAGCGTCAGCCTGCGGCTCGTCAAGTATCGGCTGGCGAAAAAGCCGGTGGAAGGGGCTGAAAACCGACTCGCTACGGACCGTGTCGTCGCCACGGCGGCGCTTGATGTGCCGGTTCGCCCATTGCCGCCGCACCCGTTGGCCGGAAGCGTGCCGGTAGGCGAGCTGCGCTGGCGCGAATTCCTGAGCCGCGACCCTGCCCGCGTCAATCAGCCCGCCAAGTATTGGGTGGAAGTGGAAGGCCCCGGCAACCTCGCGCCGGTCCGGTTCCCCGAGCCGCTGACGGCGGAAGGCGCGGCGCTGGCGGCGTACCGGCCCCGCGTGACGGCGGTGCCGATTTGGCCGCCCGTAGGGCCGGGTGCGACTGGCGGCCGCAAGCGGTTCGAGTGGGAGTTTATTGCCGACCGCGCCGGTACCTATCGCCTCGATTCGCTCCTTCAGCTCATTTATTTCGACCCGCGCCGGGGGCGTTACGACACCTTGCGCTCGCGGCTGCGGTGGCGGGTGCAGGGCCAACCCCGCCTCGGCGTCGATTCGCTCCAATCGGCCGCCCCGTGGGCCGGTGACGCCTTTTATGAGCGCATCGACCGTGAGCCGCTCGACGTCACCGCCCCGCCCGACCCGGCGGATATGCGCCGCTCGGCCAACTTCGCGCTGGCGCTGCTGGCGGCGGTAGGCATCGGGCTATGGTGGACCGGCCGACGTAACTGGCGGAGTAAGTAGCCTCGTCACGCCGTGACGAGCACCTCCCCGAATGAGGAAGTGCTCCGCATCTCGTACAGAGCCTCTACCCGAATGAGGAAGTGCTCCGCATCTCGTACAGAGCCTCTACCCGATTGAGGAAGTGCTCCGCATCTCGTACGGAGCATCTCCCCGAATGAGGAATTCCCCGTCACGGCGTGACGGAGCACTAACGGTGGCAGGGCGGGTTCGGCCGGTAATCGTCGGCTATTAGCGCGTCCCCGTTAGGGGACACCGAACGGTAGCCGGGGGCAGCGCCCCCGGAAAGGAGGAGTAATAAAGAACTTTGTCCCCGTCAGGGGATACCGACAACGGCCGATAGGAACGCGGCTACCGTTCGGTGTCCCCTGACGGGGGCGCTCCGATTGGGTGGTTTTCGTGCGACCGGGGGCGTTGCCCCGGCTACCGTTCGGTGTCCCCTCACGGGGACGCCCAATCATTCAAACAACCCGCAGCTCCGACTACTTATTCAGGGAAGGTTCACGGTTGCTGCGCGACCTTCGCGCCCCACAAGTTCTCACTTTCTGACCTGCCCATGAATACGTTCGGCACCCGTTTCCGCTTGACCACTTTCGGCGAATCGCACGGCGCGGCGGTGGGGGGCGTGGTGGATGGCTGTCCGGCGGGGCTGACGTTGGAGGTGGCCGATATTCAGGCGTGGCTCGATAGGCGGCGGCCGGGGCAAAGCCACCTCACGACGCCTCGGCAGGAGGCCGACCGGGTGGAGATTCTGAGCGGCGTTTACGAAGGCCGCACCCTCGGGACGCCCATCGGCTTTCTGGTGCGCAACGAAGACCAAAGGCCGCAGGATTACGCGGCTATTGAAGCGGGCGGACTGCGCCCCGGTCACGCCGATTTTACGTGGCGCGCCAAGTACGGGCACGTCGATGCGCGGGGTGGCGGGCGGTCGTCGGCGCGCGAGACGGTGGCGCGGGTAGCAGGGGGCGCCATTGCGGCGGCGCTGCTCCGCCAGCACGCCGGGATCGAGGTACGCGCGTGGGTGAGCAGCATCGGGGAAATCGATCTGACGCTTCCGGAGGACCAGCTCGATTTATCGCTCATCGAATCCACGCCCGTCCGCTGCCCCGACCCCGCTACGGCGGCGCGGATGATGGCCCGCATCGAAGCTGCCCGTGCCGCTCAGGATACCGTCGGGGGCATCATCACGGGGTGGGCGACGGGCTTACCCGTGGGGCTGGGCGAGCCGGTTTTCGGTAAGCTGCCCGCCCTTTTGGGCGCGGCGATGCTGGGAATCAACGCCGTCAAAGGGTTCGAGATCGGAGATGGCTTTGCGGCGACCCGGCTCCCCGGTTCGGCGCACAACGACCCGTACGTATTCGACGAAGCCCTCGGGCGCGTCCGTCCCGCCACGAACCACGCCGGCGGCGTTTTGGGCGGAATCAGCTCCGGCGAGCCGGTGCGGTGGCGGGTGGCGTTCAAGCCCGTCGCGACCCTACCGCGCGCCACGGATACCCTAACTGCCCACGGCGACCCCGCCGTACTCCCCGCCAAAGGCCGCCACGATCCGTGCGTGTTGCCGCGCGCCGTGCCCATCGTGGAGGCGATGGCTGCGCTCGTTCTCGCCGATTTGTGGCTGTTGCGGTGAGGTTTTCGAGTTGCATTCACCACTGTCCGCGCCGTCCCGCTAAAGCATAGCGGGCGCGGCTTTAACTTGCCCGTCGGGCTTCGGCCTGCTTTATTTTTTCACGCTTCGCCCGTTCTCCCGTGGACCCCGTTAGTCTTTCTCAGCTTTGCGCCGGTATTCAGCTGGCGGTGCAGGAATCGTTGCCCGATGTGTATTGGGTGGTGGCAGAAATCAGTGAGCTGACGGCGCACCGTACCGGCCACTGTTACCTCACTTTAATCGAGAAAGGGCCGCGCGGCGAACCCACGGCGCAGGTTCGGGCCACTATCTGGGCGAAACGCTGGGAAACCATTCGGTTTCAGTTTCTCGAAGTCACCGGGCAGCCGCTGGCGCCAGGGATGCGCTGCCTGTTGGCGGCTACCGTGGAATATCACCCGCGTTACGGCCTCTCGCTGGATGTGCGGGCGGTGGATACGTCGTTCGCGCTCGGCGAGCTGGCGCGGGCCCGGCAAGCGGCGCTCGATAAGCTCGACGCGAACGGCTTTCTGGAGCTGAACAAGCGGTTGCCGCTGCCGCCGGTCGTGCCGCGTTTGGCGGTGATTTCGAGCGCGACGGCCGCCGGTTTTCAGGATTTCGTTCACCAGCTCGCCGCGTCGGGCTATCGGTTTGATCTGACACTTTTTGCTGCCGCGATGCAGGGCGCCGACTCCCCGGCGGCGGTGCGGCGGGCGTTGAAAGCGATTGGTCGGCGGGCGGGGGATTTCGACGCCATCGTGGTCATTCGGGGCGGCGGGGCGAAGACGGATTTGGTCGCTTTTGATGATTACGGCTTGGCGGCGGCGCTCGCGCAAGCGCCCTTGCCGGTCTTGACGGGGATTGGACACGAGCGCGATGAATCCCTCGTCGATTTAGTGGCGCATACGCGTCTGAAAACGCCCACGGCCGTCGCTGCCTTTCTCATCGAGCGTGCCCGGCAGGCCGACGGCGCACTTTTTTACCTCGCCGCTCGCGTCCGCGCCGTCGTCGAGAGCCGTTTGGCGGATGAGCATCAACGCCTGACGGCGCCTTTGGCGCGCTTGCCGCTGCTGGTGCGCCAACGCCTCGCAACGGAGCAAAACCGGCTGGAGCTGGCGCAGGCCCGCACCCACGCCTCCGACCCCGTGCGGCTGTTGGCGCGCGGTTACACGTTCACCACCCGCGCCACGGGGCAGCCGTTGCGCTCCGCCGCCGAGGTGGCGCCGAATGAAGTGCTCCTGACGCATTTCGCCGACGGCGTGGTGCGCAGTAAAGTCGCGGCGCGCTCGTCAGAAAAAGCAAAAGCAAAACCCAACGCTTCCCCTTCAACGTCTTCCTCTTCCCCGCAATGAGCTACGCCGAACTCACCACCGAGCTGGATTCCCTGCTCCACGCCCTCGAACATCAGCACGACCTGCCGCTAGATGAGCTGACGCAGAAAGTCCAGCGCGCGTATTTCCTGATCGGGGAGGGCCGGCAGCAGCTCCGGGCCGCCGAAACCGCGATTCATCAAGTCGTAGACAGCTTTGAAGCCGAAAACGCCGCTGAAGAAGGGGATGAGGGGGGGGAGGCCGACGAGTAAGAGAAGAAGCTTGCGCGGCCGGTATTGAGCACCGTCTGACGTCGTTCTAACGCCTTTCTGACACCATCTCTGGGACAGAGCTGGCCACGCTATTCACATCCCCACATCCTCACATCCGCCCTCACATCTTTCCCCCTCACCCGCCCATTGGCACGCGCAGCGACACCGTAGTGCCCTTTCCAAGGGCGGTTTGAAAATCGAGGGTGGCGCGCAGGGCGTTGGCGCGGGCGCGCATATTGGTGAGGCCGTTGCCGCCGCCGCGCGCCGGAGCGGTGGGGTCGAACCCGACGCCGTCGTCTTCCACGGTCAGAATCAGGTGGCGCTGACTGCTGGTGAGGGCGATGCGCGCGTGTTCGCAGCGGGCGTACTTGGCGAGGTTGTTCACTGCCTCCTTGAAGAGCAGGAAGAACTCGCGCCGGGCACGCATCTCCAGCCGCATCAGCAGCACTTCGGGGGCCACGGAGAAGGTGAAATCGATGCCGCGCGCTTCGAGGACGTCGGACGCGAAAATGCGCATCCGGGTCGTTACGTCTTCCAGCCCGTCGTGCGCGGGGTTGATGGCCCACACGATATCATCCATCGAATCGAGCATCCGGCCGGATGACTCGCCAATCTGGTCCAGCAGCCCCGCCACCTGTTCGGCGCGCCCGTGCGAGTGGTGCTGCGTGGCAATCTGACTGAGGATGGAGATGCTGCTGAGGGTCGAACCCATATCGTCGTGCAAGTCGCGGGCGATGCCGTGGCGCACTTGTTCGAGCGCCAAAAGCTGGTTCACGCGCACCCGGTACGCCGCCCACAGCAGCGTCAGGAACGCGAGCACGAGCGCCAGCCGGAACCACCACGCCCGGTACCACGGCGGCGGAATCAGAATCCGCAGCGTCGCGCCCTGCTCGTTCCAAACGCCATCGTTGTTCGCGCCCTTCACCTCAAACGTGTACGTGCCGGGACTGAGATTCGTGAACGGCGCTTCGTGGCGGTTGCCGATATCGAGCCAGCGGTCGTCGAGGCCGCGCAGGCGGTAGGCGTAGCGGTTTTTGTCGGGCAGACGGAGGTTGAGCGCGGCGAACTCGAACGTCAGAAAGTTTTGATCGGGCCGCAGCCGCAGCACGCGCCGCGCGCCGATGGCCGTATCGGGGAGCCGCAACGGCTGGTCGAAGAGCCGCACGCCGGTGAGCACCACGGGCGGCACCAAGCGGTTCGGGCGGAGCGAATCGGGGTGGAACGCGAGTAGTCCGCCGGGACCGCCGAAGTACAGGTGGCCGTCGGCGCGGCGGGCGTAAGCGCCGGCGTTGAACTCGTCGCGCACGAGGCCGTCGCGGGCGTCGTAGCGGCGGAAGATGCCGGTGCGTGGGTCGAAACGGGCGATGCCGCGATTGGTGCTCAGCCACAGAAACCCGCCGCCGTCTTCCAGAATCGCATACACCACGTTCGCCGGCAAGCCTTCCTTGGCGCGCCAGATGCGGAAACGCCCCGGTGGCCGCGAATCGACGAGACACGCCAGCCCGCCGCCTTCGGTGCCGAGCCAGATGCGCCCACGCTTGTCCTGATGAATGACCCGCACGAAATTGCTCGGCAGGGAAGTCGAGTCGGCCGGACGGTGCCGAAACGTGGTGAAACGCCCCTTGCGGGCAGCATCGAGGAGCGCCAAACCGCCGCCGCCCGTCGCGACCCACACGCGCTTGCGCTGGTCTTCGTACGCCTGCCGCACGTAGTTCGATGGCAGTGAAGTCGAATCCGTCGGCCGGTTGCGGAACGAGCGGCCGTGCCCAGTGGCGGGGTTCAGGCACGAAAGCCCGCCCTCGGTGCTGACCCAAAGCTGACCGCTGCGGTCGGGGCCGATGGCGCGCACGTAATCGTCGGCGAGGGAGGTGGAATCGCGCGGGTCGTGCCGAAACCGCCGAATCCGCTGCGTGGCGGGGTCGTAGGCGGCGAGGCCGCTGCTCTGCATCCCCACCCACACGGTGCCGGTGGCGGGGTCGGGCCACAGCGCCCGCACAAACGGGCTGGGCAGCCCCCCGGAGCCAAGCGGCGTGGGGGTAAGCGTGCCGTCGGGCGCCAAGAGCAGCGCGCCCTGACTTTCCGTCCCGACCCACAAGTGGCCCGCCGTGCGGTCGGGGGCAATGGCCCAAACGTCGGCATCGATACCGCTCACCCGCGCAAAAGCGCCGACTTGGTTCGTGAACGACGCCAGTCCGCTTTCCGTCGCGACCCACATTTGCCCCGTGCGGTCCTGCGCTAGCGCGAGAACGGCATCGTCGGGGAGGGACGTGGCGGGGAAACCCGTGTTGTGGCGGTACGAAGTGAAGGTTTCCTGTGCCGTATTGAGCTGCGCGAGGCCGCCGGTGGTGCCCACCCACAGCGTCCCCGACCGGTCACGGAGGAGCGAGCGCACGCCCGCCGCCGGCAAGCCGCCGGGAATGCCCGGCGTGGGCCGAAAGGTTTTAAGGCGCCCGTTGGCTGGTTCAAAAGCCCGCAAGCCATCGCCTTCGGTGCCAATCCAGAGGCGCCAATTGCGGTCGGGGAGGAGGACGGTAATGGCGCGCTGCCCGACGTCCGGGGCGCCGCTGGCTTCGGTAGCCAACGGTTTCCACGCCACTTCCAACGTCTGGGTGGCTTCCTCGACGCGCAGGAGCTGCCCGGCGCCTGAACCTGCCCACACGCGCCCATCGGGGGTTTGCGCGAGGGAATGAATGGCGTTGAGGCGGTTGTCGAGGGAGGAAGTCTCCCGCGAATTGGCTCGGGGAGGATACCGCCGGAAAGTGCCGGTTTTTGGATCGAACCGACAAAGCCCCGCTTCCGTCCCGACCCAAACGTGCCCTTGCCGGTCGACCAAAACGGCACGCACGAAATCACTTGGCAGCTTATTCGCCCCCGGTTCGGCCCGAAATACCTGAAAATGCTCCGTCACGGGGTCGTAGCGCGCGACGCCACCGCCGCCTGTTCCCACCCACAGCCGCCCCGCGCCGTCTTCCGCCAACGACAGAATAAAGCCGCTCGCCAGGCTACCCGACGCCCGCGCATCGGCGCGGAAAACGCGGAAACCGGTGCCATCGTAGCGGTTCAGCCCTTCCTGCGTGCCGACCCACAGGAACCCGCGCCGGTCGGTCAGCAAACAATAAGCGGAGTTTTCCGAGAGCCCTTCGGCCGTCGTGAGGCGCTTGAAGCGGAGCGTCGGGCCAGCGGCTTCGGCCCGAATGGTAGGCACGAGTGCCGCCGCCCGACCCACCCCGCCCAGCAGGACGGCGCACAGCGACAGAAGGAATAAAGCCAAGCGCGGCATCATGCGCCGAAGGTCGGCACGAATACGGGAAAATACTAGCCGCTATCCGCTGATATACCCCCGGTTCTGCCTTCACTCCCCCTTCACGCTGGCCTCAGCGCAGCAAGCGGTGGGTGGTGGTGCGGCCGTCGGGCCACGTCAGGCGCAGCAGGTACACGCCCGCCGGGTAGGCGCGCAGGTCGAGGGGCATTTCGGCGCTGTCCGCCGCGACGACCGGCCCGAGCGGGCGGCCCAGCGCATCGGTCAGCAGCAGGCGGGCCGGGTGCGGCAGGTGCACTGTGAACCGGCCGTCGGGTGTGGGGTTCGGCCACACGCGCACCCCTGCGGCGGGGTTGGCGGCGGGCAGGCCCACCAGCGCCCGCACGCGCACCGTGTCGGTCAGGGCGCAGCCGCCGGCGTTGAACACGCGCACCCAGTACGGGCCCGGCGCGGCCGTGGTGAGGGTGGCAGTGGTGTCGCCGGTGTTCCACTGAAACTGCTGCCCGCCGTTGCCGAGCACGGTAAACGTGGCGGTTTGCCCGGTCGCCAGCGTCACGTCCGGCCCCAGATCGAAGGGCGTGGGGGGCGGCAGCACGCGCACCACCACCGAGGCGGTATCGGTGGCGCAGGCGGCGGTGCCGGTGACGAAGTAGCGCGTGGTGGTGAGCGGCGCCACGCGGGGTTGGCCCCCGGCGAGCACCTGCCCACCCGGTCCCGTCCACGCGAAGCGGTCGGCCCCGGCGCCGAAGGCCACGAGCTGCACGGTGTCGCCCGCCGGGCACACGGCCGCCCGCGAGGCCTGCGCTTGCAGCTTGTTGGCGTTGCGGAAAAGCGTTTGATTGAGCACCGGCGTGGAAGCGGCGAACCCGCTGAGGGAATCGTACCACAGCTGCGGTCGGCACGCCAGCCCCGGCTGGTTGGGACAGTCGATCCGGCTGAACCAATTGCTGTAAAAATAGTGGTCTCCAGGAATGGGACTGCGCCGTCCGGAGGTAAAGTAGAGCCGTCCGTCCATTGCCAGCTGAATATCGCCGACGCCTTCAAGGTCGGGATGTTCCACCAGCACCACCCGCGAGGCGACGACGGCGGCGGGAGTGCTAGCCGTCAGATCATACTGTACGAGGGCGGGCAGCATCGGCGGCACCGTGTCTTGCAGGAACCCGACGTACAGCTTGCGGCCGTCCGGGGAAAACGCCGCCGTCCGGCAGTGGGTGCCGGTGGGGACGTGCAGGGGCAGGGAAAACCAGTGCGCGAACCGTCCCGTGGTGCGGTCGAAGCGGTAGAGCTCCACGGTGCTGTCGGTGGGGCAGGAGAGCAGCTCACTATCAGCCGATCCCCGAATAAAGTGAATTCGGTAAAGTAGGAGAGTAGAGTCTTCGACGAACAGCGGGACGGGCGCATTGGCCGCCGAGGCCACCACGGCCCCGATTCCGGCGGGCGTCACGGGCCAGGCCAGCAAGCTGTCGCCGCGATAATTGACGCTCACGACCCACGAATCGCGGTTGTTGGCGTGGAGCAGCACCGTGAGCTTGGGCGCTACGGTATCGCGCACGGCGGGGCGCCCCGTCGCCAGCGGCAGGACCAGATCGCCCCGGCCCGAATCGAGGCGCATATCCACGAGGCCATACCGCAGCTGCGGCACCAACTCATACTGACCCAAAGAGTCTCTACCCGAGGCAGGGATGTAGGTATTGAAGATGTAATACTGCGCAGCATTCCCTGGGTTCGGCACGATGGCCGTACCCCCCCGGCGGGTCGGCATCGACGCAAAGACGGTCGGAATGACGGCTGTCGGCATCGGCTGTTCATTGCGGTTGAGGACGTACTCCGCCGAGCCGCAGTAGAACAGCAGGTTGCCGCGGGCATCGCTGATCGTGCCGGGGCCGGGTTCACCCGCACCATTATATACTGGATGAGAAACAGGCGGCGATTGGTTGAAATCAACAGCAGTAGTTGCCATATACCACCACGCGCCCTGCCGTTGTTGGGCGTGCGCGCTGCCGAGGATTGCCAGCAGAAGCCAGTTGATTAATGCGAAGCGTCTCATTGGGAAAGGGGGAAAAGAGAAAAAGAAGAGAATCGAAGAATCCATTGGAGTCAACTCGCTTTCACTGCTGCGCTTTGTCGGCTGATTCCTGACCAGCAAGCTCAGAAAACAAAAACTCCTGACCCTTCCGCACGGGGCGGAAGAGTCAGGAGTGAAGTTAAGCAGGCACGGCGCTGCGGCGCGAAAGGCCGCCCGGTCAGCCTACCAGATCTTGGCGCGCTTGTCCATCGCCCGAACCATCTTGGTACCGTCTTTACAACCGAACGACTCGTAGAACGCCGGCATCAGCGAGAGCGGGCCGTTCACGCGGAACATCGCCGGCGAGTGCGGGTCGGTCATCACCTGCTGACGCAGGTATTCCGGACGGGCATTCACGCGCCAAATCTGCGCGAACGACAGGAAGAAGCGCTGCGAAGGCGTTTTGTCGTCGATGATTTCGTTCGATTTGAACTGCGGCGTCATCTTGAACGCGTCGTAGGCGATGTTCAGGCCGCCGATGTCGGCGATGTTCTCGCCCATCGTCAGCTTGCCGTTCACGTTCACCGAGTCAATCGGCTGGTAAGCCGAGTACTGCTCGTCGACCAACGCGGTGCGCGATGCGAACTGCGCCGAGTCCTTCGCGGTCCACCACGATTTCAGGTTGCCCTGCGCATCGTACAGACGGCCTTGGTCGTCGAAGCCGTGGGTGATTTCGTGGCCGATAACGGCGCCGATCCCACCGTAGTTGACGGCATCATCGGCGTTCGGGTCGTAGAACGGCGGTTGCAGGATGCCTGCGGGGAACGCGATCTCGTTCAGACCGGGGTTGTAGTAGGCGTTAACGGTCGGCGGGGTCATTCCCCATTCCATCCGATCCACTGGCTTGCCGAGCTTGCTCGAATTGTCGAACGTGCCCCACTCACGCGCCCGCAGCACGTTGGCGGCGTAAGACGTGCGCTCAACTTTGAGGGCCGAGTAATCTTTCCACTTGTCGGGGTAGCCGATTTTCACCGTGAAGGCGCGCAGCTTGTTCTGGGCTTGCGCTTTGGTTTCGGGCGTCATCCAATCCGACGCGTCGATGCGCTTCGAGAAGGCGGCTTGCAGGTTCTGCACCAGCTCCTGCGCGCGGCGCTTGGCAGCGGGCGTAAACGCTTTCTCGACGTAAAGCTGACCGAAGGCCTCGCCGAGCGCGCCGTCGGTGGCGCGCAGAATGCGCTTCCAGCGCGGCTGCATCGCCTTGGCACCGTTGAGGGTCTTCGAGTAGAAATCGAAGTTGGCCTGCACGTAAGCCTGTGGCAGCGTGCCCGCGAACGACGAAATCAGCTTCGACTTCAAGTACGCCTGCCAATCCGGAATGCTCACCGTTTTGAGCATCGTCGAAGCCTCTTCAAAGAACTTCGGCTGTCCCACGATGATTTCCTTCGCCGTCCCGAGCTTCACTTCCTGCATCTGGAGCGCCCAGTTGAAGTTCGGCGCCTTCTTGACGAGGTCCGCGACGGCCATCTTGTTGTAGTTGGCGTACGGGTCGCGCAGCTCCACGCGGCCTTTCGAGGCTTTCGCGAGACGCGTCTCGATCCGCAACACGGCGTCGGTGTGCTTCTTGGCGTCGGCTTCGCTTTCGCCGGAAAGCTGGAAGATTTTCGTCAGGTAGTTGCGGTATTCGCCGCGCACCATCTCCGACCGCTTATCGTCTTTAAGGTACATATCCTTGTCGGGCAGCCCAAGGCCGCTCTGACCGGCAAAAACCGCGTACTGGGTCGAATTCTTATCATCCTGACCCACGCCGAGGTTGAACAGCGAGCCGGTCCCGATGACCTGATGCCGCGCCAGCACCTTCTGCAAATCCGTCAGATTCTTGATGCTCTTGATGCGCGTCAGCTCGCCTTGCAGCGGCATCAGCCCATTCTTCTCGATGCTGACGGTATCCATCCCAGCAGCGTAATAATCGCCGACTTTCTGCTGATTCGTCCCGGCCGCGCCGGGCGTTTTCGCCGCGCTTTCGAGGATGTTGCGCAGGATGGCGTTGTTACGGTCGGCGAGCTCGTTGAACGAACCCCACCGGACTTCCGCCGCCGGTACCGGGTTGTTCTTGATCCAGTTGCCGTTGGCGTACTTGAAGAAGTCGGCGCACGGTTCGACGCTAGGGTCGATGTTCGCCAGATTCAGGCCCGTGCCTTTTTTCGAGGGCGGCGGTGGGGGCGGCGGAGGAGTGGCAGCCACGGCCGGAGCCGGAGCAGGTGCCTTGGCAGCGGGCTGCTTGGAAGAGCCGCAACCCGACCCAATCAGCAGAAAACCGGCCATCAGCGCGGCCGTCCGGGAAAAAGCGATCATACGAGAACGAGGAAGTAAAAACGAGGGACGCGCCGCGTATCGGGCGGAGCGAACCAAAGGTAAGAACGCCCGCGCAGGGTTGCACTGAGGGGAGAGTAATTAATGATTAGTAATTGAGAATTAATAATCTTTTACCGGTGGAAGCGGGTTTGATTTTGATGCTTTCTTGGCGGTGGTTCATCGGCATCAGTCCCGATCAGCTTTTCTCTGATGGTGACTGTTGATGACGAATGTTGATGACGGACGGGGCCGATTACTTAGGATACTAGCCTCTAATGCGGCACCTGCGCCAGCCACGCCATCGCGTCAGGCTCGCTTTCGAAGAGGCGGTAGGTGAGGGCGGCCACCTCAGCGTCGGCCATCACCTGATTAACCGAGAGCTGCGCGTACATATCATCCGGAATGATCACGGCGCCGTAGACCTTGTCGGGGCGCTGCTGATTTTGGTCGAGCCAATAGCCCACGATCCACGCGCTTTCTTCAGGGGTGAAGGCGGTCATGGGACGCTGGTCGCTGAGGATGCGGGCCCAGCCGCGCTGCGTGAGCAGGCGCCCGACGTGCGTTAGAAATGCCTGAAAATATTCGAGCTGGCGGGTGCCAGACTTGTATTGAACGACGGCGAAACCATCCGGATGCTCCCAGATGCGGCCTACCGCGTTTTCATAGTAAAGGAGCCACTCAGTAGGTGTCATTGCAGGTTTATCGACAGGGAGGGTAGAAAGAGCTCGTTTTCCTGCCTACGCATTTTTGCCGCCGATGGTCGTGAAAATCCCATCATTGTGTGATGCGGGCGCGCCGTTGGCGGCGGTTTGCCGTACTGCCGTTGCAGCAACCCAACCGCCTCCCCCGACCTTTGCCCCGTGACAACTCCCGTGACTACCACTGCCCTCCCGACCCTTGTCATTGATTTCGACTCTACTTTCTGCCGTCTCGAAGCCCTCGACGAGCTGGCCGCCTTAGCCCTCGCCGACCAGCCCGATGGCGCGGAACGGCTCGCCGAAATCCGGCATCTGACGGAGCAGGCAATGGCCGGGGAGCTATCCTTTGGCGATGCTTTGCGGCGGCGCGTGAGCCTGCTGAACGCTCATTCGCGCCATTTGGCGCCGTTGGTGGCGCACCTGAAAGCGAACGTCAGCGAGAGCATCAAGCGCAATAAGACGTTCTTCGAGCGCTTCGCCGAGCGGGTGCTCATCGTGAGTGCGGGGTTTCGGGAAGTGATTGAGCCGGTGGTCGCCGAGTTCGGGATTCCCGCGCAAAACGTCTTCGCCAACTCCTTCACCTACGGCCCCGACGGCGCCATTACCGGTTTCGACGCCGACAATCCGCTCGCCCAAGACAAAGGCAAAATCACGCAGCTCCGGCAGATGGATTTGCCCGGCGACGTGTACGTCCTCGGCGACGGCTGGACCGATTACGAAATCCGCCAAGCCGGGCTGGCCGACCGGTTTTACGCCTACACCGAAAACGTCGAGCGCCCACGCGTCGTGGCCGCCGCCGACGGCGTTTTGCCGTCGTTCGACGAGTTTCTGTACCTCAACAAGCTCCCCATGACCCTCTCATATCCGAAATCGCGCTTGCGCGTCCTGCTCCTCGAAAACGTCCATCCTGAAGCCGAACGCCTATTTCGGGAACAGGGTTTTCCGGTGGAAATCGTCAAAGGCGCGCTGTCGGAAGACGAGCTGATGGAGCGCATCAAGGGCGTGAGCATCCTTGGCATCCGCTCGAAAACGCAGGTCACGGAACGCGTGCTGGAAGCCGCCGACCGGCTGTTGGCGGTCGGGGCGTTCTGTATCGGCACGAATCAGATTGACCTCGCGGGCTGTCTGCGGCGCGGCATTGCCGTGTTCAACGCGCCGTTCTCGAATACGCGCTCGGTGGTGGAATTGGCGCTCGGGCAGCTCATTATGCTGGCGCGGCGCATCCCGTACCTCAACCCGAAAATGCACCGCGGCGAGTGGGATAAATCGGCGGGCGGCGCCTTCGAGGTGCGCGGCAAAACGCTCGGCATCGTCGGGTACGGCAACATTGGCTCGCAGCTTTCGGTGGTGGCGGAAGCCATCGGGATGCGCGTCATTTTTTATGACACCGCCGAAAAGCTCGTCCTCGGCAACGCCACACGCGCCACCTCGCTCCACGAGCTGCTCGCGCAAGCCGATATCGTCACGCTCCACGTCGACGGCCGCTCAGAGAACACGCACCTCATCGCCGCCGCCGAATTGGCGCTGATGAAGCCCGGCGCCATCCTGCTGAACCTCTCCCGCGGCCACGTCCTCGACCTCGACGCCCTCGCCGAAAGCATCAAAACCGGCCACCTCGGCGGCGCCTCCGTCGACGTCTTCCCCTACGAGCCGAAGACGAACGACGAGCCGTTCGAGTCGCCCCTACGCGGCCTGCCGAACGTGCTGATTACACCCCACATCGGCGGCTCCACGGCGGAAGCGCAATTTAATATCGGCCAATTCGTGCCCGGTCGGATTCTCGATTATATCAACACCGGCAACACGCAGCAATCGGTCAATTTCCCCACCGTACAGCTTCCGGCGCTGCAAAAGGCCCACCGCCTGCTCCACATCCACGCCAACGTGCCGGGGATTCTGGCGAAAATCAACCAAGTTCTTGCTTCGCATCAAATTAATATCGTCGGTCAATACTTAAAAACCAACGAGACGATTGGTTATGTAATTACGGATGTTGAGGCGGAATATTCCACGGAATTAACGGATGAATTGCGGGCGATTCCGCAGACGATTCGGTTTCGGGTTTTGTATTAGGGAGTTGGGGGGCGGCGCGTGCCCCGGCGCGTGCCCAGGGTAGCCTTCGGCAACCCTGGGCTTCTATTATGAAACCCCTTCGGGGTATTACAAATGTTTTATTGGAACGCGGCTCCAGCCCCGTGTCGCCTATTCGCGGGACTCTGGCCCGCCATCCCAATCGGCGCATTCCTAACCGCGACGCGTGGTCAGCTCTGTCCCAGAGATGGTGTCAATAGGCGAATCAACGCCATCTCTGGGACAGAGCTGGCCACGCGCTCCTCTCGAACCCCAACGGGGTTCTACCCCGCGCCACCCCCCAAACCCCCACCCGCCCCACCGCGTAGCTCTAGGCAGCTCTTCACCTCATTACCAGCAGCTGCCTGATGAATCTCCCCCTTCCGACCCGCTTTACCACGCCCGATGTGTTCGTCGTAGGTCCCCGCGTTTGGGGCTTGCGCGATGTTTTCGTGAACCTCTACTTCGTCCGGTCCGACGACCATTCCCTTGCTTGGGTGCTGGTGGATGCCGGCTTGCCCGGCTCCGCCGATAAAGTGCGCGAAACCGCCCGCCAGCTGTTCGGAGCCGACGTCCCGCCGACGGCCATCATTCTCACGCACGGGCATTTCGACCACGTCGGCACTATCGCTGATGCCTTCCCCGATTTGCCGGTTTACGCGCACCCGCTGGAGCTGCCGTACCTCACGGGCTTGAGCAGCTACCCGCCGCCCGACCCGACCGTGGGTGGCGGCGCGATGGCGTGGCTTTCGTTCCTGTACCCACGCGCACCGCGCAACCTCGGCGAGCGCGTCCGGCCGCTTTCGGCGGATGGGTCGGTGCCGGATCTGCCGGGGTGGCGGTGGCTGTTTACGCCGGGCCACGCGCCGGGGCACGTTTCGTTTTTCCGCGAATCTGACCGCCTCTTACTCGCCGGTGACGCCATCACGACGGTGCGCGGCGAGAGCGCCTACCGCACCTTCACCCAAACGCCGGAGCTGCACGGCCCGCCCGCCTATTTCACCTGCGATTGGGACGCCGCCCGCGAATCGGTCCGCCACCTCGACGCCCTCGAACCCGCGACCGTCGCCTCCGGCCACGGCGTGCCGATGAGGGGTTCCGAGCTGCGCCGCCACCTAGATGATTTGGCCCGCGATTTCGACCAGATAGCGCGTCCCGCTCGCGGCCGCTACGTCCCTGAACCCGCCATTACCAACGAAACCGGCGTTCTGCACGTGCCGCCGCCCGCCGCCGTGCCCACCGGCGCGTGGTTAGCGGGTGCCGCCGTCCTCGGCGCCGTGGGCTTGCTGGCGTGGCAGCGCGGCCGTAAGCGGGCCGATGAGCGCGAGGCCCGGCGTCACAGCGCGCCCGGTCGGTATGCGGGGCCGCACGGCGGCTCGATACCGGCCATTGAACCTGAAACGGAGCGCGGTTACGGCGGAATGGCGGTCGGGCAAGGGCGGCGGCGGAAGAAGTAGGGGAGTTTGCGTTGGGCTGACCCGCGCTTCGATTCTTTTGCTGTCGAGGTGCTTTTGAAGCACTGTCGATACAACTAACCCACGCAGGGCGCCGTAAGAACTCACCCGGCCAAGTGAGCCGGACTTTCCTGTTCACTGTTTTCTTTTCCTTCCCCATCCAATGAATTCGCAACAAAATCAATCGCAAGGCAAGTCCGAAAGCGGCACCCCAAACCGCGCTTCCCAATCTTCGAATCAACCCTCGAATCAAGAGCAAAGCCAGACGTCGCCGTCGCTGAGCGGTGCCATCCGCTCGCAAGGGCAATCGCAAGGGGCGGAGTCGCAGTCGAAGCGGGAAAACCTCGGCACCGAGCAGATTTCGGGCTTGAACGGCTTGGATACGTCGTCGCAAGCGCGTGGCCTCGCCGACACTATCGGCAACCATAACCGCCAGACGGGCGCTGGTGGCAAAGCACAGGCGGCTGCCGGAACCGCGCAGCCACAAGCTGGTCAATCAGGCCAATCCAGCCGAACGGCTGATCGGGGCGCACAGAAATCTTCGGAAGCCCCAGCGTGGCAGAAAACCCTGAAATCGGGCTGGCAAAACGTCTCTGGCCGTGTCCTCTCGGCTTCCCCGGCGGAGCTGGCAATCGGCGCCGCCGCCATCGGCGCGGCCCTGTGGCTCGGCACGCGCAAGCGCAGCAGCTCTGCTAACAGCAATCAGCAATCGGCCGCCGACCGTTGGGGTCAGGCCGAGCAAAGCCGGTTCAGCCAAGCCAGCAACGTGAGCGGCGAGCCGTGGCAGCGCCCCACCAGCGAGCGTTGGGACGACTAACTCCCCGCTTCGCGCACACATTCTCAACGGCTCCTTCGGATACATCCGAAGGAGCCGTTTTTGCGTTCCTCGTCCACCAAACGCCGCCCGCCGCTGTTGCTTTGCAGCGCCACTAATGCAGTCGGCGCCTGCTTCGTCTTCCCCATGGAAATCACCTTAACCACGCCCGCGCTCCTGTTTCCGGCGCTTTCGCTGCTGCTGCTGGCGTACACGAACCGCTTCATGGCGCTCGCAAACCGGGTCCGGACGCTCAAGCCGCAGTACATCAGCACGCACTCGCCGTCGGTGATGGCGCAGATTGTGAACCTGCGGAAGCGGCTTTACATCGTCCGGAATATGCAGGTGGTGGGCATCGGGGCGATGTTCGGGTGCGTGCTGTGTATGCTGCTCCTGTTCCTCGGTTTTCAAATGGCGGGGACGGTGGTGTTCGGCGCGTCGCTGGTGGGGTTGCTGGTATCGCTGGGGATGTCGCTGCGGGAGCTGATTATCTCCGTCGAAGCGATCAAGCTGGAGCTTTCTGATCTGGAAACCGAGGAAGAGCAGCGCATCATTGCGGAAGTGCAGGTGCGGCCGCGCGCCAAGTCGGCGACGGCGGATGTTGCAGAGGATTTGGATGGGTAAGGGGGGAGATAAAGCCCGCCGCCATTTGAAACCGCGCAACGGCCGTTCGGCGGCGGTTTGGCCGTAGCACAGCCGCATGCGGGCGGGCACAAGGCCGCGCCCCTACAGGTCGTTTGGGTGGTTCGGCGTTCATCCTGCGGGAGGCCGTTTGGCGTTCACCCACCGGCACCGGGACGGTGCCGGATACCCCGCATCCTACGTATCCGGCACCGTCCCGGTGCCGGTTTTTATCGGGCCGACCAGCTCAACGCCCCACCGCCGTCCATACCGACGACAAACGCCTGTAGGGGCGTGGCCTTGTGCCCGCCCGCATGCGGTTGTGGCGTGCCCAGATGGGTTCCTAGTCCTGTCTTCTGAATCCCATTTACCCCACCCGGCAACCGAACCTGGGCTACTTTACGTACACGGCGCCAGAAGCTCATCACCCGCTTCCCTTCCCCACGTCATGAACAAATTGCTTTTAGCTGCTGCCCTGTTATTCGCCGCTCCGGCCGTCGCCCAAACCACTACGGTTAAAAACGAAGCCACCGGCGCCAAAACCACCACCGAAGTAAAAGTGCGCGACAACGGCACCGTCCGTGTGCAGCAAGACAGCCGCACCGGCCGCACCAAAGCCGGTGAAGCCGTCAACGACGCCGCCCAAGACACCAAGATGGCGAGCAAGAAAGTCGCCAACGGAAGCGAGAAAGTCGCGAAGAAAGCCGTCAAAGGCACTAAGAAGGCCGGTAAGGCGGTAGGCAACACCGCCAAGAAAGGCGCCAATAAAGTTGAAGACGCGGTAGATTAGTCACTAGTCCGCCGCTCAGCGTCATCGCTTGATGACGTATAAACACGATGCCCCGTCAGCCAGAGGCCGACGGGGCATCGTGTTTTTTATCCGCTTGATTCTCGGTGTTACGGCTGCACCACCAGCCGCCGCACGACCGACGTTTTCGCGCTCACGATGCGCACCGAATAGGCGCCCGGCGCAACGCCGCCCAGCTCCAGAATGGTGGTAAGGCCCGTGAGGCGGCCACGCGTCACGAGCTGCCCGCGCACGTCGAACACCGTCAGGTCGAGAGGACCGTCGGAGAGGTCGGGGCGGGAGATGGCCGTGTTGCCGGCGGTGGGGTTCGGCGCGAGCGTCAGGCGCTGATTGAGGGCAACGGCTTCGGTCCGAACCCCTTGCACGATGGCATCAGTAACATTGAAGTCATCGAGGGCGAGATCGCTGGCGAAATCGGCGCCGGTGATGCCGCGCAAACGCACCGTGACCGTGCGCCGCTTGAACGCGCCGAGCGGCACCCGCGCTTGCAGCCACTGATTCCCTTGGTCGCCTTGGATCACGGGAATCGCATCGAGGACGGCGGCGCCCGAATCGGGCAGCACATCGACGTGCAGCTCACCCATATCAGCCCCGAAGGCGTGATACCAGAACGTGAAATCCTGCGCGAGCGGCTGCGTGGCAAGGTTCAGGCACGGCGACGTGAGGATGGCGGTTTTGGCCGAGCAGCCGCTGGCTTCCAGATACAGGTAACGCCCGGCGCCGGTGCCGAGCGTATGGTCGGAATCAGGGCCGGTGTTGATGGACGGAGTAACGCCAGAGTTGAGGCGCCAGTCGGAATCGTCGTTGGCGGTGCCGCTTGGCGTATTGACCCAGCCGTTGCGGAGCGCACAAACGGTGGTGCCGCAGTCGGAAGCGGTGCTGCAACGCGTCCACGCATCGAGGGTTTCGGTGAGCGGCAGGGTGCCGCTGACACCGCTGATGAAGCTGACAACGGCGGTGGCGGAATCGTTGTACTGATTTCCGTCAGAAGCAATCCGTACCCACGTCTGGACGCGGTACGTGCCGGGCGCCGTCAGCTGCGCCGGGGCGCTGAACGTGTGCGTGAGAGCCGTGCCGGGGGCAATGGCGCCGAGAATGGTATCGGTCTGAATCGCCCCGGCATTGATGCGGTAAAACACCCGCGCGCCCACCAGCGGCTGCGATCCGGCATTCCGAATCCGAAGCGTCACGGCAGTAGTCGAGTTGGCGGCGCACGACGTCACAGAGCCGCTCGCGGGGCTAAGGAGCTGCACCACTTCCGCATCCTGCGAGAGCACGCAATTGACCGTGCCCGGCTGCCGCTGAATGGCATTCGCGCGGCGGCTGGTGGCGCCGTTCGCCATCACGGCGCGCACGCTGAGCCAATCGGTGCCGAGCGGGTTGGTCGGCGACACCACGAAGCGCGGCGTGGTGGCGGTGCCGATGCTGTCCATATACCGCGCGCCGAGGCGGTACACGTCGTAGCGGACGGCGCCGGCCACGGGGTTCCATTCAAACGTGGCCGAATCGGGGCAAACGCGGGTAACGCGCAGGCTCGACGGCGGCGTCTGCACGCTGAACGGCGCCCCTGACCGCCCTTCGTGGGTGCCGCGCCGCACGCGCAGCAGCAAACGTTGGCCGTTGCGGCTCACGGTCGGCTGCCAATTGTACCACCGCTGCGTGCCCGCCACGGTGGCGAGGGGCGCCCAAGTGGCGCCCGCGTCGGCAGAAAGCGAGAGGTCGAAGGAGCCGCTGGTATTGAACGCGTCCCAGCGCAGCATCTCGGCGTCGGCGGGTGCGAAGGTTTCGCCGCCGAGCGGATACGTGACGGTTATCGAATCGGTCAGCATTTCCGTAATCACCACGAACGACTGCGCCCCGCGCGGAACGGCCGCGCCCGCTATCCGGAGCGTGTACTGGCCGGGCGCGGGCGCGTCGAGGGTAATCTGCTCGGTGTTGTTGAGGGAGTCGCGGGCGCGAACGGCGGGCGCGTCAAGCGTCGTGGCGTTGGGCCGGGGGTCGAGGACCCACGGTTGGTACCGCGCCGAATCGGGGGCGCGCAACTCGGTATCGAGGTCGTTCACGAGCGCCCGTCCCGCGAGGACGGCGCCCTCAAAATCGGTCCAGTAGGTGAGCAGCCGGAGCTGCCGCGTGCCAGCGGGCACGTTCACGGTGAGGCGACGGCCTTCGCCTTGATCGACAGAGTCGATATAAACCCGGTTCTCTTCCAGCGCCATCGCCGCCCGCCGGGCGTTGATGCGGCCGTAACCGAACTGAAAATCGGGGCCGGGCTGGCCGAGGTCATCGGCAGTAGCCATAAGGGCGGCTTTCACGATAGCGGCGGTCGGGTCTTGCCCGTTGTGCCGCTCACGCCAAAGCTGGTAGAGCAGCGCGCTGGTCCCGGCGGCGCCGGGGCACGCCATCGAGGTGCCGGAGTTGGGGCCGTACTGGTTGCCTTGGTTGTTGTTGCCGGGCAAGGTGGAGTTCACGTCCACACCGACGGCGCAGATTTCGGGCTTGATGCGCCCATCCACCGTCGGGCCGCGCGAGGAAAAGCCCGCGAGCTGGTCGTTGACCGTGACGGCGCCCGTCGCGATGACGTTCTTGCCGCTCTTGTTTCCCCCCGTAATATTCCCCCAACCGCTGATGAACCCGCAGTTCTGGCTGCCGCTGTTGCCCGCCGAAAAGACGTGCAGCAGCGTCGGGAGCTGCCGGGTCTGGCGGTCCACCGTCTGCGCGAAGGTGGTGTAGCCGGAGTGGCAGCCGTCGCCGTACGAGGTGCTGGTGACGCGGATGTTGAAGTCGTTGAAGTCCTGCGGGGAGCGGTTGATGTTGTCGAACGGCTCGTACACTTTCAGCTCGACGCCGGGCGCCATTCCGCGCTGACGCGGGTCGAGGTTACCGGCGCCCATGATGATCCCGGCGCAGTGGTCGCCGTGGTCGCCGTCGTTCACTCCGGCCACGGCGAGCTGGTCAGTCCGACCGCTATAATCGATGTGGGGACCGATGATGCCATCGTCGCCGAGCGCGACGTGGACGCCGCGCCCGTCGTAGTGCCGCCCGAGGGGCGAGTCGGAGTTGAGGTAATTGACGCGGTGATTCGACCGACCGGGCCGGTCTTCGGGCACCGGCGCGGGCGCGATTGGCTCCACGAACAGCACGGCCGGTACGTCGGCGACGGCCCGAATCTTCGCCGTCGGCACCTGAATCGTGAACAGGTGAGTGGCTTCGTCTTCGCGCAGCACCGTGGCCCCGGCCGCCGTCAGGGCAGTACGCACGGCGGCGGGGTCAGCAGCGGAAACAGCCTGCACCGTCAGCTCGGCCACGCCACCGGACCGCAGCGCGTGCGGCGGCACATTGCCGGTGCGCAGCAACGGGTGAAGGCGGTTATCGGTATCGAGCCGAAAGACGCTTCTGACCCCGTAGCCCATTAAAAGCTGCCGGTTGAACGACGCCGGAAACGCCACCACATACGTGTTGTGCGGCAGATAATCGAGGAGCTTGACGTGCCACGACGATTCGATGCGCGCCCGCCGCTCCTTGTTCGGCAGGGTGTAAAACTGCACGAGGCGGTAATACACGCCGCCGGTGATGTCGGTGGGGGCGGCGGCGGGGCCGAAGAACTCGTCGAGGTTGGCGGGCGGCGTGAAGGCCGCGCCGCGTAGCTCCAGACGGTAATTCGGGGTTTGCGCGGGCGCCGTGAGCGCCGTGGTGGTCAGCAGCCCGAGGACCGCCAACGTCGCGCAGGCCCGACGACGGGGAAAGAAGGAGTACGACATTGGCAACGAGAGTTGGGGGGAAAGGGCACCAAGCCGGAGTACGCGACCACCGAGTGCGGCAACCAAGTTACGCCGCGTCGGCGTTTCGTTCCTGCCGGATGCGCTCCACGATTCCGCGCCCGAACAGGCACAGCCCGGCGTTGAAAACGCAGAGCGCCCCCGTGCCCGCCAACCCCCATTCGGTGAGCGGCGCCCCGGCGGTTTTGAGGTGGTCGGCCCACAGAATCAGGCACTGACCGAAGCCAATGGTCATCAGGCCACTCACGACGAATAAGAGGTATCGGGTCATATCAGCGGAGAAAACGGTTGGAAAACTCTGGAAAACGTCGGCTTGCCCAATTGTTCCACGCGCCTACCTTTGGCCCCATCCACCTACCGAACCACTATATAACCCCGTCAACCACATGAGCGCCGTTACGTTTGAGACTCTCCTGCGCCTGGCGTTCGGCGAACGCTACGACGAGTACTTCACCGAAGCTGAAACCACCGCCTACACGCGGTTCGAGCGCGCCGCGAGTGGCCGCAGCCTGCCCGGCGCTGGCCCCGATGAGCTGTCGTTTTCCTTCGAGCGCGTGCGCCTCGGCGTGGCGATGGCGCTCTTGCAGCTCCTCATCGACTTGGCCGGTATCGAAGATCCCGAAGACGAAGCAGGCTCCGACGCCGACGCGCCCCCCGACGAGGCCGTCGCAGCGCTGCGAGTGCTGCATCTGGCCCTGCGCGAAGCCCGCTCGCCAGCCGATATCGACCGCATCATCGGCCAGGAAGCCGACATCTTCGAAAAACTCTACACCGACCTCTATGTTAACGACCACGGCGAGCAAGTGATGCTCCTCTTCGAGCGCACCCTCAACGCCGACACCCGCCGCGACCTCGACCGCTGCCTCACCGAAGCCGCGCAGCTCGCGCAGGGCATCGTGGATAGCTAGGCAGACCGCCCGGCTCGATTCACTTCTCTTCTTTTTTCTTCTTCTCGACCGCCATGTTTTTTTTCATTCTTGGCCTGTTGCTCGTGGGCGCCGGTCTGATTGTGGGCCGCAATACGTACACCGGCTCCCCGGCCGCGAAGGCGCGGTTCCCGCTGATTGTGGCGGGCGTATTGATGGCCGGACTGGGGTTCTTCACGAGCACCATCCGCCAGATTGAAGCCGGTGAGGTAGGCGTCACGAAGCTCTTCGGGAAGGTGCAGCCGAACGTCCTCGGGCCGGGTTTGCACGTCGTGAACCCGCTGCTCGATGTGGTCGGGTTTGATATCCGGACGCAGAACTACACGATGTCGGCCACGCACGACGAAGGCGACCAGCAGGGCGACGACGCCATCCGCGTGCTGTCGGCCGACGGGCTGGAAGTCGTCATCGACCTCACCGTCCTTTACCGTGTGGTGCCCGAGCAGGCGCCGAAAATCCTGCAAACCATCGGCACCGATTATCAGGACCGCATCGTGCGCCCCATCGCCCGCACCCGCATACGCGACAACGCTGTGTTCTACGACGCCGTCGCGCTCTACTCGACCCGCCGCGATGAGTTTCAGAACCGCATCCTGAAAACCATCGAAGCCGATTTCCGCTCGCGCGGCCTGCTCCTCGAACAGCTCCTGATTCGCAACATCCAGCTCCCCGAATCGGTCAAGCAAACCATCGAATCGAAAATCAACGCCGAGCAGGAATCGCAAAAAATGCAGTTCGTGCTCCAAAAAGAGAAGCAGGAAGCCGACCGCAAGCGCCTCGAAGCGCAAGGCATCGCCGATTACCAGCGCATCATCTCCGCCGAGCTGACCGACAAGCAGCTCCGCTACGAGCAGATCAAAGCCCAACTCGCGCTAGCTGCTTCGCCCAACGCCAAAATCATCGTTTTGGGTGATACGAAAGGCTCGCAGCTTTTGATTGACGCGAAGTAGGGGCGGGGAAATTGATTGGATTTACAAGCGCTCAGCCCGCATTCCTCGCTCCGTAAAGGAGGAGGGAATGCGGGCTGAATGTATTTAGGGGGAGAATAGGGGCAAAGCTGCGAAAGCCCGGGATTGCCCACCGCGTGTGCCCGGGGTAGATTTCTGCGAAATCAACCCCGGGCTGTGGAAAATTACCCCGTTGGGGTTCCCCGATGCCGTGCCTAATGCGAACCCCAACGGGGTTCTTTTCCACAGCCCGGGGTTGGCGGCGCTTTGCGCCGACTACCCCGGGCCACACGCCGCGCCGACTACCCCGGGCCACACGCCGCGCCGACTACCCCGGGCCACACGCCGCGCCGACTACCCCGGGCTACCCCGGGCCTCTTGGCTGAACGGCTGTCTAGTTAGCGCTCGGCACGGGCGCCGCCACCAACGGCTTCCGCTCGCCTACCTGCTGACGCCACATCGCGTAATACAGCCCTTTATTATCGAGCAGCTCCTGATGACGGCCCGACTCGGCGATTTGACCGCGTTCGAGCACGAAGATGCGGTCGGCGTGGAGGACGGTGCTTAGGCGGTGGGCGATGAGAATCGTGAGGTGTTGCCCGGAGGCCGACAGCTCGCGCACGGTGCGCGAGATTTCTTCTTCGGTGAGGGAATCGAGCGCGGAGGTGGCCTCGTCGAAGACCAAAAGTGCTGGTTCGCGCAGCAGGGCGCGGGCGATGCTGAGGCGCTGCTTCTCGCCGCCGCTCACCTTCACGCCGCCCTCGCCGATGACCGTATCGAGGCCGAGCGCGGCGCGGCTCAGGAGCGAGTGCGCCGCCGCTTGGTGCAGGGCGCGCAGAATCTGCTCGTCGGTGGCGTTGGGGGCCACGAAACGCATGTTCTCGCGGATGGTGCCAGCGAAGAGCTGCGGGTCTTGCGTCACGAACCCGATTTGCTCGCGCAGGGCGTCCAAGTCCAGCTCCGGGCCGGGGATGCCGTTGTAGAGAATCCGACCGTTGGCGGGCTGGTACAACCCGACGAGGAGCTTGACGAGCGTGGTTTTACCCGCGCCGCTCGGCCCGACGAACGCAATCGTCTCGCCGTGGCTCGCGCGGAACGAGATGTCGGTGAGGGCAGGGGAGGAGGCGGTTTGATGCTGGAACGTGACGTGCTCGAACGCGAACTCCTGCACCCGGTCGATAGGGGTCGGGTGGGCGGGTTTGGCTTCGATTGGCGTATCGAGGATGGTGCGGAAGTTGGCGAGCGAGACTTCCGTTTCGCGGTACACGTTGATGATGTTGCCCAGCTCCTGCAACGGTCCGAAGATGAAGAACGAGTAGATGAAGAGCGAGAAGAACTCGCCGACGGTAATCTTCCCGCTGAACACCAGATACAGCATCAGCAGCAGAATGGCGTTGCGCAGGAGGTTCACGCACGTGCCCTGCACGAACGCCAGCGACCGGATATACCGCACTTTCTTCAGCTCCAGCGCCAGAATCTTCTGCGTGACGCCGTTGAGGCGCTCCGTCTCCTGCTGCGCCAAGCCGAGGCTTTTTACCAGCTCGATATTCCGCAGCGATTCCGTCGTGGACCCCGCCAAGGCGGTCGTTTCCTTGACAATCGTCTGCTGCACTTTCTTGATGCGCTTGCTCAGCACCGACGACAGCACGCCCAGAACGGGAATTGTGAGGAAGTAAATCGGCGCAATCAGCCAGTACACCGAGATGGCGTAGATGACGACGAACAGAATCCCGACGAGCGACGTGAACAGCAGGTTCACGCCCATATTGATGAGCTTCTCGACATCGGTGCGCACCTTCTGAAGCTTACCGAGCGTCTCGCCGGAGCGCTGGTCTTCAAACACCGAGTACGGCAGCTCCAGCGAGTGCCGCAAGCCGTCGGCGTACATCTGCGCGCCCAAGCGCTGGGTCACGACGTTGACGAAGTAATCCTGAAAGTTCTTCGCGATGCGCGAGACCATCGCGACGCCCATCGCCGCCAGAATCAGCAGCCCGGCGCCTTTCATAAAGCCCGCCGCGCCCATCTTCTGCTTGATATCGCCGGGCGCGTTGACGTACTCGTCGATGATGTGGCGGAAAATCCACGGGTCGAGGAGGGAGAAAATCTGATTGACGGCCGCCAGCCCTAAAGCCAGCGCCACCAAGCCCGCATACGGGCGGAGGTAACGGTAGAGAATATCCACGGGAAGTAAGATTCGGGAGAAATGAGGATGTGCGGCCAGCGCACGAGCGGCCGTCACGGGGTGCTTAACAGCGGGCAGCCGGAAAAGGGCCCTTGCACCGGTGCAAAGGTCAGGGTTAGGAAAGGATTCGGGGCGGGAGGCGCGGCGCCCCAACCGCGATCGAGTTGCCGTGGCCTGCTCTGTCCCAGAGACGGCGTGCAGACAGACGCAGCGTGCCGCATTTGCCGTATGAAATCGAACGGGCGCGCATCTTGGCGAGACGCTGTTACCTCGGGCTTTAGCTGGACGGCTTTCTATCGCTCCACCGCCCTGAGCAAGAGGAATGTCTCGCTACTCCTTTACACGCAGCAGTGCATTAGTTTCCGTATCGAATCCCCAAATCTGGCCTTGAGCGCCAAATCCCCATTGCGTCGTCTGGGAAGAGGGAGATGCGTACTGACAGATAAGCAGCACCTGCGCATTCTGATCCAAGACGACATAATACATTTTGCCGCTGGAGTTGACCAGTAAGAAGACGTTTTCGTCGGTAGCCGTGGCCGCCTTTACGTTGAAGGATGCCACTGCTTCCGCATATTTTCCAACGAAGGTGTTTTTTTCAGTAAAATCCGGCAGGGTATACAGGCTGCCGGATTTCGTGTCGGCCAGCCGGTTTACATGTTGAAAAATCAGCCAGTGCCGGGCATATCGATATTCCGAAAACAGGTACGGATCGCGCAAACCGGTGAGCGAAGCGGGTAAGTGATTTTCTGGTCGTTGGGGCTCCGGTATCGGGCATAGTTCGGCGCCTAGATCATCGAGCCGCCCTTCAATTGGCACCTGCGTGGAGTAAGACGGCTGGTCGTAATGCATAATCGGAAAATGCCAGCTACGCCCCCGCCGCGTGACGCCGAAATACGGCTGTGCGTAAAAATCATTCCCTACCGGGAGTTCAATGTGGCGCCAATCGCGGGGCTGGCCTTGCGCCAGACGCACCAGAAAAAGCTCTGGCTCGTGTTCGACCCCCAACTTCCCATCGAACCGCTTGTACCGTGGATGCAGATACTCCACGATACCGAAGAGCGTATCCTGAAGAGTAAACATGTTTACGAGGGTCAGATGACGCCGCCCCATCAGCTTGGGCTGCGCAATAATCTCCTTGGCTTCCTGCCATTGCGTTGTATCGCCGAACAGGCGTTGGTGCGCCCACGCCAACGGCCACGCATTGGCCGAAACAACCGCCGAAGGCTTCCCGGCAGCCGCATCAACAAAGAGATACTGGCTAAAACGAGCATCGTAGATATAGGCGCCGGTGCTGGTCGGAAGCAGGGTGGTACCAGGCGAAAAAACGATGCTATCAGGCAGCAGCGCCTGAGTTTGAAACGTGACGGTCGGCTTGTCGGCCAATGCGTAATTGCGCCAGAACTGATACTGCGGATCACTCAACAGCTCCAGCGATAGTCGGGCGCGTAATGAACCATCGTCTTCCAGTACCGTCAGGCAGTGCTGGTTTTGAGGGTTAATTCGGGCGTAGATCGAATCGTTACAAATAATGCTCGCCGGTGGTATTCTGACCGACAACACCTCCGCCAGTAGCTTCGGTGCCTGCCGCCGGTCACGGGAGCGCATTACGAATTTAAAGGATGCAAACTCAGGCAATGATTTCAGTTGATTTGAAATCATCATGCAATGCGCACAGTCGGCAGCGTTAAAGCCAACATATACTTGTTTGGCTTGGGCAGGGTTTAGTAGCCAATTGCCAAAAAAAATCAGTAGCAAAAAGGCAGATTTGTAACGCATTAAGAACTGGGCAAAAAATCAGATGAGCCAACCTTATTAAAAAGACCTTTTTGCCACGAGACTAACGATCTTCCCTCTGACTTGCGACGCATTACAATGCCTAATGCATTTGACAGCCAGCCAACTCGTCGTCAACATAACCACGCTAGCTACAGCAGTGTCTTGCATTACAGATTAGCGAAAGTCTCGTAAAGCTACAGCAAAGCTGTGAAGCCAGCGACGAAGTTTTTTCGCTATCTGGCTTCACAGTTTTGCCTGATCACTTAAGGGACGTAGACAACAGGAGTAATATTGTGAAATTCATACATCTCTTCTCCCGAAACCGAGGTTGACTTTGAGCTAAAGCTATCGGCCATGAACTCGACCTTTGCATTCGGATCCCCCCCACTGCTCACATCCAACTTATTCCGAAGGTTAACAGTGATGCGGATACACTCACCTTCAGTGCCACGGCATCGGACGGTATTTGACAAATCACCAGGCTCGTTTGCCTGACGTTTGCCTCTTATCACTACAGGCGCTTCTGCCGGATTTGGAACTACCTCATTAAATACATAGCGCAACTGGTCTTCTTTGGCTTCCTGTGTTTGATAGCCTTTAGCAGTCATGACTTCGCACTCAGTTCCTTGTTCACTGACAGTATTTACGTGCAGTTGTTGTGTAAATCGGTCAATTACGAGCGTTAAACATCTTCCTCTTACTGCTCGACACCAAGCAGAGTTTCCCTCCATAGCATTCAGCCGACCAATGATGTCGATCTGGGTAGCAGGAATGTATGGACGAGAAGTTGTGGAATCGGATTGCGCTTCTGCAACTTGGCTGAGCAGGCACAAAATAGCTGTGCCGTAGAGACTTTTTTTCATTGCAACAAAAGTTTGAATAAGGCAAATTTTTCGGCATTTGCTAAGGCCTGAAGTGCATTCGCAATGGCATCGACGTTTTGCAGGGCGGTGTCTAGGTGCTAGTGCATCAATTAGGGGCGAACATTTGCCCTTATGTCGTACACGCGATTAACCCATCCGGAGCGCGAGGAAATTGCGCTTGGCCTTGCTGCTGGCCGCACCAGCGCCCAG
>JANNMJ010000167.1:0-4544 GCA_031397815.1 Hymenobacteraceae bacterium
CCTACGGTCGACCTAAACGCGCGCCAGCGGGGCGGGGCGGGGCGGGGCGGGGCGGGGCGGGGCGGGGCGGACGTGTGCGGCCGAGCATACGCGGCCGATTAGGGTGTCCCCCCCCCCCGGCCCTGCGGGCCACCCCACCCCGCCGGGGCGGGGAGTTTTTGCTTCAGATGTGTTCGTTACAAATTGCCAACCTACCGCCCATACTCACTCGGCCGGCACCCGAACCTCTCCAAAAACACCTTCCCGAAGTAATTGGCGCTCGCGAAGCCCGCCGCGTAGGCCACCTCAGCCACGGTCGAGTAGGTGCCCGCTTCGAGGAGCTGCCGGGCGTGGTCGAGGCGCAGCTCGCGGAGCCACGCGGCGGGTGTGAGGCCGGCCAGCTCGTGGAGGCGGCGGTAGAGCGTGCGGTGGCTGAGGCGCAGCAGATTCGCCAGCTCGGCGGGACCGAAATCGGAATCGGAGAGGAGCGGCACGGTTAGCTCGCGCCACTGCCGAAGCTGTTCGCTGTCGGGGGCTGATGGCGGTTCGGTGGTTTCTTCTGCCGATTCTTCTGCCTCTGGCGAAAAGGTGGTCAGAAGCTGGATTGATGATTCAGACTCTTCGCTGACTGGCTCGGGTTCCGGCGGCAGCAGGTGCCCGGCGGGCAGGGCCGCGTACGTCTGCCGCACGCGGTAACGGGTGAGCAGCGCCCGCACCCGCGCCAGCAATTCCGGCGTGCGGAAGGGTTTCGTCAGATAATCATCTACCCCGACTTCGAGCGCCGCCAACCGGTGCGCATCGTCGGCGCGGGCGGTGAGCATCAGCACCGGAATCTGCCGGAAGGCGGGCGAGGCTTTGAGGCGTTCGAGCAGCTCGGTGCCGCTCAGGCGCGGCATCATCGCATCGGTGGTGATGAGGTCGATGGGGACGGCCTCGCGCGCCAACACGGCGAGGGCATCTTGGCCGTCTTCCGCTTCCAGCACGTCGTACGTCGGTTCGAGGAGCTGCCGCAGGTAGGCGCGCAAATCGGCTTGGTCTTCCACCACCAGAATCCGCGCCCGGCTTGGCCCGCTGCCGCTCGGCGGGCGAGTGGGTTCTTTTTCGGTCGATTCTCTTTCTCTTCCGAAGCCGGAAATGGAAGGAGTGATTAAAGTCGAAGTGCGCTCTACGGCACCCGCAACCGGCACCCGTTCTGCCCGAAACCGCAACGTAAACGCGCTCCCTTCGCCCACCTGACTCGTCAGCGTCAGCGTTCCGCCGAGTAGCTCCGCCAGCTCGCGACTCAGCGAAAGACCCAAACCGGTGCCGCCCTGCGCCTGCCGCTGCGGACTTTGGTAGAACCGCTCGAACACCCGCGTCTGCTCCTCGGGCGCAATGCCGGGGCCGGTATCGCGCACGGTAAGCGTGTACCAATCATCAACCCCCGCCAAGTTGGCCGTAACCAGCACCGCCCCGCCCGACGGCGTGTGCGCCAAGGCGTTAGCAAGCAGATTGGTCATAATCTGCTCCACTTTATCAGCATCGAGCCGAAGAACCAGCTCTTCGGGCAGCGTGGTGGGCCCGTGCAGCCCAATCCCCCGGTGCGCCGCCTGCGACCCAAACTGCTCGATAAGCCGCCGCACGAGTGGCGCTACGGGCGTGGGCGCCAGATTCAGCGTCAGGCGTCCGGCTTGCAGCTTGGTGAGGTCGAGGATGCGGTTGATCAGCTCCAGCAGCCGCTGCCCGTGCTGGTGCGCCAGCCCGACGGCCTGTTGCACGGTGCCCGCATCGGGCGCGGGCTTCGCCGCCAACAGGTTTTCGAGCGGCCCGAGCACTAGGGTCAGCGGCGTGCGCAGCTCGTGCGCCACGTTCGCGAAGAACTGATTCTTCGCCAAATCCAGCTCCCCAAGTCGCTCCGCTTGCTCCTGAAGCTGATTGCGTTGCGCCGCCAATTGCCCGTTCAGGCGCCGGGTGAGCCGCAACGCCCAGCCCACGCCGCCGAGCACCAGCGCCAGCAACAGCGCGCTGCCGAGCGCCCAGCGGGTCAGTCGCTGCTCCTGCCCGGCGCGGTCGGTGAGGTAGCCGATGCGCGCTTCTTTCTCGCGCGTCCGGTACCGGGTTTCGAGGGCCGCGAGGGCGCCGTATTGCCGCGCCGCCCGCAGCGTATCGAGCAGCAGACGCGTAGTGTGCTCGTACTGAAAAGCGCTATCCGGCCGACCCGTCGCCACATACGCCCGCGCCAGCAAGCCGGTCGTGGCCGCGAGCTGCGGCTGATTCCCCGTCCGCACAAACTCCGTCGTGAGGGTGCGAAGCAGCGGCAGCGCCCGCGTCGGCTCATCGGCATCGAGGCAAATCCGCGCCAGCATCAGCTGTCCGCTCGTCCGGATACTCTGCGCAAGCACCGAATCGAGGGTGAGCGCGGCGAGGCGGATGAACGGCGCAGCGGCGCCGCCAAGGTCGCGGGTTTGCCAAGCGCGCAGGCCCAGCCACCGCGCCCGCAGCTCATAATAGTTGCCGTTATGGCGGAAATTATGGTCGGAAGCGGCGTAAATGGCCCGTAGCTGCGCATCGGCTTCCGCCAATGGCGCCGCCACGAGGCTCGGCTGACCCAAGCGCAGGTAGGCTTCGGCGGCGAGGATTTCTAGGAGCGCGCGCGGCGGGTAGCGACGGTCGTTGTTCCGCAGGACGGCCGGTTTTTGGCGAACCGACGCCGCGAACCACTGCCGGTTCTCTTCAATCAGGCGCAACAGATACGTACTGCGCCCCTGCCGGTGCAGCACGGGCGCATAAACGTCGAGAATATCGGCCAAGGCAATCGCGGGGCGGTCCTGCTCGGCGGGGTTGGTGCCGTGGAAAGCCCGAACGGTCGTGAGCGCCTCTTCGAGTCGGGTAGCCGCCGCCGCATCATCGCCTTGCCCCGCCACGGCCACCGCCAGCAGGCACTGCGCCCAAATCAGCCCCGACGCATTGCCCTGCGCCCGATACAGCCCAATGGAGCGCTCGAAGTACCGAACGGCCGTCGGCAAGTCGCCGTGCCGACTGCTCACCATCCCCGCATTGGTGCAAATCCCCGCCAGTTCGTTGCCGACATTCATCGGCGCCTCGCCGCCATACGTCAGCTCCTGCTGCGCGCCCACGGTATCGAGGCGGGCCGCAGTCAGCCGTTGCGCGGCGCGCACGTAACCGGCGTGGGCGCTGTCGTAAGCCTGTCGCTTCCAGTATTCCGACGCTCGGATTTCCGCCAGCAACGCCGTTTCAAGCGGCAGCCGCCGGGCCAGCGGACGCGCCATCGCATCGGCCCGCGCCAGCAGCGGCATCGCCGAATCGGGCAGATTAAGGCGCAGTAAGTCATTCGCCATCCGAAGCTGCACCAGCAGCAATCCGACCGAATCGGTCTGCCACACCGGCCGGGCGCGCCGCAGTCGCAGCAAATCAGCCCGAATAGCTACCGGCCCTTTCGGCTCCGCCGTCAGCAGCGCCTGAATGCCCGCAGGAATCGGCGTGCGGCGGCTGACGATTTGCTCGGTATCCGTGGCGGGGGCTTCCTTGCTAGCGTCGGGTTGGCAACCGCCGACCAGCAAGCTCAGGCCTAGGCTCAAGCTTAAGCCGAGCCAGCAGCTCCAACGGTTTCGCGCAGCGAGGAAGGGGAGAGGCATTGCCCCGTAAAGTTGGGGCGGCGGTGCGAAAGCCACATGCGGGCGGGCACAAGGCCCGCCCCTACGTTGCTGGGATAACTTCCAGAATTTCGCCGGTAATCACTATGTGCGATCCTTCGCATAGCTCGAACTGCGAACCGACGGAAAAAGCCGGTTGATAGTGCGCCAGTGATGAAGGAAAAAAACTCAGGTATGCCTCGAAGCTTTCCCCCGGATTTACCCACTCGCGCCCAATCAACTCAATAAAGGCCGACATAGACCCGGTCGTCAAGCGCAACGCCGGATGATAATGGGTTTTGAAAGGAGTGTTCCGCCCACCTTGATCGGCTGTTAGAGCGGTAGCTCGTACCCGAAGGTGTCGCATCGTTTACCCCCGGTTCCGCCGCCAGCTCGTCATCCCGCCGCCGTTCGTCACTTCCTGCATCACCGGCTTGGCGCCATCTGCTGCGGAAGCCGCCACTGGGGTAGCCGCGAACAGCTTCGCGGCGAGGACGGCCGCGATATCCGAAGCCAGCGCGTCGGGTTTCGGCGCGAGCATATCGGGGGTGAAGTACTTGCTGATGAAATGGGTGTCGAAATCGCCGCTGCGGAAGGCGGGGTGCTGCATCACGAATTTGCCGAACGGCAGCGTCGTGCGCAGGCCGGTGATGCGGTACTCGTCGATGGCGCGAATCATCCGGTCCATTGCCTCCTCGCGGGTTTCGCCCCACGTCACGAGCTTGGCAATCATCGGGTCGTAGTAAATCGGAATGTCCATTCCCTCTTCCAGCCCGTCGTCGACGCGGACGCCGGGGCCTTGGGGGCGGATGTAAGTTTCCAGACGGCCGATATCGGGCAGGAAGTTGTTCGTTGGGTCTTCGGCGTACACGCGCAGCTCCATCGCGTGGCCGTGAAGCTTGAGGTCGGCTTGCTGGAAGGGGAGAGGGTGGC
>JANNMJ010000129.1:0-16033 GCA_031397815.1 Hymenobacteraceae bacterium
CTTTTCGGTTGATTCAGAAGACTATGTTGTTTCTGATATTTGATCGGAAAAAGTGGCTCTAGAGCTTGCAAATGCACTAGCCAAGCGAGCAGAAGAGTGTGCCTTATATTCGGCTTTGCACTTGTGTATAAGCCATAGGGCCAGAGCCCCGCGTCAAAGCTTCTAGTAATCAATGATGAGCCGTTAACTCAACCGCGTAGTCGCCGCCGTATTCGTGGTCGCCGTGGGGCGCGTGTTGGGCGCTGTGGGCGGCTTCACCACGCGGCTGCGGCGGGTCAGGCGGTCGGGCAATTGCAACCAGCCCGGAATGGTCATGGGGATACCGGTGGCGGTATCGCGGACCACTTTTCCCGCCGCCGTCAGGCGTTCCTGCGCTGAGCGGATGGTGGCCGCCCCGAGCTGCAAACCCGTGCTGAGGAGGGCGAGCTGCGCGGCGGCATCGGTGGCGCGCTGCACCAGCGCGGCGTGAATGGTGAGAAGTTTTTGGGTCCGAAGCTGGGCATCGTGCAGCTCGGCGAGCTTGCCGTAACGCCCCGTCAGCGCCCGGTGCAGCGGCAGCACCACCACCTGATACGCCTCTTCCAGCTCAGTGCCCGGCAGGGTCAGGCGGTGCAAATCGAGGAGCGTTGAATCGAGGAGCGCGGGCAGCTCCGGCGCCACATCCGGAACGTGGAGGAGGAGCCGACCGGCCACCGTCACCTGCGTCAGGAGCGCGTCGAGGTGCTTCCGAAACTGCGCTTCCAGCGCGCGGGTGCTGTCGAGGAGGGCGGCGCGGGCGGCGTCGGCCTGTTGGCTCTGGGTGGTCACGTAGTCGAGGCCGTCGTAAATGCTCACGTACAAGTCAATCGTGCCGGTGGCACGTCCGTATCGGTGCAAAAACGCCTTGAACAGAAGCTGACGGTCGATTTCCAGCAGCCGCTGCGCCGCCGAGTCGGAGAGCTGCGCGAACTCGGCCGGTAGCAGCGGCGCCCGCCGCAGGCCGTCGGCTAGGTTGCGGTAAGCGCGCGCCAAGTGCGTGGCCCAAGCGACGGATTTATCGAGCAATTGCTCGAAGTAATACAGCGCATCGTCGTACACGCGCGCCTCAATCGCCTGATGCCGCCGCCGCTCGTACACAATACCCGCCACGAACAGCAAAGCCGTGATACAAACCCCCAACAACGACCCCGCGATATCGCTGGCCCACGGGTGAGTTGAGAAAAACCGGTCGATAAAGTTTGGTACCACGCGTCCGTATACGGGCGCGGCGCGTTTTGGTGATGCCGGTTTCGGGGTATTCCGAAAACAGAAAAGCAGACGATGCCCATTGGCGCACCGTCTGCTTTAGCGCTTCGCGCTTAATCCGTGATTTGCTTACGCAGCCTTCCAAACTCCCCGCCCCCTTGGGGGAGGGGTGCCCCGAAGGGGCGGGGTGGGGTAGGCGGTTGTGCACGGCGGCTGAGCTACAGTAGCTAAGCACACGCGGGGTTGGGCTGTCCCCCCACCCCGGCCCTTCGGGCCACCCCTCCCCTCCGGGGCGGGGAATTTAGAAAATTGCTGCCTGACGCCTATCGCCCGAACAGCCCGCCCAGCACGCTGCCCAAACCGCCCTTCGCCAGACCGCTGCCGCCGCGTTGGCCGCCCAAGCCGCCCAGCACGCCCATCAGCGAGCCGAGGCCGCCGCCCGCCTGACCGCCACCGGAAGCCTGACCGCCGCCGCCGAGCACTGAGCCGATCAAGCCGCCCAAATCGCCCATTCCGCCGCCGCCCGCTTGGGCCGCGCCGCCGCCACCACCGAGCAAGCCGCCGAGGCCGCCGAGCAGATCACCAGCACCGGCACCGCCGCCGCTGCTACGGCCGCCCATCACTTTCGAGAGAATCATCGGCGCCAACACGCTGAGCAGGCCCGACGTCAGCGCGCCGCTTGGAATGCCGACGCTCTTGAGCATATCGCCGATGCCGCCGCCGCTGAGCATGTTGCTCATCGCGGCTGGGTCGGCGGTGGGTTGCTGCTGCGCCTGCTCCACCACGGCGCCGAGGGTCTGCACCTGTTCGGCGTTCACGCCGAGGTAGGTCGCCATTTTCTGCATCATTTCCTGCTCATCGGCGGTGTAGCTGCCGTCGGCTTTCGCGAAAGCGATGACATCGGTCAGGAACGGGTATTTCAGCTCGGTGCCTTTCAGCACGTTGAGGTGCTGCGCGATGCTCTCGTTGCTGGCATCGGCGGCGGTGGCCATCACTTGCTGCACGGCATCGGCGGGCAGGTCGGCCGTTTCGGCGAGGGTCATCAGAAACTGCTGCTCCGGCGCAGAAGCCTCGCGGTCGGCAGTGGCGAGGGCGGCGATAGCGCCGAGGTACGCGGTTTTTTCAGCAGTCGGGTATTGACTCAGAATCGCTTGCATGGGTATTCAAAAGGGAGTTAAGGGAAAACGACGACGTAATTGTCGTGACAAGCCTACGAGAATTTCCGGGGAAAAAGCTGACAAACTCGACGAACCCCGGAAAAAACCGGGTGAAGGGTTGCGAAAACGGGGGTTTCTGTCCCACCTTTGCAGCCCCGTAACGACTACCTGTCGTTAGTAGGGGCCACGCCGGGGTGTTAGCTCAGCTGGTTCAGAGCACCTGCCTTACAAGCAGGGGGTCACTGGTTCGAACCCAGTACGCCCCACGGTTTTATTCGCTTGCCCACGCGGGCCAGTCCTCTCAGAAGGCTGGCCCGCGTGGTGTTTTCAGGCCATCGTAACGGATGGCGATCGTATGAGGATGTCGCGCTACTCCGTACAGCCGGTTCAGTCGGCCGCTCACCAACGGGCTTTCCTGACTTGCCCCGACCAGCATTATCTGGGCGATCCGTTTTACGTGCGTCCGAACGACCAGGAAATCGAAGCCGTTTTCGACCCGAAAGCAAATCAGCTATTCGCCAAAGGCGGCACCGCTGAGCGGTGGCTCTTGCTCGATGCTGCCGGGCAGGCCGTCGGGCGGATTGCGGCGTTCGTCAACCCCACGATTCAGGAAACCGAAAAAGTGCCCGTCGGCGGTTTCGGTTTTTTCGAGTGCCCCGATGATCAGGAAGCCGCCACGCTCCTGCTTGATACGGCGCGGCAGTGGCTCGCAGCGAAGGGGATGCAGGCGATGGACGGCCCCGTCAATTTCGGGGAGCGCGACCGTTTTTGGGGCCTTCACGTCGAGGGGTTCGACCGGCTGCCGTCTTACGCGATGTTTTACCATCGGCCGTACTACCAGCAGCTTCTCGAAACGTATGGCTTGCAGGTCTATTTCCGGCAGTATACGTACTGTATGGACCCGCGCATCGACCTCGGCCCGCGGATGCAACGGCTGGCGTCTATGTTCGGCAGCCGCCCTGATATCCGGTTCGCGCACGCCAAAACGGGTGATACCGAGCAGCTCGCCCGCGACCTGCACCGCGTGTACTCGCTCGCGTGGGGCAACCATTCCGGCGTCAGTAGCCTGACGCTGGAACAGGCGCGGGAGCTGGTGCGGAAGATGAAGCTCGTGATCGATTACCGCATCATCTGGTTCGCGTATCATCAGGATCAGGCCGTGGCGATGCTCATCGCGCTGCCGGGCCTGAACCAGATTTTCCAGCGCACCGGCCCGAATTTGAATTGGTGGGGAAAAGTGAAGTTCGTGATGGAAAAAATGCGTTGGGAGCGCCGCCGCGACAAGCTCACGAACGCCGTGATTTACGGTGTCATCCCCGAGTTCCAAGGCACCGGCATCGACGCGGCGATGTGCGTCGCCGCGCGCCCCATTTTCGTCGAGCGCGGGTATTCGCAGGGCGAGCTGGTTTGGATTGGTGATTTCAACCCGAAAATGATGGCCACCTGCCGCACCGTGGGCGCCACTATCTGCAAAACCCACCACACCTACCGCCAATATTTCGACCCTTCGCACCCCTTCGAGCGTTCTCCCATCATCGGCAAGGAGCGGCGCGGTAAGGCTGATGAACCGGCCGCCTGATTCGCTTTCCACCTCAAACTCCCCTACTCCTGTGGTCTTTTCCACGTCTGATATTGTCGGGTCGGTGGGCGTCAGCTTATTGCTGCTGGCGTTCCTGATGCAGCTTTTGGGGCGCCTGAAGGCCGGGAGCATCACGTACGCCCTGCTCAATACGGTGGGCGCGGGTTTGGCGTGTCTGGCGTCGGCAATGCTGCCGTACTGGCCGTTCGTGGTGCTGGAAGGAACGTGGACCCTTGTTTCGGCCGGGGCGCTCTGGGCCGCTTGGCGGACTCCGGCCCCGACGGAACCGTAATTTTTCGGCGCGGCTTTTGGCAAGTACGTTTTACCGGCTCCTTCTTTGGGAGCTGTTTCTTGGCTTTCCCTAATCGCTTTCCGCCGATGCTGATTCGTTCGTTGCTGCTGATGTGTGCGCTGCTGACCACGGCGCCGGTCGTTCTGGCCCAGAATACGCCCCGGCATAAGCCGAAATCCGGCACCGACCCGTTCGCGCCAAAAGCGCAGAACGCCCGCAAGCTCCCGCCGCCCAAACCGGTAGAGATTGCGGCGGCCTACGAGCCTGACAAAGAGCGCCTCGCCCGCCTCGACAGCGCCATGTGGCCGCACATCGAGGAAGCGAAACAGACGCTCAAGGAAGTGCATAAACGCTGGAACAAAGGCCTGCCGAAGGGCGACCAGCTATTCGTGACCGTCCGCGTGTACGACGATAAAGGCAATTTCGAGCACGTCCTCGGGCGGGTCGACAAATGGGTGCCGAACCGCCTTTTCACAACCATCGGCAGCGTATTGGCCACCACCAAGCGCTACCAGCCCGGCCAGTCGATGGCGTTCGAGCAAACCATCGTCGTCGATTGGAAAATCGAGCACGCCGACGGCACCGTGGAAGGCGACCGCGTCCGGAAGTTTCTGGAAGAATATTACGCCGTCCAAACGGGCCAGCAAACCGGTCAGCCAACCGGCCAGTAGGGGCGGGCCTTGCGCCCGCCCGCCACAGCAGCGACAATAGGACAGCTAGAAGCCCCTACCGCCCGAACGCCCAGACCAGAAAATCGGGCATCGCTTCGGCCCACGTATTCTGATGATGGCGCCCGCCTTCGATTTCTAAATACCGAAGGTCTTGCTCGGGGTAACCGCGGGCGCGGAGAATGGTGAGCGCGTCAAGCGTATCGTCGATAGCGTCGATGACGCCATTGTTGTTGCGGTCGTTGGATTCGTCGTCGGTGCCGGTCTGGAACCAGAAGCGCTGACTGCTCGCGCGCCACGGCGCCGCCACGAGCTGCTGATGCATGAGGCGGTCGGTATGGTCAGAATAGAGCGGGTCGCGCACATCGCGGGAGCGCCACCACAGCGCCCCGCTCAGCACTCCCACGGCGCCGAACAGCTCAAAATGATTCCACGCCACATCGAGCGCCGACAACCCGCCGAGCGAAAAACCCGCAATGGCCGTCTGGGCGCGGCCTGTAGCGGGCTGAAACGTGGCCTCAATCCACGGCCGCAGCTCATCGACGATGAACTGCGAATGGGCGGCGGCTTTGCTGCCCCGGCCACGGTAATCGGGCGACGCACTGACGCCGTACTCCTGTAGGCGGTCGGCGTTGGCGTGAATCGCGACGACCGTCAGCGGCGGCAGCGCGCCCGTCAGCCAGAGGTGTTCCAGGGTGGCGGGGAGCGCTACCGCATCCACATCCTGCCCGTCGTTGAGGTACAGGACGGGCGCGTTTTTCGGCCCACCGATGACGGCCGGCGGCAAAAGCAGCTCCGTCCGGACGGTGCGCCCCAAGGCCCGTGAGCGGAACGAGCGCACGCGGCGCTCCGGCGCATATTCCGACTGACCCGCTACGTTCGAGCGGTAAAAAGTACGCGGAGGAAGCTCCGTAATCGGCCGACCGGCCGGTGAGAGGGAACGAAGAGAAGGACGCGGCACGCAGAACAGGGAAAAAGATTCGGCTCCTTCCGCCCTGACAGCAGAAGTTGCCCGGCGAAGATAGCCGAAACGCTGGGGTGTACGCGGAAAAGGCTATCTCTGGTCGTAAACCCGGCAGCCCGTTCACCGGATTGGTTGCACTTTTGCGCCACGAAGCTGCTCGGTGGCTTCGGGCCGTTTTTCATTCCGTCCCCCTTCATTCACTGCCACTTGCGCGAAGAACACGTCCGCTGGTACTCGCCCACGATTGGGCGCGATTTCGAAATGCTGGTCTTCGGCCACGGCGGAATTCCCGTCATCGCCTACCCGACCTCTATGGGCCGTCATTACCAAAATCGCGATTTCGGCCTGATTGGCGCCGCGAGCTGGTATGTCGATAATGGTCTGGTGAAAATTTATTGTCCCGATTCCCTCGATAACGAGGGTTGGTACAATAAAGCGATTGCGCCCGCCGACCGCCTGCGCGTCCACGAGCACTACGACCGCCTCATCCGCCACGAGCTGGTGCCGCGCGCGCAGCACGAGACCGGGCACGACCGCGTCGTCGTCGCGGGGTGTTCGTTTGGGGCTTATCAGGCCACCAATTTCGCGTTTCGGTACCCCGGTATCGTGCGGCACCTGATTAATATGGGTGGCGCGTTCGATATCAAGATGCAGCTCGACGGGTATTACGACGATATGGCGTACTACAACAACCCGCCCGATTTCCTGCCCGGCATCACCGACCCGATGCTCTGGCAAATGGGAATCGTCCTCGGCGTTGGGGAGCACGACTTCTGCCTCGAAGCCAACCGGCGCCTTTCGGCCCAGCTCACCGAGAAGGGCGTGGAGCATTGGCTCGACGTGAAGCCCGGCGGCGTTCACGATTGGCCGATTTGGTGCCAGATGTTCCCAGAGTACCTTTCACGGCTGAATTTCTAATTGATCGATTGCTGATTTATCAATCGGTCGATTAGTAAATCAAACCCATTTCTCCCCCCAAAACCCCTCAAGTCATGAAAAAAATCGGTATCCTCTTCGGTCAGGAAAGCACCTTCCCGCAGGCGTTCGTCGACCGCGTGAACTCCAAGAATATCCCCGGCATCATGGCCGAGTTCGTGAGCATCGACAAAGTGATGCAAGGCGAAGCGACGGATTACGCCGTCATCATCGACCGCATCTCGCAGGACGTGCCCTTCTACCGCGCGTACCTCAAGAATGCCGCGATGAGCGGCACGGCGGTCATCAACAACCCGTTCTGGTGGTCGGCCGACGAGAAGTTCTTCAACAACGCGCTGGCGGTGAAAATCGGCGTTCCGGTGCCGAAAACGGCGCTGCTGCCGTCGTTTGAGCACCCGACCGACACGAACTCGAACTCGTTCCGCAACCTCAAGTTCCCGATGGCGTGGGACGAAATCTTCGAGTACACCGGCTGGCCCGCGTACATGAAGCCGCACGCCGGTGGTGGCTGGAAGAACGTGTACAAGCTCAACAACCTCGATGATTTCTACCGCGCCCATGGCGAAACGAATCAGCTGGTGATGATGCTGCAAGAGGAGATTCAGTTTGAGTCGTACTACCGCTGCTACTGCATCGGTCAGCAAGACGTGCTGATTATGCCGTACGAGCCGCGCAACCCGCATCACCTGCGCTACCAAGCCAATTTCGACGATTCACCCGAGCTGCTCGCCCGCATCGAGCGGCACGTGCGCGAGCTGAACGTCGCCCTCGGCTACGACTTCAACACTGTAGAATTTGCCGTGCGCGACGGTGTTCCGTACGCCATCGACTTCTGCAACCCCGCCCCTGACGCCGACGTGAATTCGGTCGGTGAGGAGAACTTCAACTGGGTCGTGGAAGCTGCCGCTAACATGGCTATCCGCCGCGCCCAAGCCCAGAAACCCGGTCAGGATAACCTGACGTGGGGTTCGTTCGTCCGCGCTGGCGTGTCGGGCGAGGACCTGAAGCCCTCTATCGAGCCGCTCGGCGTAAACGCCCGCAAAGCCGCTGGCGCCGCGAAAGCTGCTGCTCCGGCTGCTAAAGCCGCTCCGGCCGCCAAGAAGGCCGCGCCCGCCGCTGATAAAGCGTCGCCGGTAGCCAAAGCCGGTGGTAGCGCCAAGAAAGCTGGTACCGCCAAGAAGGCGTAGCTTACCGTACCTAACCTTAAAAAAGGCCCGAAACCAATTGGTTTCGGGCCTTTTTTAGTTGAATCCCTGTATCCGCTCTGGTTAGGCCGGGCGGTTATTCTGGTCGGGGAAGATGATGGTCGGGACGTGCTGCCGGGCTTCGGCGAAATCGATCAGCGCGTAGGAGATGATGATGATGATATCGCCGACGGCCACTCGGCGGGCCGCTGGGCCATTGAGGCAAATCATCCCCGTGCCGCGTTCCCCCCGAATGGTGTAGGTCTCGAAGCGCTCGCCATTATTGACGTTGACAATCGTCACCTTCTCATTCTCGACCATATTCGCCGCATCCAGCAAATCTTCGTCGATGGTGATGGAGCCGACGTAATGCAGCTCCGCTTGGGTCACCCGAACGCGGTGAATCTTCGATTTTAGAACTTCGATGTGCATAGCTGGAAGCGAAACCGGCCATCACGCGCCCGGCCATCCGCCCGACAAAGGTAGAACCGCCTCCGGCTGCCGTGAGCCGCCCTGCAACCCCAAAGCACCCAAAATAGTGCGCTGAGCGAGTTCTTCCGCGCTCAAGCCACCGTAGCCGCCGCCCCCAGTCCCACGCCCAGCCCCAGCGCCAAACCCGCCCAAACCTGCGCTTCGGTATGTGCGTCCAGCTCCAACCGCGCCGCCCCGACGGCGCCCGCCGCCAGCAGCGCGCCCGCCAAAGGCCATACACTGCTACCCGGCGCCAACCGACTCAGGAGCAAGAACAGGCCAATGGCTCCGCCCATTCCCACGCCGTGCGCGCTGATGAGCCAATGGCGCGTGATGAACCACGTCAAGCCCACCGCCACGGCCTGCAACGCCAAAGCCAGCCCCATAACCGGCTCCAGCCGCCACATCAGCCACGCCGCCAGCGCAAAACCGGCCAGCGCAAGCAGCAACGGCCGGTGCCGCTCGCCCCGGCCGGTCAGCAGGAGCGAGGTGGCGTGACCGGCGCGCACTAAGGCGTACGTCCCCAGCGCGGGCAATCCGAGCGTGCAGCCCGCCACTACTGCCAGCGCCAGCGGGCGCGCCTCTGGGGGCAGCGTGAACAACCGGCTCGGCCCGTAGTACAGCAGCCCGAAAGCTAAGTACGAGGGCACGAGCAGGGGGTGAAAAACGACGGAAAGCGCGTGGGCGAGCCAACGGCTCATAAGGCTACTTGATATCGATCAGCAGACCGGCGAAGATGATGCGCCCCAAGCTAGGCGCCCCGTAGACCTGAATGTTGGTGGCGTCGAGGACGTTGGTGGCACCGGCCTGAAACGTGGTGTACAGTTTCTGCACATGGTAGCCCAGATTCACATCCAACGACGACGGCGCCGCTAGCTGCCCAACGGCAAACGGCATCTCATACCGGAAGCTTTCGGCCCACCGGTAGCTCAGGCCATAGCTGAAATCAGTGGCGATAGCGCCGCCGACGCCCAGCGTAAACTTATGCTTGGGGGTGTTGAAGAACGTCTGGAAATCGGCAGGTAGGTCGGTCGTGGTCAGCTCGTTATACGAGTAAGAGCCCGTCAGATTGACGGCCGCTGAGTAGGCGTAGTTCAGGCCTAAGCTGGCGCCACGGGTGTCGAGGTCTTGGTCGGCGTTGGTCCAAGCTTGAACGACGCGGGTTTTTGAGTTTGGGTTTGTAAACAAATTAGCCGCATTTGAGAGCAATTGTTGGTCGTCGGGCAAGGTGCCATCCGTATTGCCAAAGATGCGACGAGCACCAATGAAGCGATTATAGCGAGAAAAATAAGCGTTCGCATCAACGCTAACCTTTTCTGACAATGCCGCCCGATAGCCAACTTCCACAGTATTGACTTGTTCCAGTCGCAGCGCAGGCAGCTTTACCTCAAATGAAGCTTGGCGCGCCCGTCCTTCAGGGGTTTCATCCGTTAGAACAGTCGCCAAACCTGCATCGCGCAAGGCTAAGCTGTAGCCGTTGAAGCCGCCAGCTACGTTACCCAACAGATAAACTCGCCCTAAGTCCAAGTTAATAAATTGGTCTAATTGGGCGGGAGAGCGAAATGCGCGGCTATAAGACGCCCGGAAGTTGTGTTGCAGATCCTTTCCGAGAGCATAAGTCACAGAAGCCCGTGGCGAAAAGGCGGGATCAAAGTTTTTGAAGAAATCTATTCTGCCTGCAAAAGCAAGCTTAAGTCGATTTTCCATGAATCCTTTAGTGGCCTGCGTATATGCGCCGTATTCGTAGTTATTGATGCGAGAGCCCGTCGTATCAGAGAACAGACGCCCACCGGAGCCTAAACGGAAATCACGATAAGCACCACCCACGATGAGGCCAATTTTAGCTGGCAGGGTAAATTGATGCTGCGCGCTGATGTCGCTCATCCGCGATTCAGGCCGAATCAAAGCACCTTTTCCGGGCGTATTATCTGTGATGATTTTATTACGAAGCTCGTTGAATCGAGCTGACCCAGGCTGCAACTGCTGAGCAGAGGCCGCGGCATAGGCGAGTGGAACAGCAATAGCCTGTTGCTGAGCAAGTGTCAACTGAGGATTAGCGGCCGCAGCTTCTAATCGAGCACGTCGGAATTCGTCGTTGTAAGTATCAACGAACGCCTGCTTGTACGTTTTGCTTCCATCGGAAACAAGCTGATCTTGCAGAAACGCTCCCAAGAAATTCAAGTCGTACGTATCGCCGCCATTATCCCCCGTAGTATATGCCCTCACAAAGAACTTGTCGCTTTTCACCTCCCCGAAAAACTGCTGCGTTTCAAGGTTTTTGAATCGGTAGCGGCTAGTTGATTGGTAAGTAGTTGTTCCGCGTGAAAAGCGGTAACCAGCCGTTGCTTTCAGCTTGTCTGTCAGCAGATAGGAAAGCGTTGGCTGTATCCGGATGCCAAACGTTCGGTTGTCATCGGCCACCAATTGCTGCTCCGTAAAGCCGGGCATGTAAACAAAGGGAGCCGGGGAAACAAGCTGATTGGTTGCGGGGTCACGTATCGTTACCGAAAAGCCAGAGGTGGATGATAACGGCACTGGGTTCGTATCCCCGTACCGATTCACCGCGTTGTACCCAAAAACCGACCCTTCGGGGTTATTCGTCGGCTCAAGCAGCTTGTCTTGCGCGGAGAAGTTCACGGGCATGAAATCGTTTGCCTGCTGATAGCTCAAATTGAGCTTCGCGGCCAAACGCGGGGTAATTTTCTTTGCGTAGCGAATCTGCGCGTCCGCGTAATCGCGTGAGCCGCCCCGGATGCGCGCCGTCAAACCTTCGTAGACAAACGGGTCTTTCGAGTTGAATAAGATGACGCCGTTGAAGGCGTTGGCCCCGTACAGCGCCGACGACGGCCCGTGCAGAACGTCCACGCTCTCCATATCGACCTCCGGAATACCGAGCAAGTTGCCCGCATTCACGTTCAGCGACGGCGATTGCGTGTCGATATAATCCGAAAGCTGAATCACCCGCTCCGATTTCGCCGAGTTGAACCCGCGCGTACTCACCGAGCTCATCAGCAGCGCCGACGAAGAAACGTCGATCCCTTTGAGCGCCCCCAAACCCACCATGATATCCGGCGATGAGATCCGGCTGATCTGCACCGCATTCAGCTTCTCAATCGTGACCGGCGCCTCCGCCATCGTTTGCTGCACCCGGCTCGCCGAAACCACCGTTTCTTCGAGCATCGTGGCACTCGCCATGAGCGTGAGCTTCAAATTTTGCCCTTCCGAAAGCGGCACAACCGCCGATAACGACTCATAGCCCACGTACGAGACCTCCAGCGTCAGCGACTCATTGCCGGCACGGCTCGCGGCCGGAATCGTGAGTCGGAACTGACCATTGCCATCCGTGCTGGTGCCGATGAAAGTGCCGCGCACGAAAACGGTCGCGCCGGGCAACGGCTCACCCGTAGAACTCTGTACGCTGCCACTCAAGCTGGTAGCACTCCCGGCGCCGACAACGGGACGGTCGGGTTTCTGTTGCGCAAGCGCCGTCGTCGGCGCTCCGATTACCATACAGAAGGCTGCCGGCAGCACTAGAAGCCGCCAAGAGTTGAAGATTTGGACCATTCTTGATGTGTGTCTGGGTAAAGAAAAAACACCTTTTGAACCGAATGAGGTACAATCAGATGGATTGCTACCGGAAATATCGGCTCTCCAGCCTGACTGTCAATACAAATGCCGCCAAAACTTTCACATTAAGATGTGATTGCCGCCCTCCGCTTTCAGCCCGCACCTTTACAGAGCTGCTAAAGCGCCATTTAGGCGCCGTCGGCGAAGCGCAACACCTCCTCATTTTTTGCTTCCGTGAAGCGTTCTATTCTCCTGATTAGCCTGTCGATGCTCAGCAGCTTCGGGGCCGCTGCGCAGGCCTGTAAGCTCACCGAGCTTAAGAAAGGGTCGCTGTTCGAGATGACTTCTTACGATGCAAAGGAGCGTGTCACCGGCCGCACCGTACAGACAGTGACCGACGTAAAAACCACCGGCGCGACCACCACCGTCACGCTGCATCAGCAGCACTTCGACGCGAAAAACAAACCCGCGATGGAAGGCGATTACACCATGGAATGCACCGGCGGCACGCTCCGCCTCGATATGCGCGCCATGATGGGCCAACAGCAGCAGACGATGAAGGGGATGGAAAACATGAAGGTCGAAATGAGCGGCGACCAGCTCGAAATGCCCGCCACGGCCACCGTCGGCCAGCACCTCCCCGACGGAAGCTTCACGATGAAAGCCTCCGACAAGAACAGTCAGATGGTAATGATGTCGATGACGATGCAGCTCACCGACCGCGTAGTGGAAGCGCAGGAAAAACTCACCACTCCAGCCGGTAGCTTCGACTGCATTAAAGTGCGGCAGCTCAACAAGATGGCTAATACCGCAATGGGAATCCCGATGCGATTCGAGATGACGTCCGTGAGCTGGTATTCCCCCGGTATGGGCCAGATTCGGACGGAAACTTACCGTAACGACAAGCTCGCCGGGACCGTCGTGATGACCAAGTTTGTCAAGTAATTGCGCTCAGCGTGATATCTATCGACGGCGGAACTACACAAAAAGCTCCGCCGATTCACTCGCGATTCATCGCGATCGAGGGTCAGCGAATTCACATCAAGATGTGATTGCTTCAGCACCTCTGTTTCGCCGACCTTGCGGTGATGAAACACCGCTACTTCTGGCTGCTACTTTTCGGATTCTACTCGACCGCGCAGTTTGCTACGGCCCAGTTAGCGGCTGGCCCGGAACCGCTCCCGGCGTCTGTACAGCCCGTTAAAGAATCGTATTTCGGCACCGACGTAACGGATTCTTACCGGTGGCTCGAAGACGGCGAGCGCCCCGACACCCAGGAGTGGTACCAGGCGCAGTACACCTACGCCGACCAGACGCTGCACCGGTTGCTGAGCCGCAACGCCATGCTGGCGCGGCTGAAAGAGCTGACGCAGGAATCGCCTTACCGGATTCGGAAGCTTCAGCGAGTCGGCGGGCGGTTCTTTTTTCTGAAGCGTCGCGCCGGCTCTTCCGTCTGGACATTGGCCATGCGCGACGGCCTCGACGGCATCGATAAACAGCTCATCGACCCCTCGGTGGGGCCATTAGCCGCCATCTCCCCGCCAACAATCTCCGAAATGGCCGTATCGCCGGATGGCCATTATTTGGCCTACGAGCTTACTTGGGGGGAACCGGAAAACAACAAAGTGCGGGTTTTCGACACGAAAACGGGGAAGCATTTGGGCGAAACCATTGTGCAGGCGCACATCAATCCGCTAGCGTGGCTGTCGGATAACCGCTCGTTGATTTATAACAAGGTATCGTCTAAATCGTCGCTTCAGCTTTTTTTGAGCCAAGTCGGGGCAAAGCCCGGTACTGATAAGCTGATTTTTGGTGACACGTTCGCCCCGAGTGGCGCAACCGCTGCTTCCCTCAAAGCCGATGGCGGCGCTTTGGCGGCCGGTTCGCCTTGGATTACTGCCCAAATAAGAGTAGCTGGCTCGCCCAATGCCGCTATTTACGTTGCGCCGCTCACCTCGCTCAAGCAAAAAACGCTTCCTTGGAAGCGGGTCGCAGGGCTGGAAGACCAAGTAAGCGCCATTCACTTACAGGGAACGTTGCTTTTTGGCCTCAGCACGCACGACGCTCCGGCGGGCCGCGTTCTGCGCACCAGCCTAGAAACGCCCAATTGGCTATCCGCCGTGCCTGTTCTGGTGCCCGAAAGCCCCACGGAGCTGCAAGCCCTAAACTCCGCCGCCGACGGTATGTATGTGCTGGGCCGCGATGGCAGCGCCAGCCGCCTCTGGCAATTGCCGCTGCAAACCGGGGTCAAGACGTTTGAAAACACTACGCCTAAGCTCGTGCCCCTACCTGAAGGCAGCTCGGTGGCCGAATTGGTCACGGAAGCCCGCCTACCAGGCATATTCCTCATTCTGCACTCTTGGATTGCGGCGCCCCTGACCTATCGCTGGTCGTCAGGTCCGGAATTGATTGAAGCCGATTTACAACCCGCGGGAGATTACGATATCCCCGATCACCTCGCCACCATCGAGCTGAAAGTGCGTAGTGCGGACGGGGTTCAAATTCCCCTCACGATGATCTATCGGCGAGGCTTGAAACTGAACAGCCACAATCCCACGCTTTTAACTGCCTACGGCGCATTCGGCAAAACCTTGGTTCCTGAATACGACCCCAGCGAGCTAGCTTGGATTGAGCGGGGCGGCGTGTTGGCCGTGGCGCACGTACGCGGTGGTGGCGAATACGGCGAAGCATGGCACCACGCCGGTCGAGCCGATAAAAAACCAACGGGCTGGCAGGATTTAGTAGCCTGCGCCCAACACCTGATCGACCAGCATTACACCACTGCCGAACGACTAGCGCTAGAAGGCGCCGACGCCGGCAGCGTCGTAGTAGCCGGAGCGATGATGGAAAAGCCCGAGCTATTTCAAGCCGTTCTGCTGGATCGCCCCTTGACCGATCTAGTTCGGCATCAGCCAAAAACGTCAGCAATAGCAGAAATAGCTGAGTATGGGTCCCTGCAGTCAGAATCGGGCTTCCGGGGACGCTTGATTATGAGTTCCTACTTACGAATCAAGGAGCGTGAGCATTACCCAGCCACGCTGATTATCAGCCGGCCGAATAACTCTCCAGAAGAAGTCGATTGGCACGCCGGAAAAATGGTAGCAGCCCTTCAAGGTGCAGCCCGCGCCCACAAACCAGTACTCCTAAGGGCCGAGCCACCCGCTGACGACGCCGAATCTGCCCGTCAATTGGTATTTGAAAAACGGGCCGATCAGCTCTCATTCCTGCTTTGGCAGATGGATAATGCTGCTTTCCAACCCATCGTGTTAGCGAAACGGAAGCGCGTGACTAAATCGCGACCAACTGCTATCTCCAGCTCTCGTCGTAAATAGGTTACGATTCAGTTTTTTTAAAGGAAGCCGAACGCTGGAGCAGCTTGTAAGCTCAAGAGGCAATATTACTCAACGAGAGTTTGAGTGATGACCAAGAGGGTTCTTGAAGCCTACCGCCGGCAAAGCGGAGCAAACGGGCAACCCTTATTGGCGCAGCTATTCGGCGGCGCATTCAGGCTCAGCCGACGAGGATTGCCTCGTTTCTATCTGTCACAAAGGCAGAACAATCTTCGAGCAACAGTCCGGTTTGACTCGTCCCGCGCCCAGCTTCCTCGTGTCTCAAAGACAAAGCAACTAGGCAGGGCTAGCTACGAAGGACCGACCCAGATAACTTCATTTAGCTGCGGCCTTATCAGCGGTAGTTGATAGGTTGCCATTATCGAAGAATATCTCCTATTGGGACATCATTCTCACTCAAGGTATTGATGTTCCGTTTGCGGTTTTAACGCGCTCAAGCACATACGGCCCAAACGCAAAGAGCCCTCGTCGCGCCTTTGGAGGGCAGCAACGAGGGCTCAATGTAGATAAGGTTGGCGACTACCGACTCTCCCGCCTGTGACAGCAGTACCATAGGCGCAACGGGGCTTAACGACTCTGTTCGGAATGGGAAGAGGTGAACACCCGCGCTCTGATCGCCATTATCAGAACGAACGTTCCCC